>NZ_CP107968.1:4315000-4647500 GCF_036084755.1 Streptomyces sp. NBC_00370
ACGGCCCTGGACGCGGTACTCCCGGATGGGGGTCCGCTTCGCGTACCCGCCGTCCGTCGCCGTGAAGACGAAGGTACCGGGCCTGACCACATTCATCGAGAGCAGTTCGTCTCCCTCACGGAAACTCATGCCCTTGACACCTGAGGTGGCACGGCCCATCGGCCGCAGGGCGTCGTCCGTCGCGGTGAACCTGATCGACTGCGCCTTACGGCTGATGAGCAGCAGATCGTCCTCGGCGGACACCAGCTCGGCGCCGATCAGCTCGTCGTCGCCACCCGCCTCCGTCTCCCGGAGGTTGATCGCGATGACACCCCCCGACCGCGGTGAATCGTAGTCCTTGAGCGAGGTCTTCTTGACCAGTCCCGCCTTGGTGGCCAGAACGAGATACGGGGCGGCCTCGTAATCCCGGATCGCGAGGATCTCCGCGATCTGCTCGTCCGGCTGGAAAGCGAGCAGATTGGCCACGTGCTGGCCGCGCGCCTCGCGTCCCGCGTCGGGCAGTTCGTACGCCTTCGCCCGGTAGACGCGGCCCTTGTTGGTGAAGAACAGCAGCCAGTGGTGGGTCGTCGACACGAAGAAGTGGTCGACGATGTCGTCCTCCTTCAGCTTCGTGCCCCGCACGCCCTTGCCGCCGCGCTTCTGCGAGCGGTAGTCGTCGGTCTTCGTACGCTTCACATAGCCGCCACGGCTGATCGTGACGACGATGTCCTCCTCGGCGATCAGGTCCTCGATGGACATGTCACCGTCGAAGGGCACCAGCTTGGAGCGCCGGTCGTCGCCGAACTTGTCGACGATGACGGCCAGCTCCTCGCTGACGATCTGCCGCTGCTTCTCCGGCGATGCCAGGATCGCGTTGTACTCGTTGATCTTGGCCTGAAGTTCGTCGTGCTCGGCGACGATCTTCTGCCGCTCCAGCGCGGCGAGCCGGCGCAGCTGCATCTCCAGGATCGCGTTGGCCTGGATCTCGTCGATCTCCAGCAGGCCCATCAGGCCCTCGCGCGCGGTCTCGACCGTGTCGCTGCGCCGGATCAGCGCGATGACCTCGTCGATCGCGTCGAGCGCCTTGAGCAGTCCACGCAGGATGTGCGCCCGCTCCTCGGCCTTGCGCAGCCGGAAGCGCGTACGGCGGACGATGACCTCGATCTGGTGCGTCACCCAGTGCCGGATGAACGCGTCCAGCGACAGGGTGCGCGGCACGCCGTCCACCAGCGCCAGCATGTTCGCGCTGAAGTTGCTCTGCAGATCGGTGTGCTTGTACAGGTTGTTCAGGACGACCTTGGCGACCGCGTCCCGCTTCAGGACGATGACCAGCCGCTGGCCGGTGCGCGACGACGTCTCGTCACGGACGTCGGCGATCCCGCCGACCTTGCCGTCCTTGACCAGGTCGGCAATCTTCTGGGCGAGATTGTCCGGGTTGGTCTGGTACGGCAGTTCGGTGACGACGAGACACTGCCGGTTCTGGATCTCCTCGACGGCGACAACCGCGCGCATCGTGATCGAGCCGCGGCCCGTGCGGTACGCGTCCTCGATGCCGTTGCGCCCCACGACCAGCGCGCCCGAGGGGAAGTCGGGGCCCTTGATGCGCTCGATCAGCGCGTCGAGCAGCTCCTCGTGACTGGCCTCGGGGTGCTCCAGCGCCCACTGCGCACCGGCCGCTACCTCGCGCAGATTGTGCGGCGGGATGTTGGTCGCCATCCCGACCGCGATCCCGGCGGAGCCGTTGACCAGCAGGTTCGGGAAACGGGCCGGCAGCACGACCGGCTCTTTGTTACGGCCGTCGTAGTTGTCGGTGAGGTCGACGGTCTCCTCGTCGATGTCCCTGACCATCTCCATGGACAGCGGCATCATCTTGCACTCGGTGTACCGCATGGCGGCGGCGGGGTCGTTGCCGGGAGAGCCGAAGTTGCCGTTGGAGTCCACCAGCGGCATCCGCATCGACCACGGCTGGGCCAGGCGCACCAGTGCGTCGTAGATCGACGAGTCACCGTGCGGGTGGTACGTACCCATGACGTCACCGACGACGCGGGCGCACTTGTAGAAGCCCTTCTCGGGCCGGTAGCCGCCGTCGTACATCGCGTACAGCACGC
The DNA here is from genome assembly GCF_036084755.1 of Streptomyces sp. NBC_00370. Taxonomy (NCBI): domain Bacteria; kingdom Bacillati; phylum Actinomycetota; class Actinomycetes; order Kitasatosporales; family Streptomycetaceae; genus Streptomyces; species Streptomyces sp. NBC_00370. Next base: position 4,317,088 of record NZ_CP107968.1, read on the forward strand.
GGCGGTGCACGGGCTTGAGACCGTCCCGTACGTCCGGCAGCGCTCGCGAGACGATGACGGACATCGCGTAGTCGAGGTACGAGCGCTGCATCTCCGTCTCGAGCCCGACCGGCTCGACGCGCAGGGCCAGACCCTCCACCTGCACCGTCTCCGAGACGACAGGGGAGCCGGGCATACCGGGGGTCGGGCTCGCCGACGAGTCAGGCGTACCCGCCTCGTCGGCGTTGTCAGCGTTGTGGGGGGCGTTGTCGTCGGCCATTGCTGGTCAATGTTCCTTTCGGCCTTGTCGAATCCGTCAGCTGAGGCCGACTCAGATGTCGAGGAAGCGGACGTCCTTGGCGTTGCGCTGGATGAAGGAGCGCCGGGCCTCGACGTCCTCGCCCATCAGCACCGAGAACAGGTCGTCGGCCTGGGCCGCGTCGTCCAGGGTGACCTGGCCGAGCACCCGGTGGTCGATGTCCATCGTGGTGATCCGCAGTTCCTCTGCGTTCATCTCGCCCAGACCCTTGAAGCGCTGGATCGAGTTCTCGCGGACCCGCTTGCCGTTCTGCTTGCCCAGCTCGATCAGGGCGTCGCGCTCCCGGTCGGAGTAGGCGTACTCGAAGTCGTCCCTGCCCCAGCCGATCTTGTAGAGCGGCGGCCGGGAGAGATACACATGGCCGGCCTCGACCAGCGGGCGCATGAAGCGGAACAGGAACGTCAGCAGCAGCGTGTTGATGTGCTGTCCGTCGACGTCGGCGTCCGCCATCAGGATGATCTTGTGATAGCGGAGCTTCTCGATGTCGAAGTCCTCGTGCACACCCGTGCCGAAGGCCGAGATCAGCGCCTGCACCTCGGTGTTCTGCAGGATCTTGTCGATCCGCGCCTTCTCGACGTTCAGGATCTTGCCGCGGATGGGCAGGATCGCCTGGTACATCGGGTTACGGCCGGACTTCGCCGAGCCGCCGGCGGAGTCACCCTCGACGATGAAGATCTCGCACTTCGACGGGTCGTTGGACTGACAGTCGCTCAGCTTGCCGGGCAGCGAGGCGCTCTCCAGCAGCCCCTTACGACGGGTCAGGTCCCGCGCCTTACGGGCGGCGACCCGGGCCGTGGCGGCCTGGATCGACTTGCGGATGATGTCCGCCGCCTCGTTCGGGTTGCGGTCGAACCAGTCCGTCAGATGCTCGTGCACGATCTTCTGCACGAACGTCTTCGCCTCGGTGTTGCCGAGCTTGGTCTTCGTCTGGCCCTCGAACTGCGGCTCGCCCAGCTTCACCGAGATGATCGCCGTCAGACCCTCGCGGATGTCCTCGCCGGCGAGGTTGTCGTCCTTCTCGCGCAGGAACTTCTTCTCGCGCGCGTAGCGGTTGACCAGACCGGTCATCGCCGCGCGGAAGCCCTCTTCGTGCGTACCGCCCTCGTGCGTGTGGATCGTGTTGGCGAAGGAGTACACACCCTCGCTGTACTGCGCGTTCCACTGCATCGCGATCTCGACCGAGAGCAGCCGGTCCTTGTCCTCGGCCTCGATGTCGATGACCGTCGGGTGGATCAGCTCGCCCTTGCGGGAGTTCAGGTACTTCACGAAGTCGACGATGCCGCCCTCGTAGAAGTACGTCACCGTACGGGCCTGCTGCTCGGCAGCGGCCTCCTCGGCCGCCGCGTCGGCGCCCGCGACGTCCGCGGCCACCGCCGCCTTCGCCGACTCGCGCTCGTCCGTCAGCGTCAGCGTCAGGCCCTTGTTGAGGAAGGCCATCTCCTGGAAGCGGCGCGACAGCGTCTCGAACGAGTACTCGGTCGTCTCGAAGACGTCGGGGTCGGCCCAGAACGTGACGGTCGTGCCCGTCTCGTCCGTCTCCTCGTTCTGCGCCAGCGGAGCCGTCGGAACGCCGAGCTTGTAGTCCTGCGTCCAGCGGTGTCCCTCGGTCTTGACCTCGACGGACACCCGCGAGGACAGCGCGTTGACGACCGAGACACCGACGCCGTGCAGACCACCGGAGACGGCGTAGCCGCCGCCGCCGAACTTGCCGCCCGCGTGCAGCACCGTCAGCACGACCTCGACGGCCGGCTTGCCTTCGGACGGCACGATGCCGACGGGGATACCGCGGCCGTTGTCGATCACGCGCACCCCGCCGTCGGCGAGGATCGTCACGTCGATGGTGTCCGCGTGCCCGGCGAGCGCTTCGTCGACGGAGTTGTCGACGACCTCGTACACCAGGTGATGAAGGCCACGCTCACCGGTCGAGCCGATGTACATACCGGGCCGCTTGCGGACCGCGTCCAGCCCTTCCAGCACGGTGATCGCACTGGCGTTGTACGAGGCAGTCACCTCGCCGTGCTCGCCGGTCGCAGCGGACGGTGTCTTCTCATGGGGGTTGCCGGAATCGGCCACGAAGCGCCCTTTCTGGCACAGCGCAGGCCGTTCTCCGTGCAAGCGGGAGCGGCTGCGTCGTTCGGCTTGTGTCAGCATCTGTTGACGGTTCCCGCAAGCACAGCGGGATTTACCATCAGTCTACCGGTAGCGCCGACCCGAATGGGGGTTTGCGGGTACCTGAGTCCGCATGTGCCGCCCTGAATCAGCGCCCTCCGACTCCCCACATTCGGGAAGGGGCTCCAAGAGGCTCACACGGGCATTGAGCGCTTCGCACTGTCAACCTCTCGCCACGGTGAGGGACGCCTCAATCTTCCCGGGCGTCTTCCCAGGTCACACAGGGGTCGCCGGGCGAAGCCGACGGCGGTCGGAGGTCGGCGGGGCGGCAGGGCCGGCGGCCGGCTCAGCCGTACGTGTCGCCGGGGCCCTTGCTGCCCGGCGCGCGGAGCCGGCCGTAGCGCTGCGGCGGTCCCTGCGGGCCGAGCACCTTGATCACGCGTACGGTTCCGTGCCCCAGGTCCTCGTTCAGCCGGGCCACCAGCCGGGGCGTCAGCAGCCGCAGCTGCGTCGCCCAGGCCGTCGAGTCGCACTGCACGGTCAGGATCCGCTCGTCCTCGTCGTAGCGCTCCGGCACACAGTGGTTGGCCACGTCGTCCCCGACGATCTGCGGCCACCGGCCCATCACGCCGCCGACCGCGGCCGGGGTCTCCCAGCCGCGCTCCGTGATCAGCCGGTTGATCGCCGCGCCCAGCGGCAGCGGGTCACGCCCGTCCGCACGGGCCCCGGAGCGCAGCCCGCCGCCCCTGCGCGAATCCTTCTTCTGCTGGGCCGCCGCCCCACGGGCGCGTGCCTGCTCCTTCGCCGCGCGCAGCGCCACCCGCGCCAGGTCGACGCCGGACGACTCGGCGGGTGCGGGGGTCGCGGCCCCTCCGGGGCCGGGTCCTGCGGCCGGTCCGCTGCCCGGCTCGGGCAGCTCGGGCTCGCTCCTGCGGCCGCTCACGCGCGCTCCACGGTCCCGTCGGCGACCAGGAACCGGGTGCCCTTGAGCACTCCCGGCACGTCGTCGTCCACTGCGGCCGTCACCAGCACCTGCTCGCCCGGGACCACCAGCTCGGCCAGCCGCTCGCGCCGTTTGCTGTCCAGCTCGGCGAACACGTCGTCCAGCACCAGCACCGGCTCGTTCCCCTCGGCGCGCAGCAGGTCGTACGAGGCCAGCCGCAGTGCCAGCGCGTACGACCAGGACTCACCGTGGCTGGCGTACCCCTTGGCCGGCAGCCGCCCCAGCTTCAGCACGAGATCGTCACGGTGCGGGCCGATCAGCGTCACACCCCGCTCGATCTCCTGCTTGCGCACCTCCGCCAGCGCCACCAGCAGCCGCTCGTACAGCTCGTCGCGCCCCTGCGGTCCGTCGCCCAGGCCCTCGCCGTCCCCGACGGCCGACGAGCGGTACTCCAGCGCCACCGGGCCGCCCCCGGGCGCCACCTGCTCGTACGCCTTGTCCGTCAGCGGCTGGAGCACGGCGATCAGATCGGCACGCTGCGCCAGCAGTTCGGCGCCGACCCGGGCCAGATGCTGGTCCCACACGTCCAGCGTCGAGAGGTCGGCCCCGCGCCCGCCGTGCCGCCGGGCCATGGCGGCCGACTTCAGCAGCGTGTTGCGCTGGCGCAGCACCCGGTCGTAGTCGGAGCGCACCCCGGCCATCCGGGGCGACCTGGCGGTGATCAGCTCGTCGAGGAATTTGCGGCGCTCACCCGGGTCGCCCTTCACCAGCGCGAGATCCTCCGGGGCGAACAGCACGCTCCGGACGATCCCCAGCACATCGCGCGGCCTGACCTGCGAGGACCTGTTGATCCTGGCCCGGTTGGCCCGGCCGGGATTCAGCTCGATCTCGACCAGCTGGGACCGCTCCCCCTGGGTGACCGAGGCCCTGATCACCGCGCGCTCGGCGCCCGCGCGCACCAGCGGCGCGTCCGACGACACCCGGTGGCTGCCGAGGGACGCCAGATAGCCGACCGCCTCGACGAGATTGGTCTTGCCCTGCCCGTTCGCCCCCACGAACGCGGTGACGCCCGGATCGAGGGGCACCTCGATCCGGGCGTACGACCGGAAGTCGGCCAGCGACAGATGCGTGACGTGCATGGATGTGCGCCGGCCTCCCCGGTCTGAGCTACTTCTTCTTCGCCGAACCCGGCTTCGACCCCTTGGGGGCGCCGGTCGACTCCTTGGACGTCACCGAATGCCCGCCGAACTGGTTGCGCAGCGCGGCGACCATCTTCATCTGCGGCGAGTCGTCCTGCCGGGAGGCGAACCGCGCGAACAGCGACGCGGTGATCGCGGGCAGCGGCACCGCGTGGTCGATGGCCGCCTCGACCGTCCACCGGCCCTCGCCCGAGTCCTCCGCGTAGCCCCGCAGCTGCTCCAGGTGCTCGTCGTCGTCCAGGGCGTTGACCGCGAGGTCCAGCAGCCAGGAACGGATGACCGTCCCCTCCTGCCAGGAGCGGAACACCTCGCGCACGTCGGTGACGGAGCCGGCCTTCTCCAGCAGCTCCCAGCCCTCGGCGTACGCCTGCATCATCGCGTACTCGATGCCGTTGTGGACCATCTTCGCGAAGTGCCCGGCGCCGACCTTGCCCGCGTGCACGGAGCCGAAGTCGCCCTCGGGCTTCAGCGCGTCGAAGATCGGCTCGACCTTCGCCACGTTCTCCGGCGTGCCGCCGTACATCAGCGCGTAGCCGTTCTCCAGGCCCCAGACGCCGCCGGAGACACCGCAGTCGACGAAGCCGATCCCCTTGATGCCCAGCTCGACCGCGTGCTTCTCGTCGTCCGTCCAGCGGGAGTTCCCGCCGTCCACCACGACGTCGCCGGGCTCCAGCAGCCCGGACAGCTCGTCGATCGTGGCCTGGGTGGCGGCCCCGGCCGGGACCATCACCCACACCACACGCGGCCCCTTGAGCTTGCCCACCAGCTCCTGCAGGCTGTGCACATCGGAAACGTCCGGGTTGCGGTCATATCCGACGACGGTGTGGCCTGCGTGGCGGATACGCTCACGCATATTGCCGCCCATCTTGCCGAGACCGATGAGACCGAGCTCCATCAGGGGATCCTTAAGCGTCGAGGCGATTCGTACCCGCGCCCGAGCCTACGCCGGGGCCCGGGTACTCACCTGCGGGGTCAGCCGCTCAGGCGCACCGGCATGATCAGGTACTTGTACGCGTCGTCCGCCCCGGCGTCCACGGCGGGCCGGCCGCTGAGCAGCGCCGGCTTCGTCGACGTCGTGAACGAGAGCTGCGCGACCGGCGAATCGATCGCGCTCAGGCCGTCGAGCAGGAACGTCGGGTTGAAGGCGATCGAGATGTCGTCCCCTTCGAGCTGCGCGTCCACGCGCTCCACAGCCTGTGCGTCGTCGCTGGAGCCCGCCTCCAGGATCAGCACGCCCTGCTCGAAGCTGAGCCGCACCGGGGTGTTGCGCTCGGCCACCAGGGCCACGCGCTTGACGGCCTCGACGAACGGCGGCGTCTCGATCACGGCGACGGAGTTGAACTCGGTCGGGAACAGCGTGCGGTACTTCGGCAGATCGCCTTCGAGCAGCCGGGTCGTGGTCCGCCGTCCGGCGCCCTCGAAGCCGATCAGCCCCTCGCCGGCACCGGAGCCCGACAGCGCGAGCGTGACGGTGTCCCCGCTGGTCAGCGCCTTGGCGGTGTCCAGCAGCGTCTTGGCGGGCACCAGGGCGACCGCCGAGATGTCGGGGACCTCGGGCTTCCACAGGAACTCGCGGACGGCGAAGCGGTAGCGGTCGGTCGAGGCCAGGGTGACCGTGTCGCCCTCGATCTCGATCCGTACGCCGGTCAGCACCGGAAGCGTGTCGTCGCGGCCCGCGGCGATGGCGACCTGGGCGGCGGCGGAGGCGAAGACCTCGCCGGGCACGGTGCCGGTCGCGGTCGGCATCTGCGGCAGCGCCGGGTATTCGTCCACAGGCAGTGTGTGCAGCGTGAACCGCGACGAGCCGCAGGTCACGGTCGCCCGCACCCCGTCGGTCGAGATCTCCACAGGCCGGTTCGGCAACGAGCGGCAGATGTCGGCGAGCAGCCGGCCGGAGACGAGCACCGTGCCGTCCTCCTCGACCTCCGCCTCCACCGAGACCCGAGCCGAGACCTCGTAGTCGAAGCTGGAGAAGCTGAGGGCGCCGTCCTCCGCCTTCAGCAGAAGGCCCGCAAGTACGGGCGCCGGCGGACGGGCCGGGAGGCTGCGGGCCACCCAGGCCACCGCCTCCGCGAGTACATCGCGCTCCACCCGGATCTTCACCGGAACCGCCTCCTGCTGTTGCTCGCTCGCCCTGCTGGCCTTCGTCGGCTGTGTTGCCGGGGACCAGTCTGTCCTACGGCGCCGACAGTCGGTGCGGGTCCGGGTCAAGTCACCGCTGCGGGTGTCGGGGCCTCCGGGAGCGAGTTGTGCACAGCACCCACTTCGAAGCAGATCCCTCGATAACTATGAGTGGGAGTAGTAGTAGGGGCTGTGGAAACCGTGGATAACGTCGTCTTCGCAGGTCAGACCCGCTTTTTTGTCCACCGGTCCTGTGGGCGCCACCCGTGGACAACTTGGCTGCTCTGTGGACGGCGGAAAGTTCTGCACACCCGATACACAGGACACCCCGACTTCTCCCCAGGTGCGTCCCCAGCTTTACCCAGGTTCCCCACAGCCCAACCGACCCCCTTGGTGTGACGCCTTTCACTCGACTCAGCTACGGTCCACGTTTCGTTGCCGAACAGTGGACAGGGCTGTGGAGAAGCTGTGGGAAAGACACCCGCGCCTGTGGGCCGCCCGTGGACAACATCGATCACGCCCTGTGGACGAAAAATCTGTCCACAGGCTGTGGAGGACGGTCGCCCACAATTCCACAGGCGGTTGACCTGGCCTGATGGTATTGCGGCCGGTCCGCCTGTGGAGACGAACTGGACAACTTCGCGGTCCCCAGGCTGTGGACGGCAGATCGGCGCCAAATCTGTGGAGAAGCCCGTTCCGCCGGGATCTGTTCGAACAGCGGCCGCACCGGACGACGAAGGGCGCCCGGGGACGAGGTCCCCGGGCGCCCTTCGCGCGGTCCGTTCAACGATGTCTCAGCGCTTCGTCTCAGCCGTTCTTGATGCGGTTGGTGAGTTCCGTCACCTGGTTGTAGATGGAGCGCCGCTCGGCCATCAGCGCCCGGATCTTCCGGTCGGCGTGCATCACCGTCGTATGGTCACGGCCGCCGAACTGCGCGCCGATCTTCGGCAGCGAGAGGTCCGTCAGCTCCCGGCACAGATACATCGCGATCTGCCGGGCCGTCACCAGCACCCGGCTGCGTGACGAGCCGCACAGGTCGTCCACCGACAGACCGAAGTAGTCGGCGGTCGCCGCCATGATCGCCGGCGCGGTGATCTCGGGAGCCGCGTCCTCGCCGCCCGGGATCAGGTCCTTGAGCACGATCTCGGTCAGACCGAGATCCACCGGCTGCCGGTTGAGCGAGGCGAACGCCGTCACCCGGATCAGCGCGCCCTCCAGCTCACGGATGTTGCGTGAGATACGGGAGGCGATGAACTCCAGCACCTCGGGCGGCGCGTTCAGCTGCTCCTGCACGGCCTTCTTACGGAGGATCGCGATCCGCGTCTCCAGCTCGGGCGGCTGCACATCGGTGGTCAGCCCCCACTCGAAGCGGTTGCGCAGCCGGTCCTCCAGCGTGATCAGCTGCTTGGGCGGCCGGTCCGAGGAGAGCACGATCTGCTTGTTCGCGTTGTGCAGGGTGTTGAACGTGTGGAAGAACTCCTCCTGCGTCGACTCCTTGCTCGCCAGGAACTGGATGTCGTCGACGAGCAGGATGTCGACATCGCGGTAGCGCTTGCGGAAGGTGTCGCCCTTGCCGTCACGGATGGAGTTGATGAACTCGTTGGTGAACTCCTCCGAGCTCACGTACCGCACCCGGGTGCCGGGGTAGAGGCTGCGCGCGTAGTGCCCGATGGCGTGCAGCAGATGCGTCTTGCCGAGGCCGGACTCCCCGTAGATGAAGAGCGGGTTGTACGCCTTGGCCGGCGCCTCGGCGACGGCGACGGCCGCCGCGTGCGCGAACCGGTTGGAAGCGCCGATGACGAAGGTGTCGAAGAGGTACTTCGGATTGAGCCGGGCGTGCGGCTCGCCGGGTCCCGGCGCCGGGGCGGGCTGCGCGCCCAGCGGTCCCGGCGCGCCGCGGTGCCTGCCGCCCTGGTGGCCGCCGTGCCGCGGCCCCTGGGGGTCCTGCAGGTCGTGCTGCTCGGGGCGCTGCTGCTCGTACGGGGAGCGGTCGGGCCCCTGCGGCTGGCGGTAGTCGTGCTGCGGCTGCTGCTGGTGCGCGGTGGCGTACGGATCGCGGTCCTGGTAGCCGCCGAGCCGCTGCTGCTGCCAGGAGAGGTCGTCCTGGGTGCGCGGCCAGGCGCCGGGATCGGGGCGCTGCTGCTGCTGGTAGTCCGGGTAGGCGGGACGCACGGACGGCATGCCGTCGTCGGACGGCCGGTGTCCGTAGGTGTCGTATCCGTCACTCTGCCGGGACTCGTCGTGCTGGGGGCCCTGGTAGCGGCGGGGCGGGGGCGGCGCCGGCGGGGACGGCTCGCCCGCCGAGTCGTCGACCGTGATCGCGATCCGGATGGGCCGGCCGCACTCATGGCTCAGGGTCTCGCTGATCAGCGGGGCCAGCCGGCCTTCGAGCACCCGCTTGCCCCATTCGTTGGGGACGGCGAGCAACGCGGTGTCGGCGACCAGTGCGAGCGGCTGGCAGCGTTCGATCCACTGCTTGTCCTTGGGCTCGACGCCCTGCTGGCCCTCTCTGAGGAGTTGCTCCAGCACTCGTGGCCACACTGCGGCAAGATCGGCAGGTACGTCAGCCACAGGGCACGCTCTCTCGCTGGTCCCACGAATGTGTGCTTCTCGGGACGTGATGGGAAGACCGGCAGGAAACGAGACCGGAGTTCAGCCACGGTAGTCAGGGCACTCACGTGGTTCAAGTTGTTGTCCACAGGCTGTGCATAGTGGGGGCCGGTGTCGGGCTGGTTTGACCGGATGGCGTAGCCGCGCGTACCGTGACCAGGTCGAGTTGTCGATGGCTGCTGCCGCCTGCCTCCGATGGGCAAAGGCCACGATCTGTGGTTATGAAGCGGTGCACTCGGGCGTAAACGCGAGCTGCTACTCGTGGGCGCACGGTGACAGCCAGGCGATGCCACGCCATCACACATCATTTTCTGGAGCCCCCGAGTGAGCAAGCGCACCTTCCAGCCGAACAACCGCCGTCGCGCCAAGACCCACGGGTTCCGGCTGCGGATGCGTACCCGTGCCGGCCGCGCGATTCTCGCCACCCGCCGTGGCAAGGGTCGCGCCCGTCTGTCCGCCTGATCGTCTACAGGTTATGACGTGCTGCCTACCGAGAATCGGCTGAGGCGGCGCGAGGACTTCGCGGCCGCGGTACGCCGAGGACGCAGAGCCGGACGACCGCTCCTGGTCGTCCACCTACGCAGCGGTTCACGGGACCCGCACGTGCCGGGGGAGAGTGCTTCCCCGACGCGTGCGGGTTTCGTCGTAAGCAAGGCTGTGGGAGGCGCGGTCGTCCGGACGCGGGTGAAGCGAAGGCTTCGCCATCTGATACGCGAACGACTGTCCGAGCTTGCCCCCGGTAGCCTGGTTGTCGTACGGGCGCTACCCGGAGCGGGTGACGCCGAATATGCACAGCTGGCCCGAGACCTGGACGCCGCTCTCCAGCGGTTGCTGGGAGGGGGCGCGCGATGAAGTACCCGCTGCTGGCTCTTATCAAGCTGTACCAGTGGACGATCAGCCCTTTGCTGGGTCCCGTCTGCCGGTATTACCCGTCGTGCTCGCACTACGGGTACACCGCCATCGATCGGCATGGCGCGGTGAAAGGCACGGCACTCACCGCTTGGCGCATCCTGCGGTGCAACCCGTGGTCGCCGGGCGGCGTGGACCATGTCCCGCCGCGCAGCCGACCGCGTTGGCACGAACTGCTGCGCAATGCGTGGCGCGGCAGTAAGGGCGGGCACTCCGCCGCTGGCGTGCCTTCCGGGGGATCGACCACCCCCGAAACCCCCAGTCCAGCCGCTGAGACCTCGTCCAATGCTCAAGGAGCCTGAATGTTCGACTCGATCGCCGGTCTCTTCAGTTTCATCACCACACCTGTGTCATGGGTCATCGTCCAGTTCCACACGCTGTACGGGGCGATCTTCGGCCCCGACACCGGGTGGGCCTGGGGGCTGTCCATCGTGTCCCTGGTGGTCCTGATCCGGATCTGTCTGGTCCCGCTTTTCGTGAAGCAGATCAAGTCGACCCGGAACATGCAGGTGCTCCAGCCAAAGATGAAGGCGATCCAGGAGCGCTACAAGAACGACAAACAGCGTCAGTCCGAAGAGATGATGAAGCTGTACAAGGAGACGGGTACCAACCCGCTCTCCTCGTGCTTGCCCATCCTGGCGCAGTCACCGTTCTTCTTCGCCCTGTATCACGTGCTTTCGTCCATCGCCAACGGCAAGCAGATGGGCGCGATCAACCAGTCGCAGCTCAACAGCGCCCGTGAGGCCCACATCTTCGGTGCTCCGCTGGCCGTGAAGTTCACCGACGGCGCCGACAAGGTCGCGTCGCTCGGCGCTTCGCAGACGGATGTGCGGATCGTCACCGCCGTCATGATCATTCTGATGTCGGCCTCCCAGTTCTACACACAGCGCCAGCTGATGACGAAGAACGTCGACCTCTCGGTGAAGACGCCGTACATGCAGCAGCAGAAGATGCTCATGTATGTCTTCCCCGTGATCTTCATGGTCATGGGTGTCAACTTCCCCGTCGGTGTCCTCGTCTACTGGCTGACCACCAACGTGTGGACCATGGGCCAGCAGATGTACGTGATCAGTCAGAACCCGACTCCCGGCAGCAAGGCCCAGGACGCGTTCCTCGAGCGGCTCCTCAAGGGCGTCACCGCCCACGGTGAGGTTCGCTCGCGCCGAAAGCGCACGATGGTCAAGGCGATCGTGGCCAAGGGTCCGGACCGCAACGACATCGAGCGCAAGTTCGTCACGAGCCTCGCGAAGGCCGGTTTCGCGGCTCAGCCCGACGGCAGCGTCGTCAAGAGCGACACCGTGGCGGCCGAGGCCGAGGCCAGTGCGGCCGCGGCCAGGCGCCAGCAGCCGAAGCGTCAGACGAAGGCCAAGCGGCAGGCAGCCGCCGCTCAGCCGGCGGGCACGGCCAAGGCGGCGGACGACAAGGCGTCCGACGACACGGCGACCCCGGCTCCCGAGGACGCCAAGCCCTCAGGTGGCGCCTCCAAGACCTCGCTGACCAAGCAGGACGAGCCGGCCAAGCAGGGCCAGGGCCAGTCGCAGAAGAACCAGTCACAAGCCACCAGGTCCAAGGCAGCGGGCAAGCCGGCCGCCGGATCCGGATCCGCACGCCAAGCCAAGTCGGGACAGCGCAAGGGCCAGCCACGGTCCAAGCACCCGTCCAAGAAGTAACGAAGGAGTCCATCCGTGACGGAAGGCACCATCTCCGCCGCCGCCGAGGGGGCCGACACCCTGACTCGACTGGAGCAGGAGGGGGAAATCGCGGCTGATTACCTTGAGGGCCTGCTCGATATCGCCGATCTCGACGGCGACATCGACATGGACGTCGAGGCGGACCGGGCTGCGGTCTCGATCATCAGTGACTCGGGCGGCCGGGATCTGCAGAAGCTCGTAGGACGTGACGGCGAGGTGCTGGAGGCGCTCCAGGAACTGACCCGGCTCGCCGTGCACCGGGAGACCGGGGACCGGAGTCGGCTGATGCTGGACATCGCCGGGTTCCGGGCGAAGAAGCGCACGGAACTCGCCGAGCTGGGCGCGAAGGCGGCCGACGAGGTCAAGTCCACCGGTGAGCCGGTGAAGCTGGACCCGATGACGCCCTTCGAGCGCAAGGTCGTGCATGACGCGGTCGCGGCCGCAGGGCTGCGCAGCGAGTCCGAGGGCGAAGAACCGCAGCGTTTCGTCGTGGTGCTGCCGGCCTGACCGGTCCATCCGTTTCGGCCCCGTCTGTTTCGCAGGCGGGGCCGAACTTTGTCAGCCTGATAGTCGGCCCTGATAGGCAGCCACCGAGCGGTGGTTCGGTATGGAAGGACGGTTCCCGTGACGGAGGCAGCAGAGCTTCCCCCTGCTCCGGACGAGGCACGGACTGTTTTCGGCGAGTTCTTCCCGGAGGCTGTGCGGTACGCGGAACTGCTCGCGGAGGCCGGGGTCAAGCGGGGGCTGATCGGCCCGCGTGAGGTGCCGCGGCTGTGGGAGCGGCATCTGCTGAACTGCGCGGTGCTCTCCGAGATCGTGCCGGACGATGTCATGGTCTGTGATGTCGGCTCGGGCGCGGGCCTGCCCGGCATTCCACTGGCGCTGGTCCGGCGGGACCTCAAGATCACCCTGCTGGAACCGCTGCTGCGGCGGACGAACTTCCTCCAGGAGGTGGTGGAGCTGCTGGGCCTGGACCATGTCACGGTGGTGCGTGGACGGGCCGAGGAGGTCCTGGGGAAGCTGCCCCCGGTCCATGTGGTGACGGCGCGCGCGGTGGCTCCGCTGGACCGGCTGGCGGGCTGGGGAGTGCCACTGCTGCGGCCCTACGGGCAGATGCTGGCGCTCAAGGGCGACACGGCCGAGGAAGAGCTCAAGGGAGCGCGTTCCGCGCTGAGCAAGCTCGGTGTGGTGGAGAGTTCCGTACTGCGCGTCGGTGAGGGCATCGTCGATCCATTGGCCACCGTGGTACGGGCGGAGGTCGGGGAGAGCCCTGGCGGAGTGCGGTTCGCCGCGAAAAGAGCCAAGGCCGCCCGGGTCGGGCGTGCGCGACGCCGCCGTTGAGCCGTACAGTCCGTAGTGCCTATCAGTGATGCTCCATACAAGCTGCCATACCTACGCATTGCGGAGTGTCGTGACGATCTGACCCAGCGGCCCGTGCATCGTGTTTCACGTGAAACGTCGCTCACTGCTGCAGGGCATCATCGGCCGTGGTCGCGCTGCCACACCGCGCGACCGAAAGTCCCTCGTAAGAGGTGCGAGGTTGTCCACAGAGGTGGATTCCTCCACAGAACCACGGGCCTCGCTGGTTCACGACCCCGAAAGCATGGCAGGCTCTGTTCATTGCGAGTCTGAAGTCGAGGAGAGTGAATCCTTGCGGTCCGACGCCAACATCGCGGGACCGATGGCCGATCCGGTCCCCGGTCCCCGCACCGAGTCGGTGGGGGAGGATGTTTCACGTGAAACACCGCCCCCGATGGACGACACCCCCATTGGCCGTGCTGCCCAACTGGCCGTGGAGGCACTCGGCCGCGCCGGCGAGGGGCTTCCACGTCCCGAACAGACGCGGGTCATGGTCGTTGCCAATCAGAAGGGCGGCGTAGGGAAGACCACCACCACGGTCAACCTCGCCGCTTCGCTCGCGCTGCACGGCGCGCGCGTCCTGGTGATCGACCTCGATCCACAGGGCAACGCCTCCACGGCACTCGGAATCGACCACCATTCCGAAGTCCCCTCGATCTATGACGTCCTGGTGGAGAGCCAGCCACTTTCCGAAGTGGTCCAGCCCGTCCCGGACGTCGAAGGCCTCTTCTGCGCCCCGGCAACCATCGATCTCGCCGGTGCGGAGATCGAACTGGTCTCGCTGGTGGCGCGGGAGAGTCGACTGCAGCGGGCCATCGAAGCGTATGAGCAGCCGTTGGACTACATCCTCATCGACTGCCCACCGTCGCTCGGCCTGCTGACGGTCAATGCGATGGTCGCCGGTGCGGAGGTGCTGATCCCCATCCAGTGCGAGTACTACGCGCTGGAGGGGCTGGGTCAGCTCCTGCGCAACGTCGACCTGGTGCGCGGGCATCTCAACCCCGCGCTGCATGTCTCCACCATCCTGCTCACCATGTACGACGGCAGGACCCGGCTCGCCTCGCAGGTGGCGGACGAGGTGCGCAGCCACTTCGGCAAAGAGGTGCTGCGCACGAGCATCCCTCGCTCCGTGCGGATCTCGGAGGCGCCGAGCTACGGTCAGACGGTGCTCACCTACGATCCGGGATCGAGCGGGTCGCTGTCGTATCTCGAAGCCGCCCGTGAGATCGCCCTGCGCGGTGTCGGGGTGCACTATGACGTCCAGCAAGCCCACACAGGCCGCCAGACCAGCCAGCAGAGTATGTCGGAGGGGATCCAGTGAGTGAGCGACGTAGAGGATTGGGGCGTGGGCTCGGTGCGCTGATTCCCGCCGCTCCGCAGGAGCAGGTGCCCTCCCCCGGATCGGGCGGTGCTTCCTCCGGAGCGTCCCCGGTGCTGACGGCGGAGCGCGGGGTGGCCGCCGCGAAGGTGACCTCACTGCCGCAGGCCGCCAAGGCACCGGACCTGGAGTCGAGCGCGCCGGAGCCGGAAGCGGCCCCTGAGCCCGAGGTGGCGGCGGGAGCCTTCTTCGCCGAGGTGCCGATCGACTCGATCACGCCCAACCCGCGTCAGCCGCGGGAGGTGTTCGACGAGGACGCGCTCCACGAGCTGGTCACCTCCATCAAGGAGGTCGGGCTCCTCCAGCCGGTCGTCGTCCGGCAAGTGGCGGCCGAGCGCTACGAACTCATCATGGGTGAGCGGCGCTGGCGGGCCTGCCGGGAGGCGGGGCTGGAGCGTATCCCGGCGATCGTCCGTGCCACGGACGACGAGAAGCTGCTGCTGGACGCGCTGCTGGAGAACCTGCACCGTGCCCAGTTGAATCCGCTGGAAGAGGCAGCCGCCTACGACCAGTTGCTCAAGGACTTCAACTGCACCCATGACCAGCTGGCCGACCGGATCGGGCGCTCGCGTCCTCAGGTCTCCAACACGCTGCGGCTGCTGCGGCTCTCTCCCCCGGTGCAACGCCGGGTGGCCGCCGGAGTCCTGTCGGCGGGTCATGCGCGGGCGCTGCTGTCGGTGGACGACTCCGAGGAGCAGGACCGGCTGGCGCACCGCATCGTCGCCGAGGGTCTTTCGGTGCGGGCGGTCGAGGAGATCGTGACGCTGATGGGGTCGCGCCCGCAGTCGGCGCCCAAGACGAAGGGGCCACGGGCCGGTGCCCGGCTGTCGCCGGCGCTGACGGATCTCGCCTCGCGGCTGTCCGACCGCTTCGAGACGCGGGTGAAGGTGGATCTGGGGCAGAAGAAGGGAAAGATCGTCGTCGAGTTCGCTTCGATAGACGATCTGGACCGGATCCTCGGCACCCTCGCCCCTGGTGAGGGACGGGTCCTGGACAAGGGACTTGCGGAGGAGAGCCCGGAGGAAGACGAGAGCTGACCAGCGCGCTCGGCCGAAGGGCGGGCTGTGTTCCGGGCTTACCGGAAGGCAGCCCGCCCTTTGCTGTCTCTCGGTGTGCTGGACATCTCTGGGTGGATACGATGCGTTCTGGTAGGACGCATCCACCTTGATACGGATGCGCCCGCGCCTGTGGCGCCGTCGGACGAAGGAAGTGAGGAACAGCCTTCATGGGGCGTCGGCTCGCACCGCTCACGTTGGACAATCTCCCGGACCTGCCCAACCGCTGCCGTTCATGCGTCTTCTGGGAGCTCGATCCGGTCAGTGGAGAGGCGGCCGTCAAAGCGGGCCGTCCCGAGGTGGAGAAGGAAGCCTGGATCTCCGCCGTGCTGCTGGAGTGGGGCTCCTGCGGCCGGGTCGTCTACGTGGACGACGTGCCGGTCGGGTTCGTGCTCTACGCGCCACCCGCCTATGTCCCCCGCGCCACGGCGTTTCCGACCAGTCCGCTCTCACCCGACGCGGTCCAGCTGATGACCGCCTGGATCATGCCCGAGTATCAGGGCCAGGGGCTCGGGCGGGTCATGGTGCAGACCGTGGCCAAGGATCTGCTGCGCAGGGACTTCAAGGCCATCGAGGCGTTCGGTGACGCGCGGTGGACGGAGCCGGCCTGTGTGCTGCCCGCCGATCATCTGCTGGCCGTGGGCTTCAAGACGGTTCGCCCGCACCCGACGTACCCCCGGCTGAGGCTGGAGCTGCGGACCACGCTCTCCTGGAA
Organism: Streptomyces sp. NBC_00370; assembly: GCF_036084755.1. Lineage (NCBI taxonomy): Bacteria > Bacillati > Actinomycetota > Actinomycetes > Kitasatosporales > Streptomycetaceae > Streptomyces > Streptomyces sp. NBC_00370. The sequence continues at coordinate 4,333,475 of NZ_CP107968.1, forward strand.
GGAAGACGTGGAGCTGGCGTTGGACCGGCTGCTGGGCGCCGTACAGAAGGAACCGGTACTGAGGCCGCTGTGAGACAACCCGGCTGCGATACATGAGAAACGGGCCCGCCCCCTGATGGAGGGGCGGGCCCGTTTCACGTGAAACATCGAGCGTCGGCGGTGAACCTACTTACTCACCGATGAAGCTCTCCAGGTCGCGCACGAGAGCGGCCTTCGGCTTGGCGCCGACGATGGTCTTGGCGACCTCGCCGTTCTGGTAGACGTTCAGCGTCGGGATGGACATGACGCCGTACTTGGCTGCGGTGGCCGGGTTCTCGTCGATGTTGAGCTTGACGATCTGGATCTTGTCGCCGTGCTCAGCCGCGATGGCTTCGAGGGAGGGCGCGATCTGGCGGCACGGTCCGCACCACGCGGCCCAGAAGTCCACCAGTACGGGCTTGTCGCTCTTGAGGACGTCCTCTTCGAACGAGTCGTCGGTCACATGCTTCAGGTCGCCGGCCACGGCGGCCTCCTTCACTTTCGAGGGGTGATGGGTACAGCCGGTCAGACCGAAGCGGTCTTCTCCGGCTCGGCGGTCTTCTCGGTGTCGCTGAGCGCGGCAAGGAAGCGTTCGGCGTCGAGAGCGGCGGAGCAACCAGTGCCCGCAGCGGTGATCGCCTGGCGATAGGTGTGGTCGACGACATCGCCGGCGCCGAAGACGCCGGTGATATTGGTCCGGGTCGACGGAGCGTCCACCTTCAGGTAGCCGTCGTTGTCGAGGTCGAGCTGGCCCTTGAACAGTTCTGTCCTCGGGTCGTGGCCCACCGCGATGAACAGGCCGGTCACCGGGAGCGAGTAAGGCTCGCCGGTCACGGTGCTGCGCAGCGTCAGACCTGTCAGCTTCGGGTCGCCGTGGATCTCCGCGACCTCGCTGTCCCAGGCGAACTTGATCTTCGGGTCGGCGAAGGCGCGGTCCTGCATGGTCTTGGAGGCCCGCAGGGTGTCACGGCGGTGGACGATCGTGACCGACTTGGCGAACCGGGAGAGGAAGGTTGCCTCCTCCATGGCCGTGTCGCCACCGCCGACCACGGCGATGTCCTGGTCCTTGAAGAAGAAGCCGTCACAGGTGGCACACCAGGAGACGCCGCGTCCGGAGAGAGCGTCCTCGTTGGGCAGCCCGAGCTTGCGGTGCTGAGAGCCGGTCGTCACGATGACGGCCTTCGCGCGGTGCACGGTGCCGGCCGTGTCGGTCACCGTCTTGATCTCTCCGGTGAGGTCGACGGCGTTGATGTCGTCCGGAACCAGCTCCGCGCCGAAGCGCTCGGCCTGCGCGCGCATGTTGTCCATGAGATCGGGGCCCATGATGCCGTCCCGGAAGCCCGGGAAGTTCTCCACGTCGGTGGTGTTCATCAGCGCACCACCGGCGGTGACAGCACCCTCGAAGACCAGCGGCTTCAGCGACGCGCGCGCGGTGTACAGCGCGGCCGTGTACCCGGCGGGCCCGGAGCCGATGATGATCACATTACGGACGTCGCTCACGGGTTTTTTCCTCGTCTCTGCAGACTGCCTACTGCCTATCGGGGTCAGTTCCACGACTGTCACCCCAGGGAACGGATCCTACGGGTCTTACATTCCCGTGGTGCCACGGCTGCGCGGAAGTGTCGTCAGCCGCGTGGATAGACATGGGTCAGCAGCAGTTTCCCCTTGGCCGGCGGGGTGGCACTGACGCAGGACGCGTCAATCACATACGCCTGCACCTGAGCGCTGTCGGTCGGGTGCGGCAGGACCAGGAGATAGGCCTTCCGGCCCTCGTAGGTGCCCTGTTCGACGGCGAGGACGGCAGCGTTGCGGCCGGTGCCCTGCTCCACACAGGCCGGCACCACCGGTACCTGCCCGAGCAGGGGCGAGTTGTCGCTCGCCGCACCGTTGCGATGCGTGCTGTCCGTGTGTTTGGCGGCGGGATTACCGGCCAGAAGTGCGTCCACCTGGCTACGCAGGAACGGATCGGAGAAATCCTTGGCGGCTGCCACGCTGCTCTTCGAAACCTGTGCGTCGGCGGCGCTGTTGTCGCTCGGCGCCTGCGCCGCCGCTCGCAGCAGCAACACGCTCACTCCGACGGCGGCGGTGCCGAAGACAGCTCCGAGGACGGCGTTGCGGCGCCGACGGCGTACACCGGCGGAGCGGCCGGGGCCGGTCGCGGCCCGCGGATGGCCGGCGGGTGTGCGTGCCGGGGGAGATGTTTCACGTGAAACATGAGCGGCGGCGGCCTCGGGCGGGTCCGCCTGACGGAGTACCTCGGCCGCGAGCGCGGCATCGATGCGCTCGGCGACATCGTCCGGCATCCGCGACGGTCCGGGGAGGGTGCCCAGCAGTCCTCTGATCTCTTCGAGGGAGGCATGTACATCGGCGCAGAGCGCACAGCTGTCGAGGTGCTCGCGCACCTCGGCGGTGCGGGACGGTGAGAGCAGGCCGTCGGTGAGGTCGGAGATCTCCGAGACGTCGGGGTGCTGCTCTGTGTCGGCCGTGGATGTCATGTGCGCCCACCTCCTCCCTTCACCGCTGCTGGGTCACTCGGTCCTTTGGTGCCGTCGGGTGCCGGCGCCGGTGGTGGGACGGATGTCCCTGGCGTCCGGTTCCTTCCCCCACCGGGATCGCCGCTATCCGGGGCGTCCGCCCGCAGATGGCTGAGCATGGGCTGAAGTCTCGCCCGGCCCCGGGCGCAGCGGCTCTTGACCGTTCCCGTAGGCACGCCCAGCACCAGGGCGGCTTCGGCGACGGGGTAGCCCTGCATGTCCACGAGCACCAGGGCGGCCCGCTGGTCCACGGGGAGTTTGGCCAGCGCCGCCAGCAGCTCACGGTGGAGATCCTGCCGCTCGGCGGGCGCCTCGGCGGATTCATGGGGTTCGAGGAGTTGTTCCAGCCGCTCCGTGTCGTCCATGGGGGATGTCTTGCGGGAGGACGCCTTGCGGACCCGGTCGAGGCAGGCGTTGACGGTGATGCGGTGCAGCCAGGTGGTCACGGCCGACTGGCCACGGAAGGTGTGGGCGGCGCGGAAGGCCGACACCAGTGCGTCCTGGACGGCGTCCGCCGCTTCCTCACGGTCCCCGAGTGTGCGTACGGCCACGGCCCAGAGCCGGTCGCGGTGGCGCCGTACCAGCTCACCGAAGGCGTCCGGGTCGCCCGCGACATGAGCGTCCAGGAGTTCCTGGTCGCCCGCGTCGGCGAGTGCGGCGTCGTCCAACGGTGAGCCCCCTCCCCTGGTCCGGTCAGCTGCTGACCTGGATCTCCGAGACCTTGCCCCGGTAGCCGCCGTCTCCGATCGGCGGAAGATCGGTCAGCCAGACCAGAACGTACCGCGTCGTGACCGCCTTGCCGGGCTTGAGGGCCACTTTCTCACCGGATCCCTCGGCAACCTTCGTGAAACCGTCCAGCCCGCCCGGTGCCTCCGCGGCTCCTGAGGGCGCTGCCCGCAGCTGCACCGCGGTGTCGCCGCCCAGGAAGGAGACGTCCACCGAGCCGACGCTCTGCGCCTTGCCGAGGTCCAGCACGATGCCGACGCCCGACTTGAGGCGTCCGAAGTCGTGGCTGAGGTAGCGGTCGGTCTCCCACGCGGTGGCGGGGTCGCGGTCGTAGCTGTTCTGTATCTGGTCGGGCTTCTCGGAGTGGTCAGAGCTGAGCGGGTCGAAGTCGTGGGCGCCGGTGATGGCGATCGGCTTGCCGTGCTCGACGACCTTGTCGTCTCCGTGCTCGTCGGTGGTCTTCGTCTTGGCCGGACCGTTGTCCGAGGACTCGTTGTGGTCGAGGAGCCGGTCGGCGACCTGCCAGCTGCCGAGTCCCAGAGCGGTGATCAGGAGCGCCGAGACGATCCACTTGAGTGCCTTGCCGGTACGCCCCTGAAGCGGCGGCGGCGGGGCCACGATCGCCGGCGCGGGGGCGCCGTTGGCGGACTGCGGGAGGCCGTAGTTGCCCTGCTGGTAGGTGGTGCGCTGGTAGTCGGGCGGCGCGGTGAACGTGGGCTCCGGCGGCCGGATGCGCGGCATCTCCGCCACAGCCTTGGCCAGTTCGTCCGGCGTGGTGCAGGGCGGCTCCTGACGGGACGCCGTGGCACCGTCGTTGATCAGCGCCCGCATGGCCAGCTCCGACAGGCCCCGGTGGATGCCGGCCCGCACCTGGTCGGGGGCGATGAGCCCGACGCCCTTGGGCAGTCCGGCCAGCCCGTACGCGTCCGTCTCGTACGGCCAGCGCTGGGTCAGCGCCGCGTAGAGGATCGCTCCGATGGCCTCGGTGTCGGTGCGTTGCGGACGGTCGGCGCTGATGCCGCGCAGCGCCGCGTTCACGGCGAGACCACGGATCCGGTACTGGCCGCTGGAGGTCCGCAGCACCGCACCCGGCGTCAGCCGCAGATGGGCGAGGCCCTCGCGGTGCGCGGCCGCCATGGCCTGGGAGACCTGGCTGACGAGTTGATAGGCGTCGTGCGCCTCCATCGGCCCTGCGGCGAGGAGCGCGGTGAGTTCGACGGCGTCCGGCAGCCACTCGTGGACGACGTAGACGAGGTCGTTCTCCTCGACGGCGTCGAGGACCTGGACGAAGCGCGGGTCACCGAGGAGCGCAGCCGAGCGGGCTGCGGCGAGCACGGAGCGGGCGCGCGGGTGGTCGGCCGGCAGAAGGTGGACGCCAACGGCGCGGCGCAGTTTCTCGTCGACCGCACGCCAACTGCTGAATCCGTCCAGACGGGTGACGCACTCCTCCAGGCGGTAGCGTCTGGCGAGCTTGTGGCCACTGTGCAGTTCGGGGGTGACGACGGTCGGCTCGGTGTCCTGCCCGCCCTTGTCCCCGCTCTTGTCCTCGGACTGCTCGGACTCCTCAGCAGTGTCCTGGGCTTCCGCCACACCGTCGGTCGTGGCCTTGTCCGCCTTGGCGGCCGGCGGTTCGTTCCCGCCGTTGTCGGCCACGTCGACGGACGCCGTGCTACGTTCCGCCACCGTCGCTCCTGCCTCCCCATCCGTTGCGCGCTGTTCAACAGCCAAGCCAATTGTGCCCACAGTCCAACGCTATGCACGACACACAGGGGCCGACGATGGTTGTGCTCGGCCGTCCCGGACTAGCGTCCCAGGCGTCCGCGCACCATGCCGACCATCGAGTTCATCTCCTCGATCCGCATTTTCTTCGCGGCGAGGAAGAAGACCCCCAACAGGACGACGCCGCCGAGAACGAGCGCCACGAGAGAGCCGAGGGCGCCCTCACCCACGCCGCCGAGGACGGCGTAGCCAATGGCACCAGCCGCGAGAGCCGCCGGGATGGACGCCAGGCAGAGCCGGGCGTACGTCCGCATGACGCGACCGCCGTCGAGGTCACCGCCGAGGCGCTTGGCGAGCCGGTGCCAGGCGACACCGACGCCGACGGCGTAGGCGAGACCGTACGAGGCGGCCATTCCCACGACGGCCCAGCGGGCCGGCAGCACGACGTAACTGATCGCCGAAGCGGCCGCGTTGACCGCCGCGACGATGACCGTGTTGTAGAAGGGCGTCCGGGTGTCCTCGTAGGCGTAGAAGCCGCGCAGCACGACGTACTGCACGGAGTACGGGATCAGTCCGAGGCCGAACGCCATCAGGATGAAGCCCATGGACCGCGCCGACTCCAGGCCGCTGGACGAGAAGAGCAGCGTGGACATCGGGACACCGAGCGCGAGGAACGCGAACGCGATGGGGACGATGGCCACGGCGGAGTTGCGCAGGCCCTGCGAGATGTCGTCGCGCACCGCCCCGGGGTCGCCGTCGGCCGCCGAGCGGGAGATACGGGGGAGCAGCGCGGCCATGACCGATACCGTGATTATGGCCTGCGGCATGCCCCAGATCAGCTGGGCGTTGCTGTAGGCCAGGATGCCCGTGCCGTCCTTGCCGGACGCCTTGCCCGCCGCCGTGGCGAGCTGGGTGACGATCAGCACGCCGGCCTGGTTGGCGAGCACGAACAGGACGGTCCACTTGGCCAGCTTGACCGTCTTGCCGAGACCGTGGCCCTTCCAGTCGAACCGCGGACGGAACCGGAAACCGGCCTCCCGCAGATACGGAATCATCGCCAGCGCCTGCACGGTGAGTCCCAGGAGGGTGCCGACACCCAGCAGCCGCACACCGTCCGGCGGGATGGTCCGCACGCTCATGTTCGAGTCGGCGGCCGTGCCGTAGACCCAGATGAACAGACCGAACGTGGCGATCATGACGATGTTGTTGAGTACCGGCGTCCACATCATCGCGCCGAACTTCCCGCGCGCGTTGAGGATCTGACCCATCACCACATGGATGCCCATGAAGAAGATGGTCGGCAGGCAGTACCGGGCGAAGGTGACGGCGACGTTGTTGGCGGTCGGATCGCCGGCGATCGTGTCCGACATCAGCCGGATCAGCACGGGAGCGCCGAGCACGACGATGACGACGACGGCGCCGAGCGCCACCATCACCAGCGTCAGCAGCCGGTTCGCGTACGCCTCACCGCCGTCGTCGTCCTCCTTCATGGACCGCACGAGCTGTGGGACGAAGACGGAGTTGAGGCCGCCGCCGACGGTGAGGATGTAGATCATCGTCGGCAGGGTGTACGCCACGGTGAAGCTGTCACCGAGCAGTGCGGCGCCGAGCGCCGCGGTGATCACCAGGCTGCGGACGAACCCCGTCAGCCGCGACACCAGGGTGCCCGCCGCCATGACGGCGCTCGACTTCAGCAGACCCGACGCCTTGCCGCCGGAGCGGGCGGCCGGCGGCGCCGCCACCGGTACGGGGGCGGGTTCCGGCTCGGGCACCGCGGGCGGCTGCTGCCCCAGACCCTGCTGGTCGCGGTAGAGATGGGCGAAGGCGTCCTGCTGCGGTGCCTCGTCGCCCGCCCGGGAGACGAGTTCGTCGACACCCATGAACTGGGTGGTCTGCGGATCGTCCCCGTACGGCAGGTGCCGGGAGGGCCCCGCAGGTTCGGGCGGCGGTGGCTGCGCCCAGATCCGCGGGTCGGGGGCGTACTGCTGGGCCGGCGGCTGCTGGTAGAGCTGCTGCGGGTCCTGATACGTGGGCGCGGGCGGCGGCGGGGGGAGCGGGGCGCTGTCGTACAGCGCTCCGTTCACCGGGTCCTGTGCGGCGAGCTCCTGCGTCCAGTAGGGATCCTCCTGGTAGGCACCCTGGACGTACGGGTCCTGGGCGTACGGATCCTGGACGTAGGGGTCCTGAACGCGGGGATCGCGTCCCCGGGGGTCCTGGGGGGCATAGGGCTCCTGGGCAGGCGGCGAAGGCGCGCCCTGCCCTGCCGGATCGCCACCCGCGCCCTGTCCGCGTTCACCGTCGTACGGCGCGTTCATGGTTACCCCACCTCATCGTCCCCGGCCGACCGGCCACGACATCGCTCAACGGTCCACTTTCTCACCCGGGCCTGACGGTGCCGCGCTTTCCGGTCCGGTGTCCCCTGCCGGGTCACTCGGCTGCCCGGGTTCCGCTTCCTCGCCGTCACCGCCGTCACCGCCGTCGTCGGGTTCCGCGTCCTGCCCGGCGGCGGCCTTGCGGGCCGCCGCGCGCTTGCGCTGGCTGTACATCTTGACGCCAGCGAGGACGAGCAGCAGCACACCGCCCGCGATGACCAGCATCACGGTAGGCGTGATCTCGGAGACCTTGACCTGGAACTGCATGGCATTGCCGTACGGCCTGCCGTCCTCCGTGTAGAGCTGGGCCGTGACCTGGACGGGCCCGTTGGCGTTCCCCGCCCCGGTGAACTTCACCGACTGGCTGTGCCCGCCCTCGACCGTGATCGGCTGTTCGGCGACGGCGTGGTCACCGTCCACCTTCAGACGGGTCGGCTGCGCCGAACTGAGCCGCAGCACCAGATGCTCGACGTCCTGCAGGAGCTGGTTCTGGACGGTCACCGGGATCGTCGCGCTGCGCCCCGAGAGGGTCAGCACGGACTTCTGGATGAGCCGGACCTCGCTGGTGAGCCCCTGCAGATAGCTCTGCGTGGAGTCACGGTACCGCTGGGCCCCGATCGGGTTGCCGCGCCAGGACGTCGACATCGCCCGGTGCATGGCGTTGGCGAACGGCGCCTCGACCCGGTCGGGCGAGCTGAGGATGTCCTTGAACTTGGTGAGCTGGTCCTGGGTGTCCTTGAGCTTCTGGAACGCCTCGGTCGGCAGCTCCTGCTTGCTCAGCCGCTTCGGGTACCGGGACGCGCCGGGCACCTTGGTGTTGGCCTCGGTGTCCGGGGTGGCCGCTGCCGCCGCGAGCAGGTCCGACGGCTGGGTCCAGCGTTCGGGGTCGAGCCCGCGCAGGGCGCTCGCCAGCGCCTCCGCCTGGGCGATGCTCGGCATGCGCTGCGGGGCGACGACGACGCTGCGCTGCTTCTCCGGCTGCTGGAGCGTCAGGGCGAGCGTCTGGGCGAGGAACTTCTGTACGGCGAGCGTGGAGCTGTTCGCGCTCGTCATATTGCCCTCGAACGCCTTGGACAGCCGGGTGTCGGCGACGACCGCCGTCGTGCCCCCGCCGATCGGCCGCGCGGCCGACGGCGTATACGGCAGGTTGTCCTCCAGGCTGTCGCCCCGGGTGATCACCTTGTGCGCTCCGGCCGAGGTGGCGACGTCGACGATCGACGGATCGATCGCACCGTCCACGGGCCAGGCGAAGTCGGTGGACGGCGTCACATGGAGGATCGTGTCCACGGTGGCCGTCGCCACCTCGGTGGCCGGCTGGAGATGGCTGAGGGTGCCTGAGACGTTCTTGCCGCGGTGGGCCAGCGACGCAAGGTCGGGGTCGGCGAACGGCAGCGCGACCACCTTGTGGCCCTGCACCGCCTTCTCCAGCGCGTCGAGCCACTGGTTGGCCACGGTCTGGTTCTTGCCGGCGACCGTGGTGTTGCCGCTCCTGACTCGGTAGTTACGGGTCATCGAGTCGACGGTCGCGAGCAGATCGGGGTCGATGACCCAGGTCACCGGAAGCTGATTGCCGAGAGAGACCATCTCCTGGAGCCGGCCGCCCGGCGCCAGCTCGGCTGCGAGATCGTCGTTGTCGAAGACCGCCGTCTGCTGTTCGTCCGAGCCGGTCTGCGCGGAGAGCGGCGTCGAGGCGATCAGCGGCCACATGGTGGTCAGCTGGGTCTTCTTCTCCGTGGTCTCCGGCTGCCAGGGCAGGAACGTGCGCTCAATGCCCAGCACCGTGTCGTACGGCACGTCGGAGGTCTGCCCGGACAGCGAGACACCGAGCTGGTAGACGCCGTCCTCGCCGAGGCCGAGCTGGCTGACCGGCACGGACAGCGAGAAGTCCTGGGGGGTGCCCGAGGTGAGCTTGCCGAGCTTGACGGTGTACTTGCCGCCCAGCGGGGCGACGTCGATCGCCGCTTCGCCCGTGCGCTGCGCGGCGTCGTCGATCGCTGTCCGGCCGGACAGCCTCGGCCCGACCCGCAGATCGACCTCGGCTTCGGTGACGGCTCGCTTGCCCTTGTTGGTGACCGTGCCGGAGACGGTGAGGGTGTCGCCCTTCACGGGGGCGCTGGGCGACAGCGTGTCGAGCGCCACAGCGACCGTGCTGGATCCGCTCGCCTTCTCCGTCGTACCCGTGGCACTCCTGGCGTCCGCGGCATGCGCCTGGGGACCCATCGCGCCGACCAGCAGACCGGCCAGCAGGGGCGCTCCCGCGATCAGGGAAGCTGTACGTCGCAGCCGTCGGCGGGCACCGGTGTGGCCCGTCCCCTGAGAGTCTGCCGCCTCGGCCACGCGCTCGCCCGTCCCTCGTCATCGTCTGCTGCCGCTGGTTGTCGATTGGTGCGTCCACGCATGGTAACGATGTGCGCTGTGGCGAAGTGCTGGGGACTGCTCCACATGATCGGAAGAATCTCATGGACCGCGGCAAACCCTTGCACCGGAGGCCGACGGTAGCGAAAACGCGGCCAACGGCGAGTGCCGCGGCACGTACCCTTTTCTGTTGTGCCGACAGCCAACGAAGACAGCCCCAGTGCACTGAGCCAGGTGCAGCGCCGCGCGGTCAGCGAACTGCTGCGGGTGTCCCCCGTCGCCGACGACCTCGCCCGCAGGTTCCAGGAAGCCGGATTCAGCCTCGCCCTGGTCGGCGGATCGGTCAGGGATGCCCTTCTCGGCCGGCTCGGCAACGACCTGGACTTCACGACCGACGCCCGCCCCGACGATGTGCTGAAGATCGTCAGACCGTGGGCGGACTCGGTGTGGGAGGTCGGGATCGCCTTCGGCACGGTCGGCTGCCAGAAGAACGGCTACCAGATCGAGGTCACGACGTACCGGTCCGAGGCGTACGACCGCACGTCGCGCAAGCCCGAGGTGTCCTACGGCGACTCCATCGAGCAGGACCTCGTCCGCCGCGACTTCACCGTGAACGCGATGGCCGTCGCGCTGCCGCAGAAGGAGTTCATCGACCCGCACGGCGGTCTTGAGGACCTTTCCGCGCGGGTGCTCCGTACGCCCGGCACCCCGGAGGAGTCCTTCTCCGACGATCCGCTGCGCATGCTCAGGGCGGCACGCTTCGCCGCGCAGCTGGACTTCGAGGTCGCCCCCGAGGTGGTCGCCGCCATGAAGGCGATGTCCGACCGTATCGAGATCGTCTCCGCCGAGCGGGTCCGCGACGAGCTGAACAAGCTGCTGCTCTCCGCACAGCCCCGCAAGGGCCTGGCGCTGCTCGTCGACACCGGCCTCGCCGACCGCGTACTGCCCGAGCTGCCGGCGCTGCGGCTGGAGAGCGACGAGCACCACCGGCACAAGGATGTCTACGAGCACTCGCTGACCGTGCTGGAGCAGGCCATCGACCTGGAGGAGGACGGTCCCGACCTCGTGCTGCGGCTGGCCGCGCTGCTCCACGACATCGGCAAGCCCAGGACCCGGCGTTTCGAGTCGGACGGCCGGGTGTCCTTCCACCACCACGAGATGGTCGGCGCCAAGCTCACCAAGAAGCGGATGACCGCGCTCAAGTACTCCAACGAGATGGTCCGCGACGTCTCACGGCTGGTGGAGCTGCATCTGCGCTTCCACGGCTACGGGACCGGCGAGTGGACGGACTCGGCGGTACGACGCTACGTACGCGACGCGGGCCCGCTGCTGACGCGGCTGCACAAACTGACCCGCTCGGACTGCACCACACGCAACAAGCGCAAGGCGGCAGCCCTCTCCCGCGCCTACGACGGGCTGGAGAACCGCATCGCCCAGCTGCAGGAGCAGGAGGAGCTGGACTCCATCAGGCCCGATCTGGACGGCAACGAGATCATGGGGATCCTGGGGGTCGGTCCTGGTCCGGTGATCGGTAAGGCCTACACGTTCCTGCTGGAGCTGCGGCTGGAGAACGGGCCGATGGAACGCGAAGCGGCTGTCGCGGCGCTCACGTCATGGTGGGCGGCGCAGAGCTGAGCGACGTGGTCAGCGGAACCGTCAGTTTCGACGGGGGTCATGTTTCACGTGAAACATGACCCCCGTCGGTCATCGGGGCCGACGGTGTTTCACGTGAAACATTGGCGCCGCGCGCCACTGACAGTGCCACCGCCGCGTAGAGGAAGGCGACCGCCACCACCAGCGGCACCGAGCGGCCGTCCGGCGGCAGAACCAGCGCGGCCACGGCCGCCGCTCCGACGAAGGCGACATTGAACAGCACGTCGTAGAGCGAGAACACCCGGCCACGGAAGGCGTCGTCGACCGAGGTCTGCACCACGGTGTCGGTGGCGATCTTCGCGCCCTGGGTGACCAGACCCAGAACGAACGCGGCGGCCAGCACCGGCCCCGGTGTGAAGGTGAGCCCCAGCGCCGGTACGAGCACGGCGGCCGAACCGGCGCACACCACCATCCAGCCGTACGGGCCGAGCCGCCCGGTCGCCCACGGCGTGATGACGGCGGCGACGAAGAAGCCCGCCCCGGAGACGGCCAGTGCCACCCCGAGCAGCGCCAGCCCCTCGGACTCCTGTGTCGTCCAGGCGTAGCGGCAGAGCATCAGCACCGTCACGGTCAGTGCTCCGTAGCAGAAGCGCAGGACCGTCATCGCGGCGAGCGAGCGGGCGGCGTCCCGCCGTTCGGCGAGATGGCGCAGCCCGGCGGTGAGCCCGCGCAGCGTGGAGGCGAGTGCGTCGGTCAGCCGCGGCCGGTCAGGTACCCGGTCGGGACCCAGCAGTTCGCGGGCCATCAGGAGCGAGGTGAGTGCCGCACAGAGATAGAGGACAGAGCCCAGCAGGACGACGCCGGCGTCGGAGTCGACGACCGTCAGCCGGAAGACGAAGGCGAGCCCGCCGCCCAGCGTCGCGGCGAGGGTGCCGGCGGTCGGGGAGAGCGAGTTGGCGACGACGAGCTGCTCGGCGCCGGTCACATGCGGCAGGGCGGCCGACAGCCCGGAGAGCACGAACCGGTTGACCGCGGTTACGGACAGCGCGGAGACGTAGAAGAGCCAGTCCGGGACGGAGGCCACGACGAGGACGGCTGTGCAGCCGGCCAGCACGGCCCGCAGGAGGTTGCCGAAGAGGAACACCTGCCGGCGCTGCCAGCGGTCCAGCAGGACTCCGGCGAACGGGCCGATCAGTGAGTACGGCAGCAGCAGGACCGCCATGGCCGAGGCGATGGCGGCGGGCGAGGTCTGTTTCTCGGGGGAGAAGACGACGTACGTGGCCAGCGCCACCTGGAAGACCCCGTCGGCGGCCTGCGACAGCAGCCGGACCGCCAGCAGGCGGCGGAAATCGGGCAGGCGCAGGAGTACGCGCAGATCACCTACGACGGGCATGTGGATCAGCGTCACACACATCCGTGGGGCACGTACGAGAAGGGTCCCCGGGCGGGCAGCCCGGGGACCCTTCTCATGGACGCTGTGGAGCGGTGGTTCAGCGCTCGACGTCGCCGCGGATGAACTTCTCGACGTTCTCGCGGGCCTCGTCGTCGTAGTACTGGACCGGCGGGGACTTCATGAAGTAAGAGGAAGCGGAGAGGATCGGGCCGCCGATGCCGCGGTCCTTGGCGATCTTCGCAGCGCGCACGGCGTCGATGATGACACCGGCGGAGTTCGGGGAGTCCCAGACCTCCAGCTTGTACTCCAGGTTCAGCGGAACGTCGCCGAACGCGCGGCCCTCAAGGCGGACGTACGCCCACTTGCGGTCGTCCAGCCAGGCCACGTAGTCCGAAGGACCGATGTGGACGTTGTCGGCGCCCAGGTCACGGTCACGGATCTGCGAGGTGACGGCCTGCGTCTTGGAGATCTTCTTGGACTCGAGACGCTCGCGCTCAAGCATGTTCTTGAAGTCCATGTTGCCGCCGACGTTCAGCTGCATCGTGCGCTCCAGGACCACGCCGCGGTCCTCGAAGAGCTTCGCCATGACGCGGTGCGTGATGGTCGCGCCGACCTGGGACTTGATGTCGTCGCCGACGATCGGGACACCGGCCTCGGTGAACTTGTCCGCCCACTCCTTCGTGCCGGCGATGAAGACCGGGAGGGCGTTGACGAAGGCGACCTTGGCGTCGATGGCGCACTGCGCGTAGTACTTCGCAGCGGACTCCGAACCGACCGGCAGGTAGCAGACCAGCACGTCGACCTGACGGTCCTTGAGGGTCTGGACGATGTCGACCGGAGCCTCGTCGGACTCCTCGATGGTCTCGCGGTAGTACTTGCCCAGACCGTCAAGGGTGTGGCCGCGCTGGACGGTGAGGCCCGTCGACGGCACGTCACAGATCTTGATGGTGTTGTTCTCACTGGCACCGATGGCGTCAGCGAGGTCGAGACCGACCTTCTTCGCGTCGACGTCGAAGGCGGCCACGAACTCGACGTCCCGCACGTGGTAGTCGCCGAACTGGACGTGCATCAGACCCGGCACCTTGCCCGCCGGGTCAGCGTCCTTGTAGTACTCGACGCCTTGAACCAGCGAGGAGGCGCAGTTCCCCACGCCGACGATGGCTACGCGAACCGAACCCATTCCTGTTGCTCCCTGTGTGTTCTCGGTGTTTCTGCTGAGGCCCGACGGAAATGCGGGCCTCACTTGGCGGTGTCGGCGGACGGATCCGGTCCGGGATGCCGCGGGGGCGTACCCCCGGCAGATGCGGCATCCCGGCCCCGGGGCAGGCCATCCGTTTCTCCCGGTGTGTGGTTCTCAGGTGTGTCTTCGTGCTGGGCGGCACCGGCCGGGTCGGATCGTCGCTGATCCCGTCCTGACCGCTCGCTCTCGATGAGCTCGTTCAGCCAGCGGACCTCGCGCTCCACGGACTCCATGCCGTGCCGCTGCAGCTCCAGCGTGTAGTCGTCCAGACGCTCGCGCGTCCGGGACAGGGAGGCGCTCATCTTCTCCAGACGCTCCTCCAGCCGGCTGCGACGGCCTTCCAGCACCCGCATCCGTACTTCACGCTCCGTCTGGCCGAAGAAGGCGAAACGAGCGGCGAAGTGCTCATCCTCCCAGGCGTCGGGACCGGCACTCGAGAGCAGTTCCTCGAAGTGCTCCTTGCCTTCCGCCGTCAATCGGTAGACGATCTTGGCGCGCCGCCCCGCGAGTGACGCGGCGAGCGCGTCCTCCGGAGCACTGCCCGGTTCCTCGATCAACCAGCCGCTGGCGACCAGCGTCTTGAGACACGGATATAGGGTTCCGTAGCTGAACGCCCGGAAGATCCCCAGCGACGTGTTGAGCCGTTTGCGCAGCTCATAGCCGTGCATCGGGGATTCACGCAGCAGACCCAGGACGGCGAACTCAAGGATGCCAGAGCGTCTGCTCACCCCTCGCCTCCTCCGTCGTCCGGGACACTTATGCCGCGCTGATGTATCGACTCGATACATCAGGACGATAGAACGAAGTTGCAGTTGCGACAAGAGGGGACACGGTGAAGGCCGTCACATCGTCAATTCACAGCGAGCAACTTGCGTGGTTTGGGGTGAACTTCAGTACTGGGCGGGTTTTGACCGTGCGTAGTCTGTGCGGCATGCAGACCACCGGAGACCGCATGACGCCCGTGAGCGTCGGCTTACCGGACGCATGGCGGATGAGCGCCCAGGACGCCTCATCCGTATTCAGTTCGGGGGGACCGGAACTCAACTGCCGCTTCCAGGCGTTCGCGCCTGCCCGAGGAGTAGTCGTTCGATGAGCGAGCACCGTCGTAAACCGCCACAGCAGCCACAGGGTGGCGGACGTGCCGCGGCCAGGCGTGCAGCACCGCAGCCTTCCGGCCGCCGCGCAGCCCCGTCCCGAGGAGCCGAACCGGCCGCCTCGGCCTCTGTTCCGCACGAGGAGGACGCCCGCACCTACGGTGGCCGGGCCGAGGCCCGGCGCGCCCAGCGTGGCGGCCGCAGGCGTGCGGCCGAGACCGGTCCAGGACGTCCGGCCGGCGCCGGCCGCAGCCGCGGTCCTTCGAAGAAGCGGCTGATCGACTACCCGCGCTACGACAAGTACGGGTGGCGCCGCTGGATGCCGTCGTGGAAGCTCACCAGCGGTCTGGTCATCGGCTTCGTCGGCTCGCTCATGGCCGCGGGCACCATCGCGTACGCCATGGTCGGCGTCCCGAACCCCAGCCTCGCCTCCCAGGCGCAGAACAACGTCTACTACTGGGACGACAACACGCCGATGGTCTCCACCGGCGGTGAGGTCAACCGGCAGGTCATCGGGATCGACCAGATCCCGAAGGCGATGCAGAACGCGGTGGTCTCCGCCGAGAACAAGACCTTCTGGGACGACTCGGGCGTCGACCCGATGGGTATCGCCCGCGCCTTCGTCAACATGGCCAAGGGCGGCCAGACCCAGGGTGGCTCGACCATCACCCAGCAGTACGTGAAGAACGCCCGCCTCGGTGACCAGAGCCAGACGATCAGCCGCAAGATGAAGGAACTCTTCATCTCGATCAAGGTCGGCACCGACATGGAGAAGCCCGACATCCTCGCGGGCTACCTGAACACCTCGTACTACGGACGCGGCGCCTACGGCATCCAGGCCGCCGCCCGCACGTACTACGGCATCGACGCCAAGAACCTGAATCCGAGCCAGTGCGCCTTCCTGGCCACGCTCCTCAAGGGCGCGACCTACTTCGACCCGGCCGGCGCCCCGGAGATCGACCCGGCTGCGACCAGCGACGCGAACACCGCTGCCGCCAAGGACCGCTGGAACTGGATCCTCGGCGAGATGGTCAAGGACAAGCACCTCAGCGCCGCCGAACGGGCCAAGTACCCGACCTTCCCGATGCCCGATCCGCCGAAGAAGAACGCCCAGCTGGGCGGTCAGACCGGCTATCTGGTGGACCTGGCCAAGGCGAACTTCGTCAACAACAACACCCAGGGCATCACGGAGAAGGACCTCACCCACGGCGGCTACGAGATCCACACGACCTTCAACAAGAAGAAGGTCCAGGAACTGACCAAGGCCGTCACCAAGGTCTACGACGAGAACATCGACCCGAAGAAGCGCCCCAAGACCGACACCCATGTCGAGTTCGGCGGCGCCTCGGTCGACCCGGAGACGGGCAAGATCGTCGCGATCTACGGCGGCCAGGACGCCACCAAGCACTTCACCGACAACGCCGACCAGACCGGTGCCCAGGTCGGTTCGACCTTCAAGCCGTTCGTGCTGGCGGCCGCGATGACCGACGGCGTCAGGGATCCCAAACTCGGTCCCGACCAGGGAGTGGACTCGCGCACCCTCGTCTCTCCCGACAAGAGCCGCTACAGCGGCAAGAACAAGCTGAAGATCAAGAACTACGACGGCTCGATCTGGCACAACGAGGAGGGCAAGGAGTGGCTGCAGACCAACGACGGCAACGACAGCTTCGGCCCGATCAGCCTGCGTGAGGCCATGCGGGAATCGGTCAACTCCCCGTACGTCCAGCTCGGCATGGACATCGGCATCCCCCAGGTCAGGCAGTCCGCGATCGACGCCGGGCTGCTGAAGTCGTCCCTGGGCGCTGAAACCAAAGTGGAAACGCCGTCCTTCTCCATCGGCATCTCCGACCCCAGTGCCATCCGCATGGCGGGTGCCTACTCCACCTTCGCCGCGCACGGTGAGCAGCGTGACCCGTACTCGGTGACCGAGGTGCAGCACGCCGGCAAGGTCGTCTACAAGTACGAGGACAAGGCGAAGCGGGCCTACTCGACGCAGGTCGCCGACAACGTCACCGACGTCCTGCGGACCGTGGTCGACAAGGGCACCGGTACGAACGCGCAGCTCAAGGGACGCCAGGTGGCCGGCAAGACCGGTACGACCGACGGCAACAAGTCCGCCTGGTTCGTCGGCTACACCCCGCAGCTGTCGACCGCGATCTCCATGTACCGCCTCGACGACAACGCCGACGCCAAGGACCGCAAGTTCCTGGAGATGTACGGCACAGGCAACCAGGCGAAGATCCACGGTGCCTCGTTCCCCTCGGAGATCTTCCACGACTACATGGAAGCCGCGCTGAAGGGGGAAGAGGCCCTGACCTTCCCGAAGCCCGAGCCGATCGGCTCGGCCGTCTTCGGCGGCGGTGCCAGCAGCCCGAAGCCCACGCCCACCGAGACACCGTCCGAGACGCCCTCCGAGACACCTTCGGAGACGACGCAGGCCCCCCCCTCGTCGTCCCAGGCCCCGCCGCCGTCCAGCCCGAGCTGTGACAAGTTCTTCGGCTGCGCCGACCAGGGTGGCGCGAACCAGGGCGGTGACAACGGCGGGAACGGCGGCGAAGGAACCCCGACGACCACACCGCCGGGCGGCGACCAGGGCGGAACGGACCAGGGAGGCGGCGAGAACACCGGGAATCCGGACGGCGGAGGCCAGGACGACGGAGGCTTCTTCGGCGGCCCCGGCGGCTGACAGGCCGCTCGGCGCCGTGTTCCTCCAGGGCCGCCGCACCAAGCGCGTACAGACCTTGTACGCCTCGGTGCGGCGGCCCTCGCCATGCGCACAGCGGCGTACGGCAGGATGTCCAGCATGCCGAGCGCAGAAGAGACAACCGTGCACCAGGACCAATCGGTCGTAGCGCCCACCCGGCGTGACAGCGTCGCCGCTGCGGGCAGCGAACTGATCGGCGGCCCGGCCGGCCGCTGGGCCTGGCTCGGCAGCAGCCGGCTCACCCCCGTACGCGTCGTCGCGCTGGTGGCGCTCGGCATGTTCGCGCTCGGCCTGGCGCAGAAGATGCCCTGCTACGACTGGGCGTGGTTCCGCGGCACCAGCTCGCAGTACACCCACGCCTGCTACTCCGACATCCCGCACCTCTACCTCGGGCGCGGCTTCGCGGACGGCCGGATTCCGTACTTCGACCAGCTCAGCGGCGACATGGACTACCTGGAGTACCCCGTACTCACAGGACTGTTCATGCAGGTCGCCTCCTGGTTCACGCCGAGCGGCGGCACGCTCATACACCGCGAGCAGGTGTACTGGCTGGTCAACGCCGGCATGCTGACGGTCTGCGCGGCGGTCATCGCCGTCTGCACCGCGCGCACCCACCGCCGCCGCCCCTGGGACGCCCTCCTGGTCGCGCTCGCGCCCGCCTTCGTGCTCACCGCCACCATCAACTGGGACCTGCTGGCCGTCGCCCTCACAGCGGCGGCCATGCTCATGTGGTCACGCGGCAGGAACCTGGCCTTCGGCATCCTCATCGGGCTCGCCACGGCGGCCAAGCTCTACCCCGTCCTGCTGCTGGGGCCGCTGCTCGTGCTGTGCTGGCGGGCCGGCAAGTACCGCGCGTACGGGGCGGCGGTGCTCGGCGCCGCCGGCGCCTGGCTCGTGGTCAACCTGCCGGTGATGCTGCTGGCACCCGAAGGGTGGAAGAAGTTCTACGCCTTCAGCCAGGAACGCCAGGTCGACTTCGGCTCCTTCTGGCTGATCATCACCCAGCGCACCGGCAGCGGCTTCGAGGTCGGCACCGTCAACACGTACGCGACGCTGCTGATGCTGCTCGCCTGCGCGGGCATCGGGGCGCTCGCCCTCATGGCGCCCCGCAGGCCCCGCTTCGGGCAGCTCGCCTTCCTGGTCGTCGCCGCCTTCATCCTCACCAACAAGGTCTACTCGCCGCAGTACGTACTGTGGCTGGTCCCCTTGGCGGCCCTGGCCAGGCCCCGCTGGCGCGACTTCCTGATCTGGCAGGCGTGCGAGGTCATGTACTACCTCGGCATCTGGATGTACCTCGCGTACACCAGCAGCGGCGACGCCCACAAGGGACTGCCCACCGAGGGCTACCAGCTCGCCATCGCCATCCATCTGGCCGGCACGCTCTACCTGTGCGCGCTGGTGGTGCGCGACGCGCTGCTGCCGGAGCGGGACGGCGTACGCACCGACGGCTCCGACGACCCGTCGGGCGGCGTACTCGACGGAGCGCCCGACGTGTTCGTCCTGGGCGACGCCGCCCGCCCCGGTCCACGGGAGGACAGGAGCGGGCCATGGACCGAGGTCGAATGGGGAAGGCCCTCCGAAGACGCCTGAGCGGCCGTCTGAGGGCCTCGCGGTCAGCGGTCGACGATCCGGTCGAACTGGGTCGTCGTGTGCCGCAGATGCGCCACCAGCTCGTCACCCACCCGGGGCTCCTCGGCGTCGGCCGGTACGAACAGGATGGACACCTGCATGTGCGGCGGCTCGGCGAACCAGCGCTGCTTGCCCGCCCACACGAACGGCGACAGATTGCGGTTGACCGTCGCGAGACCCGCCCGCGCCACACCCTTCGCACGGGGCATCACACCGTGCAGGGCCTTCGGGGCCTCCAGACCGACCCCGTGCGACGTGCCGCCCGCCACCACCACGAGCCAGCCGTCCGCGGCCGCCTTCTGCTGGCGGTAGCCGAACCGGTCGCCCTTGACCACCTTCGTGACGTCGAGGACGGCGCCGCGGTACTCCGTCGCCTCGTCGTCGCCCAGCCACAGCCGGGTGCCGATACGCGCGCGGAACCGCGTCTGCGGGAACTGCTGCTGCAGCCGGGCCAGCTCCTCGGCGCGCAGATGGCTGACGAACATCGTGTGCAGGGGCAGCCGCGCGGCGCGCAGCCGGTCCATCCACCCGATGACCTCCTCCACCGCGTCGGAGCCGTCCGTGCGGTCCAGCGGCAGGTGCAGGGCGAAGCCCTCCAGGCGTACGTCCTCGATGGCGGCGTGCAGCTGGCCGAGCTCCTCCTCCTTGACGCCGTGGCGCTTCATGGAGGACATGCACTCGATCACGACGCGGGCGCCCACCAGGGCGAACACCCCGTCCACCGAGGACACGGAACGGATGACCCGGTCGGGCAGCGGCACCGGTTCCTCGCCGCGCCGGAACGGCGTCAGTACCAGCAGGTCGCCGCTGAACCAGTCCTTGATACGGGCGGCCTCGTAGATGGTCCCGACGGCGAGCATGTCGGATTCGAAGCGGGTCGTCTCGTCGGAGAGCCGCTCGTGGCCGAAGCCGTAGCCGTTGCCCTTGCAGACCGGGACCAGCCCCGGGAACTGCTCGATGACCGACTTCTGGTGCGCCCGCCAGCGCGCGGTGTCGACGTAGAGGGAGAGCGCCATGCCGGTCCGGAACCTTTCTCGTGGCTGCGGTGTATGAAGGATATGAAGTGATGTGAGGGTCTTGGGGTCTTAACGGGAGACTCCCACGGATCAGCGCCTGGACATGTAGATGTCCAGGGCTTTGTGCAGCAGTTTGTTGAGGGGGAAGTCCCACTCCCCGATGTACTCGACGGCCTCGCCGCCGGTACCCACCTTGAACTGGATCAGACCGAAGAGGTGGTCGGTCTCGTCCAGCGAGTCGGAGATACCGCGCAGGTCGTAGACGGTCGCACCCATCGCGTAGGCGTCGCGCAGCATGCGCCACTGCATCGCGTTCGACGGCCGGACCTCGCGCTTGTGGTTGGCGGACGCGCCGTACGAGTACCAGACGTGGCCGCCGACGATCAGCATCGTCGCCGCGGCGACGTTCTCGCCCTCGTGCCGGGCGAAGTAGAGCCGCATGCGGTTGGGGTCCTCGGTGTTCAGGACCGTCCACATGCGCTGGAAGTACGACAGGGGCCGCGGCCGGAAGTGGTCGCGCTCGGCGGTGATCTCGTACAGCCGCTGCCACTCACCGAGGTCGTCGAAGCCGCCCTGGACGACGTCGACGCCGGCCTTCTCGGCCTTCTTGATGTTGCGCCGCCACAGCTGGTTGAAGCTCTTGAGGACGTCGTCGAGCGAGCGGTTGGCCAGCGGCACCTGGAAGACGTAGCGCGGCTGGACGTCGCCGAAGCCGGCGCCGCCGTCCTCGCCCTGCTGCCAGCCCATCTTCCGCAGCCGCTCCGACACCTCGAACGCGCGCGGCTCGATGTGCGTCGCCTCGACGTCACGCAGCCGCTTCACGTCCGGGTCCTGTATGCCCGACTTGATCGCGACGGAGTCCCAGCGGCGGATCACCACGGGCGGGCCCATCTTCACGGAGAAGGCACCCTGCTCCTTCAGATGCGCCAGCATCGGCTGCAGCCACTCGTCGAGGTGGGGGGCGTACCAGTTGATCACCGGGCCCTCGGGCAGGTACGCGAGATAGCGCTTGATCTTGGGCAGCTGGCGGTAGAGCACCAGGCCGGCGCCCACCAGCTGTCCGTTCTGGTCGAACCAGCCAAGGTTCTCGGAACGCCATTCCGTTTTGACATCAGCCCATGCCGGGACCTGGCAGTGACTCGCCGCGGGCAGGCTCTGGATGTACGCCAGATGCTGCTCTCGGCTGATGGTCCTCAGGGTCAGACTCATGCGGGGCGCTCCTCGGCAGGTGTGTCCCCATGGATACAGGGGCTCCGGCTCTCGCGCCGAAGCCTACTGCCCCCTCGGAGCGCCCAGACTGGCCGTGCGGCGGTGACGCCCTACTGGAAGAAGCCGCCGTGGGCCATACCGAGGAAGAACCCGATGGCGGAGGCGCCCAGACCCAGGATGACCAGGAACCTCTCGCGGGTCGTCACGGACACGTACTGGCCGTACGCGCCGGTCAGGATCCCGATGACGCCGACCACCGACGTCAGCAGATGCAGGTTGTGGAACCACGCCGTGGTGAAGGCGAGCACACCCAGCACCAGCGTGACCGCCACCAGGGTGTCCTGGAGCGGATGCACCTTGCCGTCGGTGGCGAAGAGGGAGCCTGCGGAATTCGATCGCATTGCCTGTGCCATGAGGCACCTCCTGGCGTTGCCGAACGACGGCGCACCTTAGCGCCGCACACACCCATACCTACCCCGATGCGTCCAGATTGCGTCCAGTAGCGCCCGGATTTCAACCGGGGGCCGCCCGACAGGTACTCTGTACGGTCTGCGGCGGTGTCTGCCCGAGCCAGTAAACGATCATCCCTCGAATCCCGAGCCTGATTGTCAGTGGCGGCGGATACCGTTGCTACGCATCACGACCCTCCTGCCACGGAACGACCGTGGCCGCCGAGTCCAAAGGAGGTGGGTTTTACATGCGTCACTACGAGGTGATGGTCATCCTCGACCCCGATCTCGAGGAGCGAGCAGTCTCCCCGCTGATCGAGAACTTCCTCTCCGTCGTCCGCGAGGGCAACGGAAAGGTCGAGAAGGTCGACACCTGGGGCCGTCGTCGTCTCTCCTACGAGATCAACAAGAAGCCCGAGGGCATCTACTCGGTCATCGATCTGCAGGCCGAGCCCGCGATCGTCAAGGAGCTCGACCGACAGATGAACCTGAACGAGTCGGTCCTCCGGACCAAGGTCCTCCGTCCCGAGACCCACTGAGCGTCTAGCTCAGCGGTCATCGGGTTCGAGTAGCAGCAGCAAGCAGCCAGAAGCAATCCCCGCCGAGAGGTTCACCCATGGCAGGCGAGACCGTCATCACGGTCGTCGGCAATCTCGTCGACGACCCCGAGCTGCGCTTCACCCCGTCCGGTGCGGCGGTCGCGAAGTTCCGCGTCGCGTCCACTCCCCGTATGTTCGACCGCCAGACCAATGAGTGGAAGGACGGCGAAAGCCTCTTCCTCACCTGCTCGGTCTGGCGTCAGGCAGCGGAGAACGTGGCCGAGTCGCTCCAGCGAGGCATGCGCGTCGTCGTGCAGGGCCGGCTGAAGCAGCGGTCCTACGAGGACCGCGAGGGCGTCAAGCGCACGGTCTACGAGCTGGATGTCGAGGAAGTCGGCCCCAGTCTCAAGAGCGCCACGGCCAAGGTCACCAAGACCACCGGCCGGGGCGGCCAGCAGGGCGGCGGCGGCAGCTGGGGCGGCGGTCCCAGCAGCGGCGGTCAGCAGGGCGGCGGCGGTGCACCCGCCGACGACCCGTGGGCCACCAGCGCACCGGCAGGCGGCGGCCAGCCGGCGCCGCAGGGCGGCGGGGGCAACGGCGGCGGAGGCGGCTGGGGCGGAAGCTCCGGCGGCTCAGGCGGCGGCTACTCGGACGAGCCCCCCTTCTAAAGGGCGGGGCCCGTACCCCCACTTCTTGATCACACAGGAGATACACCATGGCGAAACCGCCTGTGCGCAAGCCGAAGAAAAAGGTCTGCGCATTCTGCAAGGACAAGACCGTGTACGTGGACTACAAGGACACGAACATGCTGCGGAAGTTCATTTCCGACCGCGGCAAGATCCGTGCCCGTCGCGTCACCGGTAACTGCACGCAGCACCAGCGTGACGTCGCCACGGCAGTCAAGAACAGCCGTGAGATGGCGCTGCTGCCCTACACGTCCACCGCGCGATAAGGGAAGGGTGACCGAATCATGAAGATCATCCTCACCCACGAGGTCACCGGCCTCGGAGGCGCAGGCGACGTCGTCGACGTCAAGGACGGCTACGCCCGCAACTACCTCGTCCCGCGTGGCTTCGCCATCCGCTGGACCAAGGGCGGCGAGCAGGACGTGGCGCAGATCCGCCGCGCCCGCAAGATCCACGAGATCGCCACCATCGAGCAGGCCAACGAGATCAAGGCCCGCCTCGAAGGCGTGAAGGTCCGGCTGGCCGTTCGCTCCGGCGACGCCGGCCGCCTCTTCGGCTCCGTCACCCCGGCCGACCTCGCCTCGGCGATCAAGACCGCCGGTGGCCCCGAGGTCGACAAGCGTCGGATCGAGCTCGGTGCGCCGATCAAGACCCTGGGCTCGCACCAGGTGTCCGTGCGTCTGCACCCCGAGGTCGCTGCGAAGCTCGGCATCGAGGTCATCGCCGCGTAACGCCGCACACGATGAGAGCTCATCCCCGCCAGGGATGAGCTCTCGTTCTTTGGGCGCTGTTTCACGTGAAACAGCGCCCAAAGTCATGTGTGCGGCCGGCGGTCAGCGGCTGGCGCCGGTGACCAGCCAGCGGCCGGACCGGGTGCGCACCCACAGCGTGACCAGCCGGACGGCCATCATCAGCCCCATCGCCCACCAGAGCGCGGTGAGCCCGCCGCCGACCGTCGGGACCAGCAGGGCCACCGGCGCGAACACGGCCAGCGTCACCAGCATGGCCCGTGCGAGATACGGTCCGTCGCCCGCGCCCATCAGCACGCCGTCGAGGATGAACACGATCCCGGCGACCGGCTGTACCACCGCGACCACGAGCAGGGCGGGCAGCAGGGTGTCCCGAACCCCCTGGTCGCCGGTGAACAGCGGAATGAACAGCGGCCGCGCCGCCACGATCAGCACGCCGAGCAGGATCCCGGAGACCAGCCCCCACTGCACCATCCGCCGGCAGGCCTCGCGGGCGCCCTTGCTGTCGCCTGCGCCCAGATAGCGGCCGATGATGGCCTGTCCCGCGATGGCGATCGCGTCGAGCGCGAAGGCAGTCAGACTCCAGAGCGACAGGATGATCTGGTGGGCGGCGATGTCGATGTCGCCCAGCCGGGCGGCGACCGCGGTGGCGATCATCAGTACCGCTCGCAGGGAGAGCGTACGGACCAGCAGCGGCACCCCGGCCTGGGCACTGGCCCGGATACCGGCGGCGTCGGGGCGCAGGGAAGCGCCGTGCCGGCGGGCTCCCCGGACGACCACGAACAGATAGACCGCGGCCATCGCGCACTGGGCGATGACCGTGCCCCAGGCGGAGCCCGCGATTCCGAGCCCGACGCCGTAGACGAGCACCAGATTGAGCACCGCGTTGGCGCCGAAGCCGCCGATCGCGACGTAGAGCGGGGTCTTGGTGTCCTGCAGCCCGCGCAGCACACCGGTGGCGGCCAGTACGACCAGCATCGCGGGGATGCCGAGGCTGGAGATCCGCAGATAGGTGATGGCGGAGGGCGCCGCGGTGTCGGAGGCGCCGAACACCTCCACGAGCCAGGGCGCGCTCGGCAGGGTGCCGGCGATGACCACGGCGCCGAGCAGCAGCGCCAGCCAGATGCCGTCCATCCCCTGCCGGATGGCGGCCCGGAGGTCGCCGGCGCCGACGCGCCGGGCGACCGCCGCCGTCGTGGCGTAGGCGAGGAAGACGAAGATGCTCACCGCGGTGGTCAGCAGGGCCGCAGCGATGCCCAGTCCGGCGAGTTCGCGTGTCCCGAGATGGCCGACGATGGCGCTGTCGACCATCACGAAAAGAGGCTCGGCGACCAGCGCGCCGAAGGCGGGCAGGGCGAGCGCGACGATCTCGCGGTCGTGCCGTCGCCGACCGGTTCGGGACGGGGCGGGGGCCTGTGTCATGAACTCAATCTAATCTTCCACAGGTAAGAGACGCAATGCAGCTACGAGCCTTACTTATGGACAGTGTGTGAGCACGCTTGTGCGTCGTTTGTTCTGATCTTGGTCCAGTCGGGAAAGTTTTTCTCCCCCACAGCCGGTGGACGGAAAAACACCAGGTCAGCATGGTTACGGTGGGATGGCTATGACTTTGTCCACAGTGCTGTCCCCCGGTCCGTGCACAGGTTCTCGGGAGTTCTCCACAGCATCTGGTCGTTCGCCCACAGGGCCTGTGGATAACCAGATTGGCTGACGGTGCAGACGGGCCTAACGTAGGCGAGCGTCCGACGCGCCCGAACCGGAGACGACCCTCTCGTTTTGTCAGTGTCGTGCCGTAGAAAGAGTGGCACGGCGAGGTCCGTTGAGCGGACATGAGGAGGTGGCCGGTGAGCATTCCCGAGCCGTTGGACGACCCCTGGACCGACGCCGGTCCCAGTGACCGACTGCCCGTGTCCCGACAGCGGCGCGGTGACGGCCGAGGCCGCGAGGAGCAGCACGAGCGCGGCCATGACAGTCCCTCCTGGGACGGCGGATCTCCCGGCTTCGAGCGGGTCCCCCCGCAGGATCTCGACGCCGAACAGTCCGTGCTCGGCGGCATGCTGCTGTCCAAGGACGCCATCGCCGATGTCGTGGAGATCATCAAGGGCCACGACTTCTACCGGCCGGCGCACGAGACGGTGTTCACGGCCATCCTCGACCTGTACGCCAAGGGCGAGCCGGCCGACCCGATCACGGTGGCCGCCGAGCTGGTGAAGCGCGGCGAGATCACCCGGGTCGGCGGGGCGTCGTATCTGCACACGCTGGTCCAGTCCGTGCCGACGGCCGCCAACGCGTCGTACTACGCGGAGATCGTCCACGAGCGCGCGGTGCTCCGCCGCCTGGTCGAGGCCGGCACGAAGATCACACAGATGGGATACGCGGCCGACGGCGACGTGGACGAGATCGTCAACTCCGCACAGGCCGAGATCTACGCCGTCACCGAGCAGCGGACCAGCGAGGACTATCTGCCGCTCGGCGACATCATGGAAGGCGCCCTCGACGAGATCGAGGCGATCGGTTCCCGCAGCGGCGAGATGACGGGCGTACCGACCGGCTTCACCGACTTCGACTCGCTGACGAACGGTCTGCACCCGGGCCAGATGATCGTCATCGCGGCCCGTCCCGCGATGGGTAAGTCCACGCTCGCGCTGGACTTCGCCCGGGCCGCCTCGATCAAGAACAACCTGCCGAGCGTGATCTTCTCCCTGGAAATGGGGCGCAACGAGATCGCGATGCGTCTGCTCTCGGCCGAGGCCCGGGTGGCGCTGCATCACATGCGGTCGGGAACCATGACGGACGAGGACTGGACAAGACTGGCGCGCCGCATGCCGGACGTCTCCCAGGCCCCGCTGTACATCGACGATTCGCCGAACCTGTCGATGATGGAGATCCGCGCCAAGTGCCGCCGGCTGAAGCAGCGGAACGATCTGAAGCTGGTGGTCATCGACTACCTGCAGCTGATGCAGTCGGGCGGCTCGAAGCGGGCGGAGAGCCGCCAGCAAGAGGTCTCGGACATGTCGCGAAACCTGAAGCTGCTGGCCAAGGAGCTGGAACTGCCGGTGGTGGCGCTGTCGCAGCTGAACCGTGGCCCGGAACAGCGCACGGACAAGAAGCCGATGGTCTCGGACCTCCGAGAGTCGGGCTCCATCGAGCAGGACGCGGACATGGTGATCCTGCTGCACCGCGAGGACGCGTACGAGAAGGAATCCCCACGCGCGGGCGAGGCGGACCTGATCGTCGCCAAGCACCGTAACGGCCCGACGGCCACGATCACGGTGGCCTTCCAGGGCCACTACTCCCGCTTCGTGGACATGGCCCAGACCTGACCGGCGCGTGGGTGCTGCTGCTCAGCGCCTCGTCTCGTACCTGGTCAGGACCACGCCGCCGGGAAGGGTCCGCGTCTCCAGCAGGTTCAGGCTCACCCAGCCGTCCAGCGCGGTGAAGAACGGCGTGCCGCCGCCCACCAGGACCGGATGGGTGACGACCGCGTACTCGTCGACCAGCCCGGCGCGCATGGCCGCCCCGGCGAGCGTCGCACCGCCGATGGTCATCGGGCCGCCGTCCTCGGCCTTGAGCCGGGTGATCTCGGCGATGGCGTCGCCGGTGACCACGCGGGTGTTCCAGTCGACCTTGTCGACCGTCGAGGAGAACACCACCTTCGGCGTGTCCCGCCAGTTCCGCGCGAACTCGATCTGCGCCGGGGTGGCGCCCGGCTGCTGGTCGCCGGTCGGCCAGTAGGAGCTCATCGCCTCCCACAGCTTGCGCCCGTACAGCGCCAGCCCACTGGCCTGGTCGTGTTCGAGCCACCACTGGAACAGCTCGTCGCTCGGCGGTCCGCTCCAGTCGATGTCGTCGCCGGCCCCGGCGATGTAGCCGTCCAGGGACACGTTCATGCCGTAGATCAGTTTCCGCATGGCGCCAGCCTTCCGTCCGTGGGTGTCCGGCGTATAGACCAGCGCGGCGCGGCAAACTCATCGGTGCTCGATCCGGCCTCGCCTGGTGGCCCTCATAATTATCGCAGCGCTGTTATATTAGCGCTGTGACATCTTCTGATCCCACGACGGTGCCCGATCCGTGGCATGCGTTGCACAAGATGCTGGCCGTGATGGATGCCGAGATCGAGCAGTTCTACGTCTCGCGGGGCATCGAGGGGGTGCGGCCGCGGTTTGCGTATCCGTTGATTCGCCTTGCCCATACCGGGCCGCTGACCATTCGTGAACTCGCCGAGTCCCTGGACCGGTCGCACTCCGCGATCAGCCAGACCGTCGCCGCCATGCGCAAGGAGGATCTGGTCACCTCCGCCCCCGGGCCGGACGCGCGTACGCGGCGGATCGAGTTGACCGAGCGGGGCCGGTCGTTGGTGCCCTTCCTTGAGGCCGAGTGGCGGGCCACTCACGCCACTGTGGCCGAGCTGGACGGTGAGGCGTCGTACGCGCTGACCGCCGTTGTCGGTGAGTTGTGGCGGGCGCTGGAGCAGCGGTCGATGCGGCAGCGGATTCTTGACCACCTCGACGAGCCGCCGGGATGAGGGGACGCGGTGCGTTCCTCGACACCCGGCCGCTGCACAGCAGCCGGCCGTTCCGGGACCTGTGGATCGGGACCTCGGCCGCCCAACTCGGCGGCCAGATAGCCAACGTGGCGGTGCTGGCCCAGGTCTGGGAGCTGACCGGCAGTCCGGTGGGCACCGGGGCCATCGGGCTCGCCACCGGGGTGCCGATGGTGCTGTTCGGGCTGGTGGGCGGCTCGCTGGCCGACGCGGTCGACCGCCGTACGATCGTGCGCGCCACCAGCGCGGGCCAGCTGCTTGCCGCCGCGGGGCTGTGTGCCCAGGCGCTGACGGACAACCGGAGCGTGCTGCTGCTGCTCGTCCTGGTGGCCCTGGAGACCGCCTTCGGCGCGCTCGGGGCGCCCGCCCGGCGTACGTTTCCGGTCCGGCTGCTGCCGGCCGACCAGGTGGCGTCCGGGCTCGCGCTGACCAACGTCTCCTTCCAGGCGGCCATGCTCGCGGGGCCCGCGCTGGCAGGCGTCATCATCGCCCGCTGGGACTTCTCCGCCGCCTATGCCGCACAGGCCCTCGCCGCAGCGGTCGCGATGCTCGCCGTGATCCGGCTCCCGGCCATGCGACCCGACGGCGGCGCCTCGGTGCGCGGGCGGCGGGCGGAGCGCGGCGGGTGGCGGATCATCCGGCACCGGCCCACGCTGTGGGGCTCGATGGCCACCGACCTGTCCGCCACGCTGCTCTCCATGCCGATCGCGCTCTTCCCTCTGGTCAACGAGGACCGCTTCGACGGCAATCCGCAGACCCTCGGCCTGTTCCTCTCGGCCGTCGCGGTCGGTGGGATCACCGCAGGGCTGCTCTCCGGCACGGTGACCCGCCTGCGCCGGGCCGGCCAGGTCCAGCTGACCGCGGCGGCCGTCTGGGGCCTGTCGCTGGCCGGCTTCGGTCTGGCCGGGCCGCTCTGGGCGGCTCTCGGCTCTCTGGCGGTCGCAGGCGCCGCCGACACCGTGTCCGTGATCACCCGCAGCGCCCTGGTCCAGTTGGAGACCCCGGACGCGTACCGGGGACGGGTCTCCTCCGTGGAACATGTCATCGGCGTCGCGGGCCCCGACCTCGGCAACTTCCGTGGCGGCCTGCTCGCTTCGGTCACCTCGGCCTCCTTCTCTCTGGTCGTTGGCGGCCTGTCAGCCGTCCTGGCGGTCGGCGTCGTGGCCGCGACCAACTCCTCCCTCCGCGCCTACCGCACGCCGAGCCCAGCAGCACCGGCCACCGAAGCGGACACACAGCCGGACACGGAGCCGGACACGGAGCTGCCGGGGCTAAAAGACGTCGACCGGACCGGCTCCCCGGGATAGTTCTTGTCCATGACCTCACCTTTCGAAGAGCTGCTGCCCACCACCCGACGAGCCCTGCTGCACCGCGTCGCCGTCGCCCAGGCCGAGGGGCGCACGCCCTCGCTGGTCGCCGCGGTGGCCCGGTCGGGCCACCTGGTGTGGACCGGAGCGCGCAGCTGCGTGGACGGGCACGCGCCGGACGCCGACACCCAGTTCCGGATCGGTTCGATCACCAAGACGTTCACCGCCGTGCTGGTGGCGCGGCTGCGCGACGAGGGGCTGCTCGATTTCAACGACCCGCTGGAGAGGCATCTGCCGGGCACGCCGGTGGGTGAGGTCACCATCGCCCAACTGTTGAGCCATCAGGCAGGCCTGAGCGCCGAGTCGCCCGCGCCCTGGTGGGAGAGGACGCCGGGCACGCTGCGTCCCGCGCTCGGCGATGTGCTCGGTGAGGGTGCGCGTACGAACCCGGCGGGGCGGCTGCATCACTACTCCAACCCCGGCTTCACCGTGCTCGGTTCACTGGTCGAGCGGCTTCGCGGCGCCTCCTGGGAGGAGGTGCTGCGTGACGAGGTGCTGGCGCCGCTGGGCATGGGCCGTACGACCGGACAGCCGGTCGCGCCGCACGCCGGCGGCTGGGCTGTGCACCCCTGGGCCGATGTGATGCTGCCCGAACCGTCGGAGGATCTGGGGCTGATGGCACCGGCCGGCCAGCTCTGGTCGACGGCGGCCGACCTCTGCCGGTTCGCCGGTCTGCTCGCCCGGGGCGACGAGCGGGTGCTGAGCGAGTCGTCCGTACGGGAGCTGCGCACACCCGCCGTGGCACCGGAGGCCGGCGACTGGGACGGCGGCTACGGGCTGGGCGTACAGCTCGCCCGGCGCGGCGGGCGGTCCCTGTTCGGACACACCGGTTCGTTGCCGGGCTTCCTGGCCTGTCTGTGGATCAGCGTCGAGGACGACGTCGCCGCCGTGACGCTCTCCAACGCGACCTCAGGGCCGGCCATCGGGGCGGTCAACGCCGACCTCGTCGGGATCGTCGCCAACGCCGAGCCACGGCTTCCCGAATCGTGGCGCCCGATGCCGGAGTTCGATCCTGAGCTGCTGGCGCTGACCGGGCCCTGGTACTGGGGGACGAACTCCTACGGGCTGAAGCTGCTGGCCGACGGCGGCGTGGAGCTGCAACCGCTGCGCGGTACGGGCCGGGGTTCCCGGTTCGCCGCCGGGACGGACGGTAGCTGGACCGGGCTCGACGGCTACTACACGGGGGAGACGCTGCGCGCCGTCCGACGACCGGACGGTTCGGTGAGCCATCTCGATCTCGGGTCGTTCGTCTTCACCCGGGAGCCGTACGAGCCGGCCGACGTGGTTCCTGGCGGGATGGACGCCGAGGGCTGGCGCGGGCTCCGAAGCTGAGACGGACGGGCTGTTTCACGTGAAACGTCGCCCCGGCCACCGCCCCGGTGGGCGGGGCGGTCCCTAGCCGAGACTCATCTTGAATCCGACGTGTGAGGCGGTGAAGCCCAGCCGCTCGTAGAAGCGGTGGGCATCGGTACGGCTGCTGTCGGAAGTCAGCTGGACCAGCTGGCAGCCCTGACGGCGGGACTCCTCGATCGCCCACTCGATCAGCCGGGTACCGAGACCGCTGCCGCGTTCGTCGGCGTGGATACGGACCGCCTCGATGATGGAGCGGACGGCGCCGCGCCGGGACAGCCCGGGGAGGACCGTGAGCTGGAGGGTGCCGATGACCTTGCCCTGGCGTTCGGCGACGACCAGATGCTGGTTCGGGTCGGCGGCGAGGCGCTCGTAGGCCGCGGCGTACGGGGTCAGGTCGTCGGGGGACTCCCGCTGTGCGCCGAGCGGGTCGTCGGCGAGCATGGCGACGATGGCCGGGATGTCGCCGGGGGTCGCGGGTCGTATGTCGAGATCGCTCATGATCCTCAGCCTAAGACGAGCGCCGTCGGCTTCGGTGAGGCGGATCGGGTGGGGTGGATCGCCGCGCTTATCCCGTGGCCAGGTTCAGGACCACGAACAGCCGGCTCCGGTCGCCCGGCAGGTCCGCGACACCGTAGGTCATGGCGGTACAGCCTTTGACGCTCTCCAGGCCACGCTCGTTGAGCCAGCCCAGCAGTTCCTGGTGACGGGCGTCGACGTCCAGACGGAGCGAGCGGCCCGTACCGTCGGCGAGCGCGGCGACGAGCGCCTTCGCTGTTTCGGTGTCCGGGGCGATCAGCGGGCCGATGACATCCGTGGCCGAGGTGGGCCAGCGGGCCGCGTATCCGGTGATCCTGGGGCCGTCGAACGCCACCTGGAGCTGGTCGGCGAAGGCGGGCAGCCGGGTGACGAGATGGGTCCGGTCGGCGCCGAACACCTCGGTGTCCAGCCGGACGAGCGCCGGCAGGTCGGCGCCGGTGGCCCGGCGGGTCCGTACGGGCTGGACCTGTCCGGTCGCCTCAGGGGACTGCCACTGGCCCCGCAGCGTCTCCGTGCGGCCGACAGTGGTGAAGCCAAGCTTCTCGTAGAGCGGCAGACCGAGACTGGTGGCGTACAGGGAGAGCGGGGTCCCGTCGGCCGCTTCCCGTACGTGCGCCATCAGCCGCTGTGCCAGCCCCTGACGCGCGTGCTGTTCGGCGACGAGCAGCAGGCCGATCGCGGCGAGATCCGGTCCGTAGGACGTCAGCACGCAGCAGGCTGCGAGGCCCTTGCCATCGGGATCGTCGATGCCGTATCCCGTCCCCGCAGCGAGCAGGAGCCCCCATTTGCGTTCCTCGCGCGGCCACCCCCGGTTCTCGGCGAGATCGGCACATGACAGGAGATCGCCCATGGTCAGCGGCCGGATCGGGAGCGCGGAAAGCGGTGTCGACATGGGGTTCAGGCTGACGGAGTCAGTGATCGTTCGTCCACCGCTTTACCGGAAGTGGCCAGGATCCGCCGCGCGTCGACGTGCTGTTTCACGTGAAACACCGTGCCGAACAGCGCGTACTAATCTCGGCAGTCATGGGGAGCCAACGAAGACTGCATCTGTTCGACGTCGATGGCACGCTGATCCGGGGCTCGGCCGCCGCTGTGGAGATCTCGCGGCAGTTGGGGGTCAGCGCGGAGATCGACGAGCTGGAACGCCAGTTCCTCCAGCTGGGGCTGGCGCCCGACGAGTTCGCCGTACGGGCCAGGGAGCTGTGGTCGGAGCTGACCACGCAGCAGGTGGACGCCGCGTTCGCGGGGGCGCCGTGGCTGGCCGGGATCCGTGAGGTGTGGGCGGAGATCCGGGCCCAGGGGGACTACTGCGCGGTGATCTCGCTCGGTCCCGGCTTCTTCGTGGAGCGGCTGCTGGACTGGGGCGCGCACGCCGCGCACGGCTCGCGCTGGCCAGGACTGCCGTTCACCGAGCCGATCGACCGGGCCGGCATCCTCAACCCGTCGGCCAAGGTGGAGATCGCGGGACGGCTGTGCACCGAGTTCGGCGTAGGGCTGGCCGACTGTGTGGCTTTCGGGGACTCCATGTCGGACGCCGAGGTCTTCCGTGTGGTGGACACGGCGGTGGCGGTGAACGCGGATCACCATCTGGCGGGGCTGGCCACGCACACCTACACCGGCGGTGATCTGCGCGAGGCCTACGCGCTGGTGCGCTCCGCAGGCGCGTAGCGCGGGCCGCGTCAGCCGAGGTCGGGGGCGTGCATGGCGCGTACGCCCTCGATGTTGCCGTCCAGATAGTGACGCAGCGACAGCGGTACGAGGTGGACGCCGGCGATGCCGACCCGGCTGAACGGGACGCGGACGATCTCGTACTCGCCGCACGGCTCGTCGATTTCCGGGCCGTGCCGCAGCGAGGGGTCCATCGACTCCAGCCGGCAGACGAAGAAATGCTGCACCTTGACGCCGGTGACGCCCGCCGCCGCGATGTGCTCCACGGTGTCCACGAAGCAGGGCACCACGTCGGTGATCTTGGCGCCCAGTTCCTCGTCGACCTCGCGGTGGAGCGCGTCGACGACAGTGGCGTCCGAGTCCTCGACGCCGCCACCTGGGGTGATCCAGTACGGCGTGACGCCGGGCTTGGTGCGTTTGATCAGGATCAGGTCGTCGCCGTCGAGCAGGAGGGCGCGTGCGGTGCGCTTGACCACGGGCCGTTCGGTCATGGGAAGAGATTGGCCCGAGATCCGGGTTCTGAAACTCCCTGACGGCGTGCCGTCACCAGTCCACCGCCGCGCGCAGCAGCCATTCGTAGGCCTGCGCCACCGGAGGCAGGGCGAGGGTGCCGGTGCGGGCGACGAGGAAATACGTGCGCAGCGGCGGTACGGGCGGGTCGAGGAGCGCGACCACTTCGCCGCGTTCCAGGGCGCCTTGGCACAGATAGCGGGGCAGGACGGCGAGTCCGGCCCCGGCGGCTGCGCACTCCAGGACGGCGCGCAGATCGGGGACGATCACGGCGCCCGCTGCGGCCGGCTTGGAGTCGAAGACCGCCGCCCAGTAGCGGGAGACGAGCGGTAGCGACTCGTGCACTTCGACGACCGGGAGCTGTTCCAGGACGAGATGGCCGTCGCGCAGCACGCTGTGGCCGAGCCGGGCCGCCCAGCGCGGGGCGGCGATCAGCACATGCTCCTCGTCGCAGAGCGGAGTCGCCGTGAGCGGTCCGCGGTGCGGGCGGGCCGTGGCGATGGCCAGATCATGATGTCCGGCGGCGAGGCTCTCCAGCGTCTGCTCGGCATTGTCGAAGAACGAGGCACGCAGGGCGAGCCCCTGCGTGGTGAGCGGGGTGAGCGCGGGCAGGGCGCGCAGCGAGGTGAACTCCGGCGGCCCCGCGAGATGCAGGGTGCCGGTGGTGCCGGACTCCCCGGTGAGCCCTGATCCGGCGATCTCGATGAGGGCGTCGAGATGGGGCGCCGCCCGGTGGGCGAGTTCGTCGCCGATGGTGGTGGGCGTCACCCCACGGGCCTGCCGCAGGAAGAGCGGGCGGCCCAGTTGCCGTTCGAGGGTCCGGATCTGGCCGGTCACGGCCGGTTGGGAGAGGCCGAGCAGCGCGGCGGCGCGGGTGAAGGAGCCGGCCCGGTGCACGGTGAGAAAGGTGCGCAGCAGTGCCAGGTCCATGCCCAGCACTATAAATATGTCGATAGGCACCTGTCGCTACGGTGATTGGACACTGACGCAGAGTCAACTAGCCTTGGTCAGGTGGTCCCTGCGCCGCTGCGCGGGATCCCCGGACGGTCCGAGCCATGAGGGGGGAGGCTCGGACCGTCCGGCATGTGCGGCAGGCTCCGTACCGGCGCGCACGCGTACCGGGTCAGTCCTGGGGCTTGTCCAGCTGGTCCAGTGAGCGCAGTACGTCGGCGATGAGGTCTTCCGGGTCCTCGGCGCCGACGGAGAAGCGGATGAAGCCGTCCGGCACGGCGTCCCCGCCCCACCTGCCGCGCCGTTCGGCCGTGGAGCGCACGCCGCCGAAGCTGGTGGCGTTGTCGACCAGCCGGAGCCTGTTCAGGAAGCGCTCGGCTCGTTCCTCGTCGGGCAGTACGAACGAGACCACGGAGCCGAAGCGCCGCATCTGCTGGGACGCGATGCGGTGGGAGGGGTCGTCGGGCAGTCCGGGGTAGCGCAGCCCGGTCACCTCGGGGCGTTCGGCCAGGGCCTCGGCCAGGACGAGCGCGGTGCCGCACTGGCGCTCGACGCGCAGCTGGAGGGTGGCGAGCGAGCGGTGCGCCAGCCAGGCCTCCATGGGGCCGGGAATGGCGCCGACGGTCTTGCGCCAGTCGCGTACGGCGGTGGCGAGTTCGAGGTCGGTGCAGGTCACATGGCCGAGCAGGATGTCGCCGTGGCCGGTCATGCCCTTGGTGTCGCTGGCCACCGAGAAGTCGGCGCCGAGTTCGAGCGGGCGCTGGCCGAGCGGGGTGGCGAGGGTGTTGTCCACGGCGACCAGCGCGCCCGCCTCATGGGCGGCCGCCACCAGGCGCCGGATGTCGCAGACGTCGAGCCCGGGGTTGGAGGGGGATTCGATCCACAGGAGCCGGGCGCCGTCGAGGACCCGCAGCTGGGCGTCGCCGCCCGTGGGCGCTGTCCGTACCTCCACGCCGGTCGCCCGGAGGCGTTCGTGCAGCAGGGGCAGCGCCTGGTACCCGTCGTCGGGAAAGACGACGGCGTCACCGGAGCGCAGCTGGGAGAAGGCGGTCGCGGCGACGGCGGCCATCCCCGAGGCGAAGGTGATGGTGTGCGCGGGGCGCCCGGGTGCTTCCAGCTCGCCGATCGCCTGTTCCAGATGGGTCCAGGTGGGGTTGTCGTAACGTCCGTAGGTGTACGGGCCCGTCGGCTCACCGGGCAGATGGAAATGGGCGGCGAAGACCGGGCCCGGCAGGGTCGGTTCGTAGGCGACGGGCTCGGGCAGTCCTGCCCGTACCGAGCGGGTGCCGTCACCGATGTCTCGGATGTCCCCGATGCTCATGGTGTGTCCTCAACTGTTTGTCACTGGCGGCCGCGCGTCACTGGGCGGCGCGGAGGGCGGTCAGTCGTTGTCGTCGGGCAGGACGACGTTCAGTGCCCACGACACGATCGAGATGATCAGGCCGCCGAGCACGGCGGCCCAGAAGCCGTCGACGTGGAAACTCAGGTTCAGCAGGTCCGCGAGCCAAGAGGTCAGCAGCAGCATCAAGGCGTTGACGACGAGGGTTATCAAGCCGAGCGTCAGGATGAACAGCGGCAGGGTGAGCAGCTTCACCACCGGCTTGACGACGAAGTTCACCAGTCCGAAGACCAGGGCGACCAGCACCAGGGCCAGGACCCTTTTGCCGGTGTTGTCCCCGCTCAGCGTGATGTCGCCGACCAGCCAGATCGCCACCGCCAGGGCCAGCGCGTTGGCGATCGTCTTGACTACGAAATTCTTCATGGTGTGATCGTGGCATGAAGGCATTCCGACTTGATGAGCTGGAGGCGGAACGTGC
The DNA here is from genome assembly GCF_036084755.1 of Streptomyces sp. NBC_00370. Classification (NCBI taxonomy): domain Bacteria; kingdom Bacillati; phylum Actinomycetota; class Actinomycetes; order Kitasatosporales; family Streptomycetaceae; genus Streptomyces; species Streptomyces sp. NBC_00370. The sequence continues at coordinate 4,370,246 of NZ_CP107968.1, forward strand.
CGCCAACGACGGCGCGTATCTGCAGTTTCTGCGGGAACGCAACATGTCCGCGGGGCTGTACGCCCTCGACGCGGGGACGAGCGATCCGCAGCAGCCGCACCGGCAGGACGAGGTGTATCTGGTCGTGAGCGGCCGGGCGTCGATCACGGTGGGGATGGAGACGACGGTGGTCGGCCGGGGCAGCGTCGTGTACGTGCCGGCCGGGACGGCGCACAAGTTCCACCACATCACCGAGGACCTGCGGGTCATGGTCGTCTTCTCTCCGCCGGAGAGCTGACCTGGACCCTCACTCCCGGCTCAGGGTTGGATCAGGGGAGAGCCGGGGACGCGGGACGCCCGTTCGCGCCTCCCCCGCTCTAGCATCGAAGAGGTCAGGCAGATGTTCGAGACACGTGAACCGGCGAGACAAGTGAGGTAGGGACGATGGCGGTACGGGAGATTTTCGCGGGAATGCCCTGGTGGGTGAAGTGGATCGCGGTCCCCGTGATCGTCCTCGTCGTGTTCGGTGGCCTGATCGCGAGCATTGTCGGGTTTGTGATCGCGCTCCTGTTCAAGCTGCTGATCGTGGTCGCGCTGGTGGGCGGACTCGTCTACGTCGTACGCAAGTTCATGTCCTCGTCCACGTCCTCGCGCGACGACTGGTAGGCGTTAGCCCGCGCGAGGGAATGGCGCGGAGGAAACCACTCCTGGGGATGGGCTGCCCCTAGAGTGACAATCCTCTGCCGCGCCCCGCGGGCGGGCTCTCATCAGTCAGTACGCCTGGGGATGACCTTTGGCCACAGCCCAATCCACCGCAGCTCCCACCCTGATCGGGTCGGTGCAGCGCGCGCTGCGTCTGCTGGAGTCGGTGGGCTCCCATCCGGACGGAGCCCCCGCCAAGCAGCTGGCCCGCGAGACCGGACTTCCGCTGCCCACCGCCTACCACCTGCTGCGCACCCTCACCTTCGAGGGCTATCTGCGCAGGGAGAACGGCGTCTTCGTACTCGGGGACGCCGTTCAGCGGCTGACACACGCCGAAGCGGTGCAGAATCGTCGCAGCAAGATCATCGACTCGCTCTGCCACTGGCGCGACGTGATCGGCGCCCCGGTGTATTTCGCCGTCTACCACGAGGGTGAGATCGACCTCGTATCCGTCGCCGACAGCGTCACCGCCCCCGCGGTCGAGGAATGGGCCGACTTCCGGGAGACCGGCCACGCGCACGCGATCGGACAGTGTCTGCTGAGCCAGCTCGACGAGCCGGCCTGCCTCGATCATCTCGACCGCCACCCCGTCACGCCGGTCACCCCCTACTCCGTGCCGGACCGCGCCGCCCTGCTGGAGCGGCTGGGTTCGCTGGAGCGGATGGAGCCCGTCGTGGAGCGGCAGGAGTACGCGCTCGGCACGGTCTGCGGCGCCGTGCCGATCACGGCCGGATCCACCGCGGCGACGGTGGCTGTATCTGTACCGCTGCGCCAGCAGGAAAAACTGCTTCCGGCGGTCGATCGGTTACGCAGAGAGATCGGCGCGCTGCTGACCTCGGGAATCTTCTCTATCAGTATCTGAAAAATTACTCCTTGTGATCTGCTAGCGCGTGGAGCACGATTGCGTCAAGAGGGTCAAGGGGATCATTCCCAGCCGTATCTACTCCGGAGTGGTGCATGATGCGCGAGTCGGTCCAGGCCGAGGTTCTGATGAGCTTCCTCGTCTCCGAGGAGCTGTCGTTCCGCATCCCGGTGGAGCTCCATTACGAGATGGGGGATCCCTACGCGGTACGGATGACCTTCCATCTCCCCGGTGACGAACCCGTCACCTGGACCTTTGGCCGCGAGCTGCTGCTCGACGGCATCAACATCCCCAGCGGGGACGGCGACGTACGGATCGCGCCGACCACCCCGGAGGAGCTGTCCGACGTCCATATCCGGCTCCAGGTCGCCGAGGACCACGCGCTGTTCCGGGTGAGCGCGCCGCCGCTGGTCGCTTTCCTCGACCGTACGGACAGACTCGTCCCGCTCGGTCAGGAGCGGGCCCTCGGGGACTTCGAAGGGTGCCTCGAAGAGGCGCTGGGCCGCATCCTGGCCGAGGAGAACGCGGGCTGACCGCCGACCGCTGACGGCTGGCTGCCGCCCCGGCTACTTCTTGCGCCGCCGTCCCCTGCCGCCGTGTCCCGAGGGAGCCGGCAGGGGCCCTGGAGGCGCCGTCCGCTGCCCGGGAGGCGTCGACCCGGGTACGGATCCGGGCGCTGCGTCCACGGACTCCGTACGGTCCGCCGAGACGACCAGCGCCGCCAGCGCCGTGGTGACCGGCACGGAGGCGACCAGACCGATCGAGCCCACCAGCGTCCGGACGATCTCCTCCGCCACCAACTCGCTGTTGGCGACGGTCCCCACGCCCGACTGCGCGATGGAGAAGAGCAGCAGCAGCGGCAGCGCCGCACCCGCGTACGCCAGCACGAGCGTGTTGACGACGGACGCGATGTGGTCCCTGCCGATCCGGATGGCCGCCCGGTACAGCGCGCGCGGCCCCATCGACGGATCCGCCTGGTGCAGCTCCCACACTGCCGACGTCTGCGTCACCGTCACATCGTCCAGGACACCGAGCGAGCCGATGATCACGCCTGCCAGCAGCAGACCGCTCATGTCGATCCCGGGATAGAGACCGTGGATCAGACCGGTGTTCTCGTCGGTGTTGCCCGTCAGGCTCGACCAGTCGATGAAGACCGAGCCGAGCAGTCCGATCAGCAGCAGTGAGATCAGCGTGCCGAGCACGGCCACGGACGTACGGGCCGTCAGTCCATGACAGATGTAGAGGGCGATCAGCATGATCGCGCTCGCCCCGACCACCGCCACGACCAGCGGGTTCGAGCCCTGGAGGATCGCGGGCAGGATGAACAGCGTCAGCACGGCGAACGAGGCGGCCAGCGCCACCAGCGCCATCAGCCCCCGCAGCCGTCCGACCAGGACCACCGCCAGCGCGAAGATCCCGGCCAGCAGCGCCAGCGGGAACGTGCGGTTCACATCCGTCACCGAATACTGCAGATCGCGGGGAGCGTCCGGTGCGTACGCCAGCACCACCTCTTGTTTCACGTGAAACTGCCGCGGTGCGTCCGGCTGGACGACCTCCACGAAGGTCCGCCCCTTGTCCTTGCCCGAGGTGACCTCGACCGTCGCCTTCTTGCACTCGCCGGTCGACGGCGCACCGCTCGCCGGCGCGGTCGGGTCCGTCGTGGGGACCTGGGAGCCGTTCACGTCCTTGCAGTCGACCGGATGGATCTGTGTCACCCGGCCCTGCTCGGTCTGCCGGTCGAAGCCGACACCGGACCGCTCGTGCGCCGGAGCCCCGCCCGGCCACAGCACGGCGAGGCCGACCACCACCGCGGCGGCGAACGGGATCAGTACCGCCGCGATGACCTTGCGGAGATGACGGGAAACAGGCGCCGCGGGCCCATGGCTGTGCGAGTGGCCGACCGGCTCGTGGGTCTGCTGAGGTGAGGTCACGCGCCCGATCATCGCAAGAACGCGAGGGGCCCTCTGTTCAGCACGCCCGTGCCGGGGTTAGCGTGGTGACGCCTTTGCACACGCGGGAGCTCGGAGCACCGGGCTGAGAGGGCGCTGACCGTGTGGTCCCTGGGACGTATCCCCGGATCACCACGCTGCGCCGACCGCCGAACCTGTTACCGGGTAATGCCGGCGTAGGGAGTAGGTCTCATGACCGTTCAGGACGCACACACGTCTGCCTCCGGCTCTTCGGACGGCTCGGATTCCGCTGGCGGATCCGGCACTTCGAGTGAATCGAGCGAGGCCGCAAGGTCCATCGGCTGGCACAAGGGGTATCTCCAGGGCTCGCGCCCCGACCTCCAGGTGCCGGTCCGCAGGGTCCACCTCACCAACGGCAACGACGTGACGCTGTACGACACGTCAGGGCCGTACACCGATCCCGCAGTCGAAACCGATGTCCGTCGCGGTCTGGCGGCGCTGCGGGAGAACTGGATCATCAGCCGAGGCGACACGGCGGAGTACGCGGGCCGCCCGGTACGCCCCGAGGACGACGGGCTCAAGCACACCACCCCGCGCGGCGGGCTGCGCAACCTCGACGCCGTCTTCCCCGGCCGTCCCCGCCAGCCGCGCAGGGGCCGGGACGGGCAGGCCGTCACCCAGCTCGCGTATGCGCGACGCGGCGACATCACCCCGGAGATGGAGTACGTCGCGATCCGGGAGAACGTCGCGCCCGAGGTCGTACGCGAGGAGATCGCGGCCGGCCGTGCCGTACTGCCCGCCAACGTCAACCACCCGGAGATCGAGCCGATGATCATCGGCAAGCGGTTCCTGGTGAAGGTCAACGCCAACATCGGCAACTCCGCCGTCACCTCCTCCATCGAGGAGGAGGTGGACAAGATGACCTGGGCCACCAAGTGGGGCGCCGACACGGTCATGGACCTCTCCACGGGGCGCAACATCCACACCACCCGCGAGTGGGTGCTGCGCAACTCCCCCGTGCCGATCGGCACCGTGCCGCTCTACCAGGCGCTCGAAAAGGTCGACGGCAAGGCGGAGGAGCTGACCTGGGAGATCTACCGGGACACCGTGATCGAACAGGCCGAGCAGGGCGTCGACTACATGACCGTGCACGCCGGTGTGCTGCTGCGGTACGTCCCGCTGACGGCCCGTCGCAAGACCGGCATCGTCTCGCGCGGCGGCTCCATCATGGCCGCCTGGTGCCTGGCGCACCATCAGGAGTCTTTCCTGTACGAGAACTTCGAGGAGCTGTGCGCCATCCTCGCCTCGTACGACGTCACGTACTCCCTCGGCGACGGGCTGCGGCCGGGCTCCATCGCCGATGCCAACGACGAGGCGCAGTTCGCCGAACTGCGCACGCTGGGGGAGCTGAACACGATCGCCAAGCGGCACAACGTACAGACCATGATCGAGGGCCCCGGGCATGTCCCGATGCACAAGATCAAGGAGAACATCGACCTCCAGCAGGAGATCTGCGAGGAGGCGCCGTTCTACACGCTCGGCCCGCTGACCACCGATGTGGCCCCCGCGTACGACCACATCACCTCCGGGATCGGCGCCGCGATGATCGCCTGGTGGGGGACGGCGATGCTCTGCTACGTCACGCCCAAGGAGCATCTGGGCCTGCCGGACCGGGACGACGTCAAGACCGGTGTCATCACCTACAAGATCGCCGCGCATGCGGCGGACCTCGCCAAGGGCCATCCCGGGGCGCAGGACTGGGACGACGCGCTGTCCGACGCCCGTTTCGAATTCCGCTGGGAGGACCAGTTCAATCTGGCTCTCGACCCGGACACGGCCAGGGAGTTCCACGACGAGACGCTGCCGGCGGAACCGGCGAAGACCGCGCATTTCTGCTCGATGTGCGGGCCCAAGTTCTGCTCGATGAAGATCAGTCACAGCATCGCCGAGCAGTTCGCCCCTGATCTGGCCGCCTCGGCTTCGGACGAGGAGATCGAGGCGGGGATGCTGGAGAAGTCGAAGGAGTTCGCCGCGGCCGGCAACCGCGTGTATCTGCCGCTGGCGGACTGACCGCGCAGGACTGACAGCGCAAAGCCCTCAACCTGCGGCTGAGCGCCGCCCGGGGCCTACTCCGGGCGGTGCTCGGGCCCGCCGAAGTCGGGGCTGGAGAAGTCAGGACTGCTGTACGTGGGCCGGGCGGCGCTCGATCCGCCCTCGTCCGGGCTGGAGAAGTCCGGGCGGCTGTACCCCATCTTCGGCAGATGACTGGCCGGTCGCGGCGGCGCCGGGGTGGGCTCGACCGCGGGCGCGGCGAGGGCGGCCCGCAGATACGGCAGGATGCCGCGCTCCAGCACCGCCTCGCGCCACACCTCTCTCGCCTCCGCCACCTCCTCGGGCAGCTCGGGCCCCGAGCCCGGCTCACCGGCGGACAGCTGGGTCGAGCCGTTGCGCAGCGCCGTCATGAGCAGCGCTATCGCGGCGGCCAGGATCCCCGCAGCGGTGACGGCTCCGAAGAACCAGCCGGCGGTGAGCAGGGTGTCGGCGAAGGCGGGCGGTGGGCTGAGGGCCTTGAGCACATAGCCGACCAGCAGGAAGATCGCCGCGGATATCCCGGCGAGCAGCGGGACCAGGACCGTGACGACGGCGGCGAGTCCCGCGCCCGTCTCGGCCGCGTCCCCGATGGCCGGGGCCAGCAGGGAACCGCCGACGGGCGCCGTCGTGGCAGGCGTACGGAATTCCTCGCGGAGAGCCGCGAAGTGTTCGTATTCCGCCGAGGCGGAACCGGTGATCAGTGCCGTGGCGTTGAGAGCCATGGTGCGCAGCTGTTCGGCGTTGAGCCGCTGCCCGACAGCGGCGAGTTCCGGACGGTCGTGCGCGTTGCGCAGTGCTTCGTCGAGGAGCCGCTCGAAATCCGCGCGATCCTCGCTCAGCAGGTGCGGAGCGCTTTTCATGTGCATCCCCCGATGCTCCGTAGGGCCGCTTTGTCCGCTCACTGCGGACGATCGGCGGAAACGGAGGAGAGCCTGCTACGGATAACCGATGGTAGAGCTGTACGGGTACCCGTTGACAGTGGCTTTCCGGAAATGACCTGCCCGGGGTTGATTCAGTTATGCAACGGAAGTTGGACGACCAGTAGCTTTCCGGCCATGGTCACGCCGCCGTCCATGGCGATGGCAAGTCCGTCGGCATATACATGCGGCCCTTCCACCACGGGTCCCGAGTCGTCCTTGTCGTCCGACGCGTCTTCCGTGCCCACTTCGCCGAGCAAATACGGAATGGGGCTGTGACCGTGCACGATGCGGTGTCCGCCGTACTGGTCGAGCAGTTCCTGGACGGCCTGCGGGCCGCCGTCGTCACGGAACGCGAAGCGTTTGGTGAGCTTGCGGAACAGGTCCCAGCATTCGTCGGCGTCGTTGCGAGTGAGGATCTGGTGGACGGTGTCGTTGACGTCGTCGATGGACGAGCCGTAGTCGAGGTAGGCGGTCGTGTCGGAGTGCATCAGCAGATGCCCGTCCTCCTCGACGACCGCGTCGAGCCGGGACATCCACTGCAGATGGACGTCCTGGAGGCGCTCCATGTCGCTCTTCTGGCCGCCGTTGAGCAGCCAGGCCGCCTGGAAGGTGGCGGTTCCCGCGCCCGAGTTGACGGGGGTGTCGGCGAACCGCCGGGCGCCGAGGATCAGCAGCTCGTGATTGCCCATCAGGGCCTTGCAGTAGCCGCCGGCCGCCGCGGCCTCGGCGGACAGCCGCATGACGAGGTCGATGACGCCGATGCCGTCGGGGCCGCGGTCGGTGAAGTCGCCGAGGAACCAGAGGCGGGCCGTGCCGGCCGCCCAGTGGCCTTCGGCGTCGATGAGGCCCTGCTCGGTGAGCGCGGCGAGCAGCTCGTCGATGTAGCCGTGCACGTCGCCGACGACGTAGAGCGGCCCGAGGCCGTCGGGGGACGGGGCGTCGTCGGCCTCGACCCGCACCTGGACGGTGGGTTCGTGGCCGATCACCGGCAGGTCGCGCTCGGTCGGGGTGTAGCCCTCCGGCGGTTCGTCGTCGGGCACCGCGTTGCCGGGGTGCCCGCTCGGACCGAGGGCCACGGGGCCCGGCGCGGCGAGCTGACCGGACTGCCCCGACTGCACGGGAACCTGCGCGTACGGCGGTACGCGGAAGTCGCGCAACGTCGCCGTCCGCACCACGGGTTCCTGACCGGCCCCCTGTGTCATCGACCCCTCCACCACCGTCGCGCCGCCGTACACCTGTCGGGCCTGCCCGGTCGGGTGGGGGTCTGCCCACCCGTCGCCGGGGAAAGTCCGTGGTGTCGTGCGCCCATCATAGGAATGCAGCTCCTCCTGTGTGACGCACCAGGGGTGGTGAATCCGATCGGTCTCCCGGTTCACAGGCTGTTTTCGCGCTGATCGCCCCAATTGCGAAAGGAACAGACCTTCGGTCAGTCCCTCTTCGGGGAGGTGGGCGAGCGTGGCGCGCTGACGGTGGTGCGGGGCGGGCGGCGCTGCGAGGAGGTCCGCACGATGAGTTCGGTCGGTATCACCTGCTCGACGGGGCCTTCGGTGTCGATCCCCTCGATCGCGTCGATGAGGAGCTGGATCACGGCGGTGCCGATGCGGCGCGGCTTCAGCGAGAGCGTCGTGATCGGCGGCTCGGTCGACGCGTACACGGTGGATTCGCTGCAGCAGACCAGCAGCAGGTCCTCGGGCACCCGTAGGCCGTAGCGGCGGGCCGCGGCGAGCAGATCGGTGCCGTTGGGGTCGAAGAGGCCGTAGACGGCGTCCGGGCGGTCCGGACGGGCCAGCAGCCGGTCGGCGGCGACGGCGCCCGCGCAGGGGTCGTGTGCGGGGTACGACTCGTAGACCGGGTCCTGGCCGACCCGCTCGCACCAGTGCAGGTAGGCGGTGGTGGAGAGCCGGGTGTACGTGTCCGTCGTGGTGCCGGTGAGCAGTCCGATGCGGCGGGCGCCGGCGTCGGCGAGATGGTCGAGCAGATCGAGGACGGCCGCCTCGTGGTCGTTGTCGACCCAGGCGGTGACGGGGAGGGTGCCGGCCGGGCGGCCGTCGGAGACGACGGGCAGGCCCTGACGGACGAGTTCGGCGACGACCGGGTCGTGGTCGGACGGGTCGATGACGACGGTGCCGTCGAGCGCGACGTTGGACCAGACGTCATGGCGTGAGGTGGCGGGCAGGATGACGAGGGCGTAGCCGCGGGCCAGCGCGGCCGATGTGGCGGCTCTGGCCATCTCGGCGAAGTAGGCGAACTCGGTGAAGGTGAAAGGTTCATCCCCGTACGTGGTCACGGTCAGGCCGATCAGGCCCGACTTGCCGGTACGGAGGGTTCTGGCGGCGGCGGACGGCCGGTAACCGAGCCGTTCCGCGACCTCGCGGACATGACGCCGGGTGGCGTCGGGTAAGCGGCCTTTGCCGTTGAGCGCGTCCGAGACAGTCGTGATGGAGACACCGGCTGCGGCGGCTACGTCCCGGATGCCCGCCCGACCTTGCCGGCTTCCCCGGCGCGTTGTGTCCGTCCGGCTCACCTGGTGTTTCCCTGCTGCTGTCATGGCGAGCCGATAGTAGGGCGCTGGCGGGTGGTAAGGCCGGTCGCATATGCACCTATTGACAGGCACGTTTCTGCATGATCAACAATGGCCAACGGGTATGGATTGCAAGGGACTTATGCGATTCTGCGATGGTCTTCCATGTATCGGGCGGTGTAGACCTGTCGAAGGGGCCATGTTTCGAAGAGGTCTCAACTCACCTCTACGGGGGACGCGCGCCACGGCGCGAGCCACGGGCGCGCGCCTGCCGGGGAGTGCGCCCCCACCGGGGGCGGGCCCGTGGCCCCGATCCGGGCCAATGCCGGGCCCGCCATTCGCAGGGGCCCTGAATCCTCATATGGTGAGGAGTATTGAACGCGGTACGGATCCGCGAACGGCCGAGGAGGACCTGCGGTGAGTGAGACGAGCCCCAAACTGCGCGCCGAACTGGACGGCATCCCGAGCTATGTCCCGGGCAGGCCGGCGGCGGTCGGCGGGCCCGTCACGTACAAGCTCTCCTCCAACGAGAACCCCTACCTGCCGCTGCCGGGCGTGATGGAGCGGGTGACGGCGGCCGCCGGGGTCTTCAACCGCTACCCGGACATGGCCTGTACCGGTCTGATGAACGAGCTGGCCGACCGTTTCGATGTGCCCGTCGCGCATCTGGCGACCGGCACCGGATCCGTCGGTGTGGCCCAGCAGCTGATTCAGGCCACCTCGGGCCCCGGTGACGAGGTCGTCTACGCCTGGCGGTCCTTCGAGGCCTATCCGATCATCGTGCAGATCTCGGGCGCCCGGTCGGTACAGGTGCCGCTGACGGCGGGGGATGTGCACGACCTGGACGCGATGGCCGGGGCGATCACGGACCGGACCCGGATGATCCTGGTCTGCAACCCGAACAATCCGACCGGCACGGTGGTCCGCAGGGCGGAGCTGGAGCGGTTCCTGGACCGGGTGCCGAGCGATGTGCTGGTCGTCCTGGACGAGGCGTACCGCGAGTTCAACCGGGACCCCGAGATCCCGGACGGTGTCGAGCTCTACCGCGAACGACCGAATGTGGCTGTCCTGCGGACCTTCTCCAAGGCGTACGGGCTCGCGGGGCTGCGGGTCGGTTTCGCCATCGCCCACGAGCCGGTGGCGGCGGCGCTGCGCAAGACGGCGGTGCCCTTCGGGGTGAGCCAGATCGCCCAGGACGCCGCGGTGGCCTCGCTGCGGGCCGAGGACGCGCTGCTGGAGCGGGTCGACGCGCTGGTGGTCGAGCGTGACCGGGTCCACCGGGGGCTGCTGGAGCAGGGCTGGACGGTGCCCGAGACGCAGGCCAACTTCGTCTGGCTGCGGCTCGGCGAGCGCACCCAGGAGTTCGCGGCGGCGTGCGAGCGGGCCGGTGTGGTGGTCCGGCCGTTCGGCGGCGAGGGCGTACGCGTCACCATCGGCGAGGTCGCGGCCAACGACCTGTTCCTGCAGGCGGCCGAGGCCTTCCGCAAGGAGCTGTAGCCACCTGTTGTAGCCACCGGTCCTGGCGGCTGGTGACGGCCTGGTGGCCGGTGTGATGACCCCGTGATCCGGTGGCTCCGCGAGGAGTGACCGGGGTCACGGGACCCCCCGTGAATATCCGGATGCCTGTGCGACATAATGCTTGTGAATGTGAACGCATTCACAAGGTTTCCTCTGGTTTCCGCCGTTACCTCCGGGACGAAGGGGACAACCCGCCGCTGACGACCACGGCGATGTAAGGAGAGACGACGTGGACCTCGCTCTGGCACCGGAGACCCTGGCGCGCTGGCAGTTCGGCATCACCACCGTCTACCATTTCCTCTTCGTCCCCCTGACGATCTCGCTCGGCGCCCTGACCGCCGGGCTGCAGACCGCCTGGGTGCGTACGGAGAACCCCAAGTACCTCACGGCCACGAAATTCTGGGGCAAGCTCTTCCTGATCAATATCGCGATGGGCGTGGTCACCGGCATCGTGCAGGAGTTCCAGTTCGGCATGAACTGGTCCGACTATTCGCGGTTCGTCGGCGACATCTTCGGCGCCCCGCTCGCCTTCGAAGCGCTCATCGCGTTCTTCTTCGAATCGACCTTCGTCGGGCTGTGGATCTTCGGCTGGGACAAGCTGCCGAAGAAGATCCATCTCGCCTGTATCTGGATGGTGTCGATCGGCACGATCCTGTCCGCGTATTTCATCCTCGCGGCCAACTCCTGGATGCAGCACCCCGTCGGCTACCGGATCAACGAAAAAGCCGGCCGCGCCGAACTCACCGACTTCTGGGCCGTACTGACCCAGGAAACCGCGCTCACCCAGTTCGCCCACATCATCACGGTGGCCTTCCTGGTGGGCGGCGCCTTCATGGCCGGTACGGCCGCCTTCCACCTCGGCCGCAAGAAGCACATCCAGGTGATGCGCACCTCGCTGCGGGTGGGGCTGGTCACGCTGGTGATCGCGGGCGCGCTCACCGCCCTCAGCGGCGACGCCCTCGGCAAGGTCATGTTCAAGCAGCAGCCGATGAAGATGGCGGCGGCCGAGGCCCTGTGGGACGGCCAGAAGCCCGCGCCGTTCTCCCTGTTCGCCTACGGCGACGTGGAGAAGGGCCACAACACCGTCGAGTTCGAGATCCCGGGGCTGCTGTCCTTCCTCGCCAACGACAACTTCACCTCGTACGTGCCCGGCATCAACGACGTGAACAAGGCCGAGCAGCAGAAGTTCGGCCCCGGCGACTACCGGCCCAACATCCCGGTCCAGTACTGGAGCTTCCGGCTGATGATCGGCTTCGGCATGACGTCGTTCGCCGTCGGGGCCGCGGGACTCTGGCTGACCCGGCGGAAGTTCCTGCTGCCGGCCCGGTTGCGGACGGGCGAGGACGAGGTGCCGAATCTGGTGCTCTTCCGGAACAAGGCGCTCGGTCCACGGCTCAGCGGCTGGTACTGGATCACCGCACTCGGCACGATCGGCTTCCCGCTGATCTCCACCTCGTTCGGCTGGATCTTCACCGAGACCGGCCGCCAGCCCTGGGTCGTGTACGGCGTCCTGCGCACCGCCGACGCGGTCTCCCCCAGCGTCTCCCAGGGCGAAGTGCTCACCTCGCTGATCGTCTTCACCCTGCTCTACGCCGTCCTCGCCGTCGTCGAGGTCAAGCTGCTCGTGAAGTACATCAAGGCAGGACCGCCCGAACTCAGCGAGGCCGACCTCAACCCGCCCACCCGGATCGGCGGCGACCACACCGACGCCGACCGGCCGATGGCCTTCTCGTACTGAGGCTTGAGAGGAGCTGACCGATCATGGAACTCCACGACGTCTGGTTCGTGCTGATCGCGGTCCTGTGGACCGGCTACTTCTTCCTCGAAGGGTTCGACTTCGGCATCGGGGTGCTGACCAAACTGCTCGCGCGCGGTCGCGACGAGCGGCGGGTCCTCATCAACACCATCGGACCCGTCTGGGACGGCAACGAGGTGTGGCTGCTGAGCGCGGGCGGCGCCACCTTCGCCGCGTTCCCCGACTGGTACGCCACCCTCTTCTCCGGCTTCTACCTGCCGCTGCTGCTCATCCTGGTCTGTCTGATCGTGCGCGGTGTCGCCTTCGAGTACCGGGCCAAGCGCCCGGAGGAGCGCTGGCAGCGCAACTGGGAGCACGCCATCTTCTGGACCTCCCTGCTGCCCGCCGTGCTGTGGGGTGTCGCGTTCGGCAACATCGTGCACGGCGTGAAGATCGACGCGCACATGGAGTACGTCGGCGGTCTCGGCGATCTGCTCAACCCGTACGCCCTGACCGGCGGCCTGGTCACGCTGGCGCTGTTCACCTTCCACGGCGCGGTGTTCGCCGCGCTCAAGACCGTGGGGGACATCCGGGTACGGGCCAGGAAGCTGGCCCTGGTGCTGGGAGCCGTCACGGCGGCCCTCGCCGTCGGCTTCCTGAGCTGGACCCAGGCGGCCAGCGGCGACGGCAAGAGCCTGATCGCGATGATCGTCGCCGTGGTCGCGCTCGCCGGAGCAGTCGTGGCCATCGGCGCCGGACGGGAAGGACGCTCGTTCGCCCTGTCCGGGGTGACGATCGCGGCGGTGATCGCGATGTTCTTCCTGACACTCTTCCCGAACGTCATGCCCTCGTCGCTGAACGAGCAGTGGAATCTGACGGTCACCAACGCCTCCTCCACGCCCTACACCTTGAAGATCATGACGTGGTGCGCCGGCATCTCCGCGCCGCTGGTCATGCTCTACCAGGGCTGGACGTACTGGGTCTTCCGCAAGCGGATCGGCACCCAGCACATCGCCGACGCGCACTGAGAGGGCGGTGTTTCACGTGAAACCAATCGACCCCCGACTGCTGCGCTACGCACGGGCGACCCGGTTCTTCCTGGCCGCCGTGGTGGCCCTCGGGCTGGCGGGCGCCGGACTGATCGTCGCCCAGGCGATGCTGATCGCCGAAGTGGTGATCGGCGCGTTCCAGCACGGCCTCGACGGCTCGGGACTCCGCACTCCCCTGCTGCTGCTCGGCGCTGTCGCCGTCGGACGGGCGCTGATCGGCTGGCTCACCGAACTGGCCGCCCACCGGGCGAGCGCGGCGGTCAAGTCCGAACTGCGCGGGCGGCTGCTGGCGCGGGCGGCCGAGCTGGGCCCCGGCTGGCTGAGCGGTCAGCGCACCGGCTCGCTGGTCGCGCTGGCGACCCGCGGGGTGGACGCGCTGGACGACTACTTCTCCCGCTATCTGCCGCAACTGGGGCTCGCGGTGGTCGTGCCCGTCGCCGTCCTCGCGCGCATCGTCACCGAGGACTGGCTGTCCGCCGCGATCATCGTCGTGACGCTCCCGCTGATCCCGCTGTTCATGGTGCTGATCGGACGGGCCACCCAGTCGAGGATGGACCGTCAGTGGCGGCTGCTGTCCCGGCTGTCGGGCCACTTCCTCGACGTGGTCGCCGGGCTGCCCACCCTGAAGGTCTTCGGCCGGGCCAAGGCACAGGCGGAGGCGGTCCGCCGGATCACCTCGGACTACCGGCAGGCGACCCTGCGCACCCTGCGGATCGCCTTCCTGTCGTCGTTCGCGCTGGAGCTGCTGTCGACCCTGTCCGTGGCCCTGGTCGCGGTCGACATAGGACTGCGGCTCGTCCACGGGAACCTCGATCTGTACACGGGCCTGCTGGTGCTGATCCTCGCGCCGGAGGCATATCTGCCGATCCGGCAGGTGGGCGCGCAGTACCACGCGGCGGCCGAGGGCCTGGCTGCGGCGGAGGAGATCTTCGCCGTCCTGGAGACCGAGCCGCGGCGCGGCGGTACGGGCGAGATACCCGGTGCGGTACGGCTGGAACTGGACGGTGTGACGGTCCGCCATGAAGGGCGCGGCGCGCCTTCGTTGGACGCGGCGACGCTGACGGTCGAACCGGGGGAGACGGTCGCCCTGGTCGGCCCCAGCGGCGTCGGCAAGTCCACGCTGCTCGACGTGGTGCTCGGGTTCACCGCCCCTGACAGCGGCCGGATCCGGGTGGGCGGCCGCGACCTGGCGTCCCTGGACCAGGAACGGTGGCGGGAGCGGATCGCGTGGGTGCCGCAGCGCCCGTATCTCTTCGCGGGGACGATCGCCGAGAACGTACGGCTGGCCAGGCCCGAGGCGGACGAAGCGGCGGTGGCCCGCGCGCTGCGTGACGCCGGGGCCGAGGAGTTCGTGGCCGCGCTCCCCCAGGGTGTGGACACCGTGCTCGGTGAGGACGGTGCGGGGCTCTCGGCGGGCCAGCGCCAGCGGCTCGCCCTGGCCAGGGCCTTCCTCGCCGACCGGCCGCTGCTGCTGCTCGACGAGCCGACGGCGGCGCTCGACGGCGAGACGGAGGCGGGTGTCGTCGACGCGGTACGGCGGCTGGCGGCCGGCCGGACGGTGCTGCTGGTCGTCCACCGGCCGGCGCTGCTGGCGGTCGCCGACCGGGTGGTGACGCTGGCGGCGCCGCCCGTGGACGTACCATCGCGCCCGGCGTCGGTGGCGGCTTCGCAGGCTTCGGCGCGGTCCGAGGCTTCAGGCACCGACACCGACACAGGCACGGCTCCCGGCTCGGTTTCCGTTTCTGCTCCTCCTTCTCCTTCTGCTCCTGATTCCGATGCCGCGTCGCGCGGGGCGCTTGCGCCTCTGGCCCGGGTTCGGGCGGCGGCCGGAGCGCTGCGCGGCCGGTTCGCCCTGGCGCTGCTGCTGGGCAGCCTGGCGCTCGGCTCCGCCGTCGGCCTCATGGCCGTCTCCGGATGGCTCATATCCCGCGCCTCGCAGGAACCACCCGTCCTGTATCTGATGGTGGCGGTGACGGCGACCCGCGCCTTCGGCATGGGGCGCGCGGTCTTCCGCTACGCGGAGCGCGTCGTGTCGCACGACGCGGTGCTCAGGATGCTCGCCGACCTCCGGGTCTCCGTCTACCGGCGGCTGGAGCGCATCGCTCCGGCGGGGCTGCGCGCGACGAGGCGCGGTGATCTGCTGTCCCGGCTGGTCGCCGATGTGGACGCCCTCCAGGACTACTGGCTGCGCTGGCTGCTGCCCGCGGGGACGGCCGTGGTCGTGTCGGCCGCGACCGTCGGCTTCACCGGCTGGCTGCTGCCCGAGGCGGGCGCCGTCCTGGCCGTGGGGCTGCTCGTCGCGAGCGTCGGCGTACCGCTGCTGAGCGGCGCCTGTGCCCGTGGCGCCGAGCGGCGACTCGCCCCGGCACGCGGCGCGCTGGCGACCGATGTCGCCGATCTGCTGAGGGGGACCGCCGAACTGACCGTCGCCGGCGCGCTCAAGCGCCGACTGCGCGGGGCCCGGGAGAGCGACGCCACGCTGACGGCGATCACCCGGCGGGGCGCGAGCGCCGCAGCGCTCGGCGGCGGGCTCTCCGCGCTGGCCTGCGGACTGACCGTCGTCGCCGCCGCGGTCGTCGGGGTGCAGGCGGTACGCGAAGGGCGCCTGGCCGGCGTCCAGCTCGCCGTTGTCGTCCTCACCCCGCTGGCCGCGTTCGAGGCCGTCACCGGACTGCCGCTGGCCGTCCAGTACCGCCGACGGGCCCGGCGCAGCGCCGAGCGGGTGTACGAGGTGCTGGACGCGCCCGTCCCCGTACAGGAGCCGGAGCACCCGGCCGCTGCGCCCGCCACACCGTTCCCGCTGGAGGTACGCGGGCTGGCGGCGCGGTACGCGGGTCAGGAGCGCGACGCGCTCAGCGGCTTCGACCTGACCCTGACCCCCGGCAAGCGGGTGGCCGTCGTCGGCCCTTCGGGCTCGGGTAAGACCACCCTCGCCCAGGTGCTGCTCCGGTTCCTCGACGCAGGGGAGGGCGGCTACCGGCTCGGCGGTACGGACGCCGCCACGCTCGACGGTGACGCGGTGCGCCGCTTCGTCGGCCTGTGCGCCCAGGACGCGCATCTCTTCGACAGCTCAGTGCGCGAGAACCTCAGGCTCGCCCGTACGACGGCGACCGAGGACGACCTGCGCGACGCGCTGCGCCGGGCCCGGCTGCTGGAGTGGGTCGACGCCCTGCCGTACGGCCTGGACACCCTCGTGGGCGAGCACGGCGCGCGGCTCTCCGGAGGCCAGCGCCAGCGCCTGGCGCTGGCCCGCGCGCTGCTCGCCGACTTTCCCGTACTGCTGCTGGACGAGCCCGCCGAGCATCTGGACCTGGCGACGGCCGACGCGCTGACCGCCGATCTGCTGGCGGCGACCGAGGGCCGGACGACGCTGCTCATCACCCACCGGCTGCGCGGTCTCGACAGCGTCGACGAGGTGATCGTCCTCGACGGGGGCAGGACCGTACAGCGTGGTCCCTACGAGGAGCTGGCCCTCGTCGAAGGACCGCTGCGACGGCTGCTGGCGCGCGAGCGTGCGGGAGACCTGGTGGGAGGCACGGTGGGAGACCTGGCGGGGGATCCGGTCGACATCCGACTTTCCCCAGCAAATAACACTTACTAGTCTCGACTGTATGAATCAGTCCGAATCGGCAGTCCCGGATCCGGACCGGAACCCGGACCTGGACCCGGCCGACGCCGCAGCCAACGCGGCCCGGGACCTCCAGGGCCTGTCGACCGAGGTGACCGCGCGGGTGCCGCGGCTGCTGGAGGCCATGCGCTCCATCGGTATGGGGCTGGAACTGCGGTCCACCCTCGACCGGATCTGTGAGACGGCGGCCGAGCTGGGCGACGCCCGCTACGCGGCGATCGGTGTCGTGGACGAGACGGGCGACGGGCTCGAAGAGTTCGTGACGTACGGCGTGGACGACGACGTGGCCGAGGTGATCGGCCGGCGCCCCGACGGGCACCGCGGGCTGCTCGGGGCGCTGATCCGCGATCCGTCACCGGTCAGGCTCGCCGATCTGACGGCCGACGCCCGCTTCGCCGGCTTCCCGCCGGGGCATCCGCCGATGCGCACCTTCCTCGGCGTCCCCGTCCGCGTCCAGGGCCGGATCTTCGGCAATCTCTGTCTCGCCGAGAAGCACGACGGCGAGGAGTTCAACGAGCACGATCTGCACATGCTGCGCGTCCTCGCCACCGAGGCGGGCATCGCCATCGGCAACGCCCGGCTGTACGAGGCGGCCCGGCAGCGCGAGCGGTGGATCGACGGGTCGGTCGCCGTTACCACGGCGCTGCTCTCCGGCGGTGAGGCGACCGACGCGCTGTCCGTGGTCGCCGAACAGGCCCGCAGGCTCGCCGACGCGGCCGCTGGTGTCGTCCTGCTGCCGACCGCCGAGGGCGGTCTGCAGATCGCCGCCATCAGCACCGACCTGCCGACCCCCGCCGAGCTGGGCGACATCGTCCCGCCGGAGAGCTTCGTCGTCGCGGCCATGATGAACGGCGAGTCCTTGTTCCTCGACGACGCCGCCGCCGATCCGCGGATGGTCACCAAGTACTCCGAGCCGTTCGGGCCGATGATGATCCTGCCGCTGCAGAGCGGCGGCCGGGTGCTCGGCTCGCTCATCACTCCCCGGGGGCGGGAGGCGCGCCGGTTCAGCGAGACCGAACGCATCCTCGCGACGCAGTTCGCCTCGCAGGCCGCCGTCGCGCTGATGATGGCCGAGGCGCAGCGCGACCGGGAGCGGCTGGCCGTCCTGGAGGACCGCGACCGGATCGCCCGTGATCTGCACGATCTCGTCATCCAGCGGCTGTTCGCCACCGGCATGATGCTGGAGAGCGCCCAGCGCGGCACGGTCACACCCGCCGTCCACCAGGGGATCGGCAAGGCGGTGGACGAGCTGGACGTGACCATCCAGGAGATCCGGACGGCCATCTTCGCCTTGCAGCAGGGGCCGGCCGAGGCGCCGGCCGGGCTGCGTACCCGGGTCCTGCGGGAGATCAAGATGGCGGCGGTGCCGCTGGGCTTCACCCCCGTCCACCGTTTCGTCGGCCCGGTCGACGCCACTGTCGGTGAGCTGTCGGGGAAGAACCTGATCGCGGCACTGCGCGAGGCGCTGTCCAACGCCTTCAGGCACGCGCACGCCAGCCGGATCGAGGTGACGGTCGACGCGACGGCGCGGCTGCCCGACGGCGCGCCCGCGGTCCGGCTTTCGGTCGCCGACGACGGGGTGGGCATCCCGGAGGGCGGCCGGCGCAGCGGGCTGCGCAATCTGGCGCGCAGGGCCGAGGCGCTGGGCGGATCGAGCGCGGGCGCGCCGGGCATCGGCGCCGAAGGGGCCGGTACGACGGTGGTCTGGGAGGCACCGTTGCAGGTGGCGGCCGAGTTGTGAGAGCGGCGGGCTGACCGGGCGCCCGGTCGGTTGCCCGCCCGGCCGTCAGAGGCGGGCGAGGATCCGCTCGATGACGACCGCGACACCGTCTTCGTTGTTGGTGGCGGTACGGCCGGAAGCGGCGGCCAGGACGTCGGGATGCGCGTTGCCCATCGCGAACGACGTACCGGCCCAGGTCAGCATCTCCAGGTCGTTGGGCATGTCGCCGAAGGCGACGACCTCGTCCGACGAGATACCGCGCTCGGCGCAGCAGAGGGCGAGGGTGCTCGCCTTGCTCACCCCGAGATCGCTGATCTCCAGCAGCGCGCTGGGGCTGGAGCGGGTGAAGGAGGCGCGGTCGCTCGCGGCTGTACGGGCCAGCGTGAGGAAGCCGTCGGGAGTGAGCGTGGGGTGGTAGGCGAGCAGCTTGACGACGGGCGCGCAGGAACCTTTCTCCTCCTCGTGCAGCAGCTTCTCGGCGGCGGCGACAGTGGCGCCGGGGTCCTGGTGGAAGGGCGGGTACTCGGGCTCGTAGTGGATGCCGGTCGTCAGTTCCACGGCGAAGGACGTGCCGGGAGCGGCGTCGCGCAGGATCCGTACGACGTCGAGCGCGGTCGGGCGCGGCAGCGGCCGGACCTCGACCGGTTCGCCGCCCGCGTGCAGGTCGGCGACGACGGCGCCGTTCGCGCAGATCGCGAGGCCGTGGCCGTGCACATGCGCGCTGACGACGTCCATCCAGCGGGCGGGCCGGCCGGTGACGAAGAAGACCGCGATGCCGGCCTTCTCGGCGGCGGCCAGGGCGTCGACCGTACGGGCGGAGACGGTCTTGTCGTCGCGCAGCAGGGTGCCGTCCAGATCCGTGGCGATCAGCCGGGGGCGGGCGGGGAGCGGGGAGTCGTCAGCGGAGGTCACATCCCCATTCTCACGTACGGAGCCGCACGGGCGTGCGCAGGGGCGCACATCTGAGAGCACGCGCCGTGGGGGCGTGGGGGACGCGCGCGGCCCGGCCGCTTTCGCGCGGTCGTCCCGTTGCTGTCCCGTCGCCGTCGCACCCTGGTCGCACCGTCGTCGCGCCCGAAAAATTTCCGGCCGGAATGTCAGTCCCGGGCCTTACGCTGTGTCTCACTTCACGATCGGTGAGGGGGGAACCTCGCGGTCGTCAATTCCGTATGCGAGCACGCGAGGTGCTGCCCCATGACGTCTTCCACCAGGGCCGGGACCACTGATCCCGCCGTCAACACCTTCCAGGTCGATCTGCGCGGGCTCGTGGATCTGCTCTCCCACCATCTCTACTCCAGCCCGCGTGTCTACGTCCGCGAACTCCTGCAGAACGCGGTCGACGCGGTCACGGCCCGCCGTGCCCACGACCCGGTGGCCGTCATCCGAATCCGGCTGTCGACGGCCGGCGGCCAGGTGTCCATCGAGGACACCGGCATCGGTCTGACGGCCGACGAGGTGCACACCCTGCTCGCCACGATCGGCCGCAGTTCCAAGCGCGGCGACGCGCAGGGCCTGGAGAACGCGCGCAGGGAATTCCTCGGCCAGTTCGGCATCGGCCTGCTCGCCTGCTTCGTCGTCGCCCGGCAGATCCGGGTCGTCACGCGCTCCGCCCGCACCCCCGAAGCCCCGCCCGTGGAGTGGCTGGCCACCGACGACGGCTCGTACACCGTGCGGACCCTGCCCGACGAGGCCAGGCCGGAGCCCGGCACCACGGTCTTCCTCGAACCGAGGCCCGGCGCCGAGGAGTGGACCGAGCCCGGACGCGTCGAGGAGCTCGCCCGCGACTTCGGCTCCCTCCTGCCGTACGACATCACGTTCAGCGCAGGTGACGGCATCGAGCGCACCCTCACCGACCGGCCCGCCGTCTGGGACCGCGAACACCCCACCCCCGGCGCGCGCCGCGTCGCGCTCGCCGGGCACTGCGCCCGGGTCTTCGGCTTCACACCGCTCGACACCATCGACCTGGACCTGCCGGTGGCCGGGGTGCGCGGCGTCGCGTACGTCCTGCCCGAGCCGACCAGCCCCGCGCACCGCGCCGGGCACCGCGTCTACCTCAAGGGCATGCTGCTCACCGACCACGCGGACAACCTCCTCCCCGACTGGGCGTTCTTCGTGCGCGCCGTCCTCGACACGGACACCCTGCGCCCCACCGCATCCCGCGAGAATCTGTACGACGACGAGACGCTCGCCGCCGTACGCGACGCGCTCGGCGCCCGCGTGCGCGACTGGCTCACCGAACTCGCCGCGGGCGAACCCGAGCGGCTCGCCGCCTTCCTGAGCGTGCATCACCTCGGGGTGAAGTCCCTCGCCCGGCACGACGCGGAGCTGCTCGACCTGATGCTGCCCTGGCTGCCGTTCGAGACCAGTGACGGACAGGTCAGCCTCGAAGAGTTCGCAGCCGCCCACGACGACATCCACTTCACCCGCACCGTCGAGGAGTTCCGGCAGATCGCGCCGATAGCCGCAGCGCACGGCCTGGGCGTGATCAACGCCGGGTACACGTACGACGCCGATCTGCTGGCCCTGCTGCCGGCCGTCCGGCCCGGTATCAAGGTCACGGAGCTGGACGCCGGTGCTGTGACCGACCGGCTCGACCCGGTGGACACCGGCGCCGAACTGGCCCTGGCGGGCTTCCTCGCCACCGCGCGGACCCGCCTCGACGCGCTCGGCTGCGATGTCGCGCTGCGCGCCTTCCAGCCCGTCTCCGTACCCGCGCTCTTCCTCGACGACCGGCAGGCCAGGCACGAACGGGACAGGGCGACCGCGCAGGACGGCGCCGACTCGCTGTGGAGCGACATCCTCGGCTCGCTGCGCGGCTCGGCGCCGCGCGCCCGGCTCGTCCTCAACCACAACAACCCGCTGATCCGCCGGATATCGGCGCTCCCCGACGCCGAGCTGACCGGCACGGCCGTCGAGTCGCTGTACGGCCAGGCGCTGCTGATGTCCCAGCGGCCGCTGCGCCCCGCCGACACGACCCTGCTCAACCGCGCGTTCCTCGGACTCCTGGAATGGGCGACCCACTCCGCAGCGCAGCAGGCCGACCCGGAGGATGACCAGAAGTGACGACGCTGACGCCCGCCGAGATCCAGCGGGGCCTCTTCGAGAACGACAACGCGCCCAACGGCGCCGCACGCAACGCCCGCGCGGAGGAACTGTCCGCCGCAGCCGAGCGGACCGGTGACCGCGCGCTGCTGCGCAGGTCCCTCAGCTCCCTCATCGACGCGTACGAGTACAGCTCGGAGCGTACGAAGATGCTGGTGCCCTTCGCGCGGCTCCTCCAGGAGTACGACACTGACGCGGCGGCCTTCGACGGCTACGAGACGCACCGGCTGTTCTGGCACTTCAAGTGGGTGACCAGCAACGTCGTGTCGTCCCCCGACATCCCGCTCGACGTGGTCGAGCGCTGGCTCGCCGACATGGAGCGCCGCTACCGGGTCGCCGGATTCAGCGCGCGCGCCGTGCGCAAGGCGGAGTTCTACCTGGCCGACACGGTCGGCGACGCGGCGCGGGCCGACCGCGCCATCGCGGGCTGGGCCGACACCGAGCGTGACCGGATGAGCGACTGTCTGGCCTGCGAGATCAACACCCAGGGCGGCTACTGGTCCCGCAAGGGCGAGGACGCCAAGGCGATCGAGGTCTGGCAGCCGGTGCTGTCCGGCAACGACACCTGCCTGGAGGAGCCCCACCGGGTGCTGGCCCACTCGCTGTTGCCGCTGATGCGCCTCGGCCGGCCCGCGGACGCCCGCTCCCACCATCTGCGCGGCTACCGGATGGCCCGGGGCAACGAATCGCTGCTGCGTGAGATCGGTGAGCACATCGAGTTCTGCGCGCTGACCGGCAACGAGTCCCGGGGTCTGGAGATCCTTTCCGAGCACACCGCGCACCTCGGCCCGCTCACCGACCTTGAATCGCAGCTGGAGTTCAACGGCGGAATCCTCGTCCTGCTGCGCCGCCTCACCGACCTCGGCCACGGCGACCGGCCGGCCGTGCCCTACCGGGGCACCGCCCGTACGGTGAGCGAGCTGTACGACCAGCTGTACGCGGACGCCACGGCGATCGTCGACCGGTTCGACGCCCGTAACGGCACGGCGCATATGTCGAGCAGGCTCACCGAGCGCCTGGCCCGGCAGCCGCTGGTCGACTTCCTGCCGCTGGGGGTGCGCAGCCCGGTGCTGGCCGCACCCGCCCGTACCGCCGCCGACGCCGGCCGGGGCCGCGACACCGCGACAGGGGCGGATACCGATACGGACGACATCGCCGAACTCGCCTCACGGGCCCGGTCCTTGCGGGAGCAGGGCCATCCCGGTGCGGACGCCCAGTGGGAGCGGGTCGCCGCCCGGCTGGAAGCAGCGGGCCAGACTCCCGATCCGATGCTCGCCGCCGATCTGCTGGAACACCGCGCGCTGCGCGCCGCCCGCGCCGGGGCGCAGGACGCCCGCGAGCTGTTCGCCGAGAGCCTGGCCGCACACCGGGCGATCGGGCAGGACGGCCGCGCCGCCCTCGCCGAGCTGCGGCTCGCCACGGCCGCGGCGCAGTCCGGCGCCGAGGCCGCCGAGATACGGGAGCTGCTGGCGACGGCGCTCGGCTCGGCCGAGGCCCTGGCCGACACCGACCCGAGCCGGGCACGCCGGGTGGCGGCGGCCGAGATCAACGGCATCCGTATAGAGGCATTCCTCCGGGCCGGGGAAGCGGACCATGACCACGACGGCGTGGACGGCCGACTGGAGCGGGAGCTGACCGCGTTCGTCGCGGCCAGGGAGTCGGCCGAGGGGCTGGGACACCTCGTCGCCGAGGCCGAATTGATGCTGGCCGAGTTCGCGCTGCGGAGCGGGGACGAGGAGCGCGCGGAGTCGCTGTTCGGCTCGGCGGCCGAGCGGAACATCGCGGCGGGCCAGCCCTGGGAGGCGGCGCAGCCGCTCGCCCGGCGCGCGGGGCTGCTGTTCGCCCGCGGCGGCGTGGAGGAGGCCGAGGCCGCAGCCCGCGCTGCCGTCGAGCAGAGCACGGAGCTGACCGACCCGGAGGAGCAGGCGATCGTCCGGCTCACGCTCGCCGACATCCTGGTGCGCCGGGGCGGCCGACAGGCGGAGGCGGCCGATCACGCGCTGGACGCGGCGCACTGGTTCGACCAGGCGGGCCTCGGCGCCGCCGGCGGGGCCCAGGCCCGGCTGGTGCTGGCCAAGGCGTACGCGGCGGCTGAACGTACGGCCGAGGCGGCGGAAGTCCTCCAGTCCGCGCTGCCGGACCTGCTGGGCCACGGCGAGTACCGCGGGGTCCACGCCCGCGAGACGCTGGGCGACCTGCTGGGACAGCTGCGGGACGCACGCGGTGCGGCGGAGCAGTACCTCCTCGCCGCTGACACCGCCAAGGGCTGGGACGACCCGGCCCCGCAGGCCCACTTCGCCCAGCTCGCGGCCGAGTCACTGTCGAGGGCGGGCCTGCCGGACGAGGCGCGGTCGGCGTACCGCAGAGCCCTGCAGCTGTGGCGCGAGTCGGGCGACAACCCCGTGGCCGAGGTACGGATCCTGCGCTCACTCGCCTGGCTGGCCGGATACCGGAACGAGGAGGACTTCGACGCCGCACGCGACCTGATGCACCAGGCCCTGGCCGTACTGGACGGCGCGGACGACGACCAGTCGCGCTACGAACGCGGCCAGACCTGGCACCAACTCGCCAACCTGACCATGTCCCGGATCCCCGACGACGAGTACGACGACTTCGACGACGACGATGACGACGACGACGATGACGACGACGAGCAGGACAAGCCGGAACCGGCCCCGGACGCGGTGGACGAGAAGGCCGTACGGCTGGAGGCGATACGCCTCTGGGAACAGGCCGCCGACGCCTACGCGACGCTGGGCCTCGACGCCCTGGAAGAGCGAGCGAGATGCCTGACGGGCGCCGCCTGGTCCGAACACGCCATGGGCCGGGCCGACGAAGCCACCACGCGCCTCACCACCCTGGCCGCCGAACTCCGCACTCAGGACGACACCCGGGCCCGCCGAACGGTCTCGCAACTGGAAGACACCCTGCGCCACCTGGCCTGACACCCGACTGCGTGGTGCCCCGTGGTGCCCCCGCCCCGGGGCACCACGGAGCCCGGGTCAGCCGAGCTGCGCGACGGCCTCGTTGGCGATCGCCTCGAAGACGGCTTGGTCCGCGGCGAAGTCGGAGTCGGGGATCGGCCAGTGGACCGCGATCTCGGTGATCCCGAGATCGCGGTGGTGCCCGGCGAAGTCCACGAAGGCGTCGACCGACTCCAGCGGTCGGTTGCGGTCCGGGGTGAAGCCGTGGAGCAGAATCTTGTCCAGCTCGGCGGGGTCACGTCCGATCTCCGCGCACGCGGAGCCGAGCCGGTCGATCTGGTCGCGCAGCGCGGCCCGGGACTGCTCGGGCGTGCCCTCCTCGAAGAGCTTCGGGTCGCCCGTGGTGACCCACCCCTGCCCGTACCGCGCGGCCAGCTTGAGCCCGCGCGGGCCGGTCGCCGCGACGGCGAAGGGGAGCCGGGGCCGCTGCACACAGCCGGGGATGTTCCGCGCCTCGACCGCCGAGTAGAAGTCCCCCTCCTGCGTCACCGCGCCCTCGGTGAGCAGCCGGTCGAGCAGCGGCACGAACTCGCCGAAGCGGTCGGCCCGTTCGCGCGGCGTCCACGGCTCCTGCCCCAGCGCCGTCGCGTCGAAGCCGTTGCCGCCCGCGCCGATGCCGAGGGTGATCCGGCCGCCCGCGATGTCGTCGAGCGACATCAGCTCCTTGGCGAGCGTCACGGGGTGACGGAAGTTCGGTGACGTGACGAGAGTGCCCAGCCGGAGGTGGTCGGTCGCTGTGGCGGCGGCGGTGAGCGTGGGCAGGGCCCCGAACCACGGGCCGTCACGGAAGGTGCGCCAGGAGAGGTGGTCGTAGGTGTACGCCGTGTGGAAACCGAGTTCCTCGGCGCGCTGCCACTTCGCCCGGCCTCCCTCGTGCCAGCGGTCGACGGGGAGGATCACGGTGCTCAGACGCAGACTCATGATCCGACCCTACGTCCCGCCTCCCCCCGCACCGACCAGGCCGTACGCACCCGGCCGGTTGAGGGTCAGGCCGTCGGGAAGCGCAGGTAGCGCTGCGGTACGGCGTCGGTGAGCCAGACGCCGTTCGCGCTCACGTGGAAGGTGTGGCCGTCGGTGTGCATCGTGCCCGCGTCCACCGACAGGACGACGGGGCGGCCTCGGCGGGCGCCTACGCGGGTTGCTGTCTCGCGGTCGGCGGAGAGGTGGACGTGGTGGCGGTTCATCCGGCGCAGGCCTTCGGCGCGGATCGCGGCCAGGGCGTGCGGGGCCGTGCCGTGGTAGAGGTACGGCGGTGGTTCGACCGGGGGGAGGTCCAGGTCGACGGTCACCGAGTGGCCCTGGCTGGCGCGAATCCGCTCGCCCTCGATGGTGAAGCGCTGTTTGTCGTTGACGGCGACCACATGGTCGAGTTCGGCGCGGGTGATCGGGAAGTTGTGTGCGGCCGTCGCGCGGATCAGGTCGTCGACCGCCACCCAGCCGTGGGCGTCGAGGGTGAGGCCGATCCGTTCGGGCCGGTGGCGCAGGTGTTTCGAGAGGTACTTCGACACCTTCACGGTGCGCTGTTCGTCGGGTTTTCCTGTCATCAGTTCAGCGTGCCGGTGAACCTGGTGCTTCGCCAGCCGATTTCAAGTGTTCATGATCCACAAGTTTGATCCACAGCCAACTTGGTTTATCCACAGGCTATGTGACGCTGCTGTGGATAACAGCCTTATGATTTAGTCCACTTGATCGATATGTCTTGTTTGTCGGTCTGTTGAGGTCAGCGCGTCCAACGCCCTGGCCTGGACTTCCCGTTCCGTGGCCGCAGCGACGAACGCCGCCACGTTCTCCAGGCCAACCAGTGCCTCGACGGCCCGGATTGTCCCGGCGGGCACCGCCACCGAGCGTTCCTCGACGTCCGTCGGCAGGGGGAGCCCGGCCGACAGGTGCTGTTCCAGCTGGCGGGTGGCGAACAGGCGCATCGCGCGGGCCAGTTCGGCGTCGACCGACTGCTGGGCGAGCGGGCGGAGCCGGCGTACCAGCGCTGCGGCCTCGGCCGCTTCCGCGTCCGTCGGCGGGCGGTGGCCGAGGTAGCGGGCGAAGACATGCTCGCCGGTGAACTCCAGGAATCGGGCGGCGATATGTTCGACCTGGCCGCGAAGTTCCCGCAGATGGCCGGAGATCGCGGCCAGTGGGACGCCCGCCGCGTACAACTCCACTGCCACGGTCAGCTCCTGGGGGCTCGGCACCACGAAGGTGTCGTCACGGCCCGGGACACGTTCCAGCACGCCCAGCTCCAGCGCCTCTTCGACCGCCGCGTCGTCGCGCATCGCGCCGAACCGCTCGTCCAGCTCCGTACGGGAGATCCGGGCGGCCTCCTCGTCGGTCCACGGTCCGTGCACCTCGGCGACCAGGCCGAGCACCCCGCCGAGGCCGCGTCCCGCGTCCCACGCCTCCAGCAACTCCTTGATGGACGCCAGACTGTAGCCGCGCTCCAGCAGGTCGGCGATCTGCCGGAGCCTGGCCAGATGGGTCTCGCCGTACACATTGGCCCGGCCGCGCCGCTCGGGCGTCGGCAGCAGGCCGCGGTCCTGGTACGCGCGGATCGTCCGGACGGTGGCACCGCTCGCCTGGGCCAACGCCTCGATCCGGTACTCGGCGCCGCTCACCGCTCCCCCTCCCGGGCCGCACGCGCGGCGGGCGAGGCCGCGAGATAGCCGACGGCCCTGCTCAGCGAAGC
The DNA here is from genome assembly GCF_036084755.1 of Streptomyces sp. NBC_00370. Taxonomy (NCBI): domain Bacteria; kingdom Bacillati; phylum Actinomycetota; class Actinomycetes; order Kitasatosporales; family Streptomycetaceae; genus Streptomyces; species Streptomyces sp. NBC_00370. The sequence goes on from NZ_CP107968.1 coordinate 4,397,647, forward strand.
CTCCTGGGAGGGGTGGTACGAGCGGCGGAAGTAGCGGGGCAGGGCTGCTCCCAGCTCGCCCCAGGCCGGCAACAGACCCTTGGCCACAGCCGCGTTGTGGGCCCGGCGTGAGTAGCGCAGCGAGCCGGCGAGCCGCGGGTCGTGCCGGATCAGGTAGCGGGTCCCCCAGACCCACATCCACAGCAGCACGGGCGCCGTGACACACATCGTCCCCACCCTGCGGACGTAGCGCAGCGGCTCGCCGCCCCCGCAGTGCTGGTACATGTCGAAGGCCACCGCGCGGTGTTCGACCTCCTCGGCGCCGTGCCAGCGCAGCAGGTCGAGCATGACCGGGTCCGCCGCCGCGCTGTCCAGCGCTTCGGCGCGCAGCACCCAGTCGCCCAGGACGGCGGTGAACTGCTCGATCGCCGCGACGAACGCCAGCCGGTAGAGCAGCCACCTGCCGGCGGGCAGCGGGATCCGCCACGGCGGCCGGTCGCCGAGCAGGCGCTCGAAGATGAAGTCGACACGGCGGGTGAACTCCGCCGTGTCCAGCCGCTGCTCCGCCAGATGGTCCAGCACATACGCGTGCTGCACGCTGTGGGTGGCCTCCTGGCCCATGAATCCCTTGACGTCCTTGGCCAGTTCGGGATCGGTGACCAGCGGCAGGGCTTCCTTGAACACCTTGACGAACCAGCGTTCGCCCGCCGGCAGCAGCAGATGCAGCACGTTGATGACATGCGTGGCGGTGGGCTCGTCCGGTATCCAGTGCAGCGGTGTCGCATGCCAGTCGAACGAGACCCGGCGCGGCACGATCGGACGGCGTTCCTCTCCGGTCGCTGCGGCGTCCCCGCCCTCGGCGACATCCTTGCTCTCGGCGGCTCCCTCGCTCACAGCGGGGGCTCCACCCTGGCTATCGCCCGCAGTGCGCCGGGCGAGATCCGCGACAGCAGCCGGGCGACCCGGGCCTCCGGTGTCACGGGGACCACCGCCTGGTTGTGCACGACAGCGCGCAGTACGGCGTCGGCGACCTTCTCCGGCGGGTAGTTGCGCAGCCCGTAGAGCCGGGACGTCTTCTTCCTGCGCCGCTCCTGCTCCTGCTCCGAGACACCGGTGAAGCGGGCCGTGGCCGTGATGTTCGTGTTGACGAAGCCCGGACAGACGGCGGACACCCCGACGCCCCGCCCGGCCAGTTCGGCCCGCAGGCATTCGCTGAGCATCAGCACCGCCGCCTTCGACGTGCTGTACGCGGGCAGCGCACGTGACGGCTGATACGCGGCGGCCGAGGCGGTGTTGACGATATGGCCGCCCTGCCCGCGCTCGGCCATCTGCCTGCCGAAGAGCCGGCAGCCGTGGATGACCCCCCACAGATTGACGTCCAGGACCTTCCGCCAGTCGTCGGCCGTGGTGTCGAGGAACGAGCCGGAGAGACCGATCCCCGCGTTGTTGACGAGGACATCGACGATTCCGTAGTCGGCGGCGACCTTGGCCGCCAGCTTCTCCATCGCCTGCTCGTCACCGACGTCGGCCTGTTCGCTCCATGCTTCGGGGGAGCCGATCAGCCGCGCCAGCTCCGCCGTCCTGGCCGCGCCCTCGCCGTTCACGTCGACCGCGATCACCCGGGCACCGGACTCGGCGAACCCCAGCGCCGTGGCCCGGCCGATCCCGCTGGCCGCGCCCGTGACCAGGACGAGCTGCCCGCCGAACCGCTCCGCGTACCGCCCGCTCGCCGGCGTGACAGCCGCGGCGGCGCCGCCCGGTCCGCTCCCTGCGCCGTCCTCCGCGTAGCGGTCGGCGAAGTCGGCTATCCAGATGGCGAGTTGATCGGGGCGGGTACGCGGCACCCAGTGCTTGACCGGGACCGTACGACGCGTGAGCCGCGGCGCCCACTCGGCGAGGTCGTCGTAGAGCCGCTCCGACAGGAAGGCGTCCTCCGTCGGCACGATCAGCTGGACCGGCGCGTGCGCGTACGCGTTCGTACGGGGCCTGCGCAACCGGGCGCGCACATTGTCCCGGTAGAGCCACGCGCCGTGCGCCGCGTCCTCGGGCAGCGACGCCGTCGGATAGGGGGCGCCGGGGCCGTCCGGCACGTTCTCCACCTTGCGGAGGATCGCGGGCCACCGTCTGCCCAGCGGTCCGCGCCAGGCCAGCTCGGGCAGCCGGGGCGTGTGCAGCAGGTAGATGTACCAGGACTTGGCGCCCTGACCGACCAACTGCCCGACCGCGCGCGGTGTCGGCCGCGCGGCCCGCTTCTTGATCCAGAGCCCCAGGTGGTCGAGGGAGGGCCCCGAAAGCGACGTGAACGAGGCGATCCTGCCTTCCGTCCGCGCGACCGTGACGAACTCCCACGCCTGCACCGAACCCCAGTCGTGGCCGACCAGATGCACCGGCCGGTCCGGGCTCACCGCTTCGGCCACCGCCAGGAAGTCGTCCGTCAGCTTCTCCAGCGTGAAGCCGCCGCGCAGCGGCTCGGGCGCCGTCGAGCCGCCGTGGCCCCGCACGTCGTACAGGACGACATGGAACCGGTCGGCGAGCCGGGCGGCGACCTGCGACCAGACCTCCTTGCTGTCCGGATAGCCGTGCACCAGCAGCACCGTCGGATCCGCCGGATCACCCAGCTCGGCGACACTCAACTCGACACCGCCGGTGCGCACCCGGCGCTCCCGGCGCTCACTGAACTCGCCCATGCGGTCGTCTCCCAACCCCGAGAAGCCGGCAGCCGCGTGAACCGTGAACCTGCCACCCGGCCACGTGAACCTGCCACTGATGAATGTGACAATGCCCGGCGGCTACGTCAAGACCAGGCCCTGGCCTGTGGATAACCCACGGCACCCCGACCTGGACCCTCGACCTCTTTACGTAGCCCTTACGGGTTCGTACATCTCCAGGGGGACGCCGATACAGCCGTCAGGTCTGACGACCGGTGTGGCCCGCGCCACTACGGTCGAACCGTGACTGTGATCCTGACAGAAGGCTTGAGCAAAAAGTTTCCACGGGTAACCGCGCTTGACCGGCTATCCCTGGACATCGGACCCGGCGTGACCGGTCTGGTGGGTGCCAACGGAGCCGGCAAGTCCACCATGATCAAGATCCTGCTGGGTCTGTCCCCCGCCACGGAAGGCCGGGCCGAGGTGCTCGGCCTCGACGTCGCCACCAAGGGCGCCGCCATCCGCGAGCGCGTCGGGTACATGCCCGAGCACGACTGTCTGCCGCCGGACGTCTCGGCCACCGAGTTCGTCGTCCATATGGCACGCATGTCCGGACTACCGCCGTCGGCGGCCCGCGAACGCACGGCGGACACGCTGCGCCACGTCGGTCTTTACGAGGAGCGCTACCGCCCCATCGGCGGCTACTCCACCGGCATGAAGCAGCGCGTCAAGCTCGCCCAGGCGCTGGTCCACGACCCGCAGCTGGTCCTGCTCGACGAGCCGACCAACGGGCTCGACCCCGTCGGCCGCGACGAGATGCTCGGCCTCATCCGCCGCGTCTACTCCGACTTCGGCATCTCCGTCCTGGTCACCTCGCACCTCCTGGGCGAACTCGAACGCACCTGTGACCACGTCGTCGTCATCGACGGCGGCACGCTGCTGCGCTCCAGCTCCACCAGCGACTTCACACAAATGACCACGACCATCGCCGTCGAGGTCACCGACACGGACACCCACCCGGACGGCACGGCGACGCTGCGCGAATCCCTCACGGCCGCCGGCGTCACGCTCCTCGCGAGCACCGAGGAAGGGCTCCCCGGCGCCGGCCACATCCTGCTGATCGAGGCCGTCGGCACGGAGACGAACGACATCGTCCGCGACACCGTCGCCGGGCTCGGCCTCGGACTCGTCCGGATGGAACAGCGGCGTCACCACATCGCCGAGGTGTTCCGCCAGGCCGAGGCGTCGCCCGCCGAGACGGCACCGGCCGAGACACAGCCGGCCACCACCACGGCGGCCACCGATCCGACATACGCACTGCAGAAGGGAGGCGTCAGCGATGAGCACTGACACGACTCAGATCCACAACATCGGCTACCGCAACTACGACGGACCCCGGCTCGGCCGTACCTACGCCAGGCGCTCCCTGTTCACGCAGTCCCTGCGCGGCGCGTACGGACTCGGCCGCTCGGCGAAGTCCAAGGTCCTGCCGATGATCCTGTTCGGCGTGATGTGCCTGCCCGCGGGCATCATCGTCGCCGTCGCCGTCGCGACCAACGCGAAGAGCCTGCCCCTCGACTACACCCGCTACGCCATCGTCACCCAGGCCGTCATCGGTCTCTTCCTCGCCGCACAGGCGCCGCAGACCGTCTCACGCGACCTGCGCTTCAAGACGGTGCCGCTCTACTTCTCCCGCCCCATCGAGCGTGTCGACTACGTCCTCGCCAAGTTCGGCGCGATGGCGTCGGCGCTCTTCGTACTGACCGCGGCGCCGCTGGTCGTCCTCTACGTCGGCGCGCTGCTGGCGAAGCTGGACTTCGCCGACCAGACCAAGGGATTCGGGCAGGGAATCGTGTCGGTGGCGATGCTGTCCCTGCTCTTCGGCGGACTCGGCCTCGTCATGGCGGCCCTCACCCCGCGCCGCGGCTTCGGCGTCGCCGCCGTGATCGCCACGCTGACCATCACGTACGGCGCCGTCTCCACGGTGCAGGCGATCGCCTGGTCCACGGACTCCGGCTCCGTCGTCAAGTGGATCGGCCTGTTCTCCCCCATCACCCTCATCGACGGCCTGCAGACCGCCTTCCTCGGCGCCACCTCCGCCTTCCCCGGCGAGGCAGGCCCCTCGGCCGGCGTCGGCATCGTCTATCTGCTGGTCATCCTCGGCCTGATCGCCGGCTCGTACGCCGTCCTGATGCGCCGCTACCGGAAGGTCGGGCTGTGACCACCCTCAACATCGACCACACGTCCCGCTGGTTCGGCAACGTGGTCGCCGTCAACGACGTCACCATGACCATCGGCCCCGGTGTCACCGGACTCCTCGGCCCCAACGGCGCCGGCAAGTCCACGCTCATCAACATGATGGCCGGCTTCCTCGCCCCGTCCACCGGCACCGTCACCATCGACGGCGAGAAGATCTGGCGCAACGAGTCCGCGTACAAGCAGATCGGCATCGTGCCCGAGCGGGAGGGGATGTACGACTTCCTCACCGGCCTCGAATTCGTCGTCGCCAACGCCGAACTGCACGGGCTGGGCGGGCGCGAGGCGCAGGCTGCGCTCGCCACCGTCGAGATGGAGTACGCCCAGGACCGCAAGATCGCGACGTACAGCAAGGGCATGCGCCAGCGCGTGAAGATGGCGTCGGCGCTGGTCCACGACCCGTCCGTGCTGCTGCTCGACGAGCCGTTCAACGGTATGGACCCGCGCCAGCGGATGCAGCTCATGGAGCTGCTGCGGCGCATGGGCGCCACGGGCCGTACGGTGCTGTTCTCCTCCCATATCCTGGAGGAGGTCGAGCAACTCGCCTCGCACATCGAGGTGATCGTGGCAGGCCGGCATGCCGCCAGCGGTGATTTCCGCCGTATCCGCAGGCTGATGACCGATCGCCCGCACCGCTATCTCGTACGGTCCAGCGACGACCGCGCGCTCGCCGCCGCGCTCATCGCCGATCCGTCCACGGCCGGCATCGAGGTCGATCTCACCGAAGGCGCGCTGCGTATCCAGGCGGTCGACTTCGGCCGCTTCACGGAGCTGCTGCCGAAGGTCGCCGTCGAACACTCCATCAGCCTGCTCACGGTCTCGCCGTCCGACGAGTCCCTCGAGTCGGTCTTCTCCTACCTCGTAGCGGCCTGAGCGGCCTGAAAGGAGCTGAGACAGTCCATGTACAACCCCACTGTCGCCCGGCTCACCTACCGGGCTCTGCTCGGCAGGCGCCGGGCCGCCATTCTCTTCGTCCTGCCGGCCCTGCTGATCGTCATCAGCGCGGCCGTCCGCGCCCTGAACGGCGCCGACGACCAGATCGCCTCGGACGTGCTGGGCGGCTTCGCCATCGCCACGATGGTGCCGCTGATCGGCGTGATCGCCGGTACGGGAGCGATCGGGCCCGAGATCGACGACGGCTCGATCGTCTATCTGCTGGCCAAGCCGGTGAAACGGCCGACGATCATCTTCACCAAACTGATCGTCGCGATCGGCGTGACGATGGCCTTCTCGGCCATCCCGACGTTCATCGCCGGCTACATCCTCAACGGCAACGGCCAGCAGATCGCCGTCGCCTACACCGTCGCCGCGCTGGTCGCCTCGATCGCCTACAGCGCGCTGTTCCTGCTGCTGGGGACGGTCAGCCGGCACGCGGTGGTCCTCGGCCTCGTCTACGCGCTGGTCTGGGAGACCCTGTTCGGCAGTCTGGTCTCCGGAGCCCGCACCCTCAGCGTCCAGCAGTGGTCGCTCGCCCTCGCCGAGAAGATCGGCGGCGGCGGCATCGTCACCTCGGACGTGGGGCTGCCGGTGGCCGTGGTGCTGCTGGTGGTCGTGACGGGCGTCGCGACCTGGTACGCCGGCCAGAAGCTGCGCACGCTGACCCTCGCGGGCGATGAGTGAGCGGACCACTGACGGAGCCCCGCCGCCACCGCGAATAATCGGTGGCGGCGAACTCCGCCTTCGGGCACCGTAGGTACGGACAGGCCGTGACAGGCCGGCCGAGGCCACATCAGAGACCGGGACGGGAGCGCGGCGATGACCAGTACGCAGAGTCCGTCGAGTTCCCAGCAGGGCAGCGCCACGCAGGCACCGGAGTAGCCACCGACCGCTCCGGGTGCCGCAGGCACTGTCCGGGGGCGGCCGCTTCGAGCGCGCATCCGCGCGGGCCGCCCCTCCCGGAGGATTGGCCGAGTGGTAAGGCAGCGGCTTGCGGGGTCTGTCCGGTGGATCAGGGTCGGACAGGCCGCGGCGTCTGGCGCGGTGCATCGCAAGGCGCCGGAACGTTTCGATAGCGGAGCTATCGGGGCGTTTCGGTAACGCCGCGAGGTGCCGTGTCAGACGTCGGGGGCCCGGCCATGATCCACCGGACAGACCCCGAGCCGTCGTCGGGGCGTGAACCCCGCGCGCGTTCGATCCGCGCATCCTCCGCCGCCGAACATCGAGACACGGGGGCAGGTTCAGCCCTGGAGCAGCTTCTCCAGCACCACGGCGATGCCGTCCTCGTCGTTCGACGCCGTGACCTCGTCCGCCACGGCCTTCAGCTCCTCGTGCGCGTTCGCCATCGCCACGCCGTACCGCGCCCAGCCGAACATCGGGATGTCGTTCGGCATGTCACCGAAGGCGATCGTCTCCGCCGCCGTCACACCCAGCCGCCGTGCGGCCAGCGACAGGCCCGTCGCCTTCGTGAGGCCGAGCGGCAGTACCTCCACGACGCCCGCGCCTGCCATCACCACGTTCACCAGGCCGCCGACCGCCGCACGCGCGGCCAGGGCCAGCGCGTCGTCGTCCAGCTCCGGGTGCTGGATGTAGACCTTGTTGATCGGGGCCGCCAGCAGCTCCTCGGGGTCCTCCGACCGCAACGAGGCCAGCGGGCCGTCCTGCACGCGGTAGCCGGGGCCGAACAGTACGTCGCCGTCTAGGCCGTCCCTGCTCACGGCGAGCGCCAGCGGACCGGTCTCGGCCTCGATCTTGGACAGGGCGAGCGCGGCCAGCTGCCGGTCCAGGGTGACCGAGGTCAGCAGCCGGTGCTCGCCCGCGTGGTAGACCTGCGCGCCCTGGGCGCACACGGCCAGGCCGTCGTAACCGAGGTCGTCCAGCACATGGCGCGTCCACGGCACGGCGCGTCCGGTGACGATGATGTGCGCGGCGCCCGCCGCCGTGGCGGCGGCGAGCGCGTCGCGCGTACGGGCCGAGACCGTGCCGTCCTCGCGCAGCAGCGTGCCGTCGAGGTCGGTCGCGACAAGCCGGTACGGGAACGGCGCGGGGGTGGTGCTCACTTGGCGATCGGCTCCAGAAACTCGCGGCCGCCCAGGTACGGGCGGAGCACCTCGGGCACCCACACGGAACCGTCGGCCTGCTGGTGGTTCTCCAGGAGCGCCACGATCGTGCGCGGTACGGCGCACAGCGTGCCGTTCAGCGTCGCCAGCGGCTTGACCTGCTTGCCCTCCCGCATCCGCACGGAGAGCCTGCGGGCCTGGAACCCGTCGCAGTTGGACGCCGACGTCAGCTCGCGGTACTTGCCCTGGGTCGGGATCCACGCCTCACAGTCGAACTTGCGCGAGGCGGAGGCGCCGAGGTCGCCCGAAGCGACGTCGATCACCTGGAAGGGCAGCCCGAGCCCCGACAGCCACTGCTTCTCCCACTCCAGCAGCCTGCGGTGCTCCGACTCGGCCTCGGCCGGGTCGACGTACGTGAACATCTCGACCTTGTCGAACTGGTGGACCCGGAAGATGCCCCGGGTGTCCTTGCCGTACGTACCCGCCTCGCGGCGGAAGCACGGCGAGAAGCCCGCGTAGCGCAGCGGGAGCTTGTCGGCCTCGATGATCTCGTCCATGTGGTACGCGGCGAGGGGCACCTCCGACGTACCGACCAGGTAGAAGTCGTCCTTCTCCAGGTGGTACACGTCCTCGGCGGCCTGGCCGAGGAAGCCCGTGCCCTCCATGGCGCGCGGGCGGACCAGCGCCGGGGTGAGCATCGGGGTGAAGCCGGCCTCGCCGGCCTGCGCGATCGCCGCGTTGACGAGGGCGAGCTCCAGCAGCGCGCCGACCCCCGTCAGGTAGTAGAAGCGCGAGCCGGACACCTTCGCGCCGCGCTCCACGTCGATGGCGCCCAGCGCCTCGCCCAGCTCCAGATGGTCCTTGGGCTCGAAGCCCTCTTCGCCGAAGTCGCGGATCGTGCCGTGCGTCTCCAGGACGACGAAGTCCTCCTCGCCGCCTACCGGGACGTCGCTGTGCACCACGTTGCCCAGCTGGAGGAGCAGCCGCCGTGCGTCCTCGTCCGCCTCGTGCTGCTCGGCGTCGGCGGCCTTGACGGCTGTCTTGAGCTGCTCGGCCTTCCTGAGCAGCTCGGCCTTCTCGTCGGGCGAGGCTTTCGGGATCAGCTTGCCGAGCGATTTCTGCTCGGAGCGCAGCTCGTCGAAGCGCAGGCCGGAGGACCGGCGCCGCTCGTCGGCGGAGAGCAGGGCGTCGACGAGGCCGACGTCCTCTCCACGGGCACGCTGGGAGGCGCGCACACGGTCGGGGTCCTCACGGAGCAGGCGAAGGTCAATCACCCCACCAGGCTACCGGTGCGCGGTGACACCACCCCACTCGATATCCACCGGTGCGGCCCTTTGTCCAAATTGCGGCAATTGGGAAAACTGTCGGGAAAGCGGTAGGAAGGTGGGTGCGCTTCTCCCGCTGTTCGTCAATGAGGGGAATGCAATTCCCCGGAACGAAGCATTCCGGTCGACTCGCCTTGACTCACCTCCCTTGTGGGAGGCGGTACTTGACCCGGCGGTTGTCCACAGCGTTGTACTACGGGGGAAAAGTTATCCACAGGCTGTGCGGTGGATCTGTGGATCGTGGAAGTGATCGTTCCGAGGTCGGTGTGCGGGCCGAATAATTCCCCGGCCAAACCCGCTTCACATGCTCATTCGGGTGGGATTCGTTAACTCTGACGAGTTGCCGAGTGGAATTGGGGTGACAAGGGTGACCTGACGCCCTGTGGACGGAAGTGGGGTAACTGGAGCGATTTGTCGACCATGTCGGCTTGCCGTGTCGACTTGTCCCCAGGTCGAGAAGCAAGCCTGTGGATAACCCGGTGGGTTATCCACAGGGGAGGGGGTCGGGCGGTGGATCCGGGGCGGTCCCGGTGTCAGGCGCGGCCGTCCTGGCTGCGTGCCAGCCACTCGGCGGCTTCGATGAACGCAGTGTCGGACGTCCCCGGCCGGGCGGCCGCCACATCCGCGACCGCCACACCGGCGCGCGGGTACGACCCGAGGAAGCGCACCTTGGGGCAGATCCGCTTCAGCCCCATCAGCGCCTCACCGACCCGCCGGTCCGAGATATGGCCCTCGGCGTCCACGGCGAAGCAGTAGTTACCGATGCCGGCGCCCGTCGGCCGCGACTGGATCAGCATCAGGTTGACCCCGCGCACCGCGAACTCCTGAAGCAGCTCCAGCAGCGCGCCGGGGTGGTCGTCGCCCATCCAGATGACGACCGAGGTCTTGTCCGCGCCGGTCGGCGCGGCGGGCCGTGCCGGCCTGCCCACCAGCACGAACCGGGTCTCCGCGTTCTGCGCGTCATGGATCTCGGTGACGAGCGGCACCAGGCCGTACGTGGCGGCGGCGAACTCACCGGCGAAGGCCGCGTCGTACCGGCCCTCCTGGACCAGCCGCGCGCCGTCCGCGTTGGATGCGGCCGACTCCCACACGGCGTCCGGCAGCTGGGCGCGCAGCCAGTTGCGCACCTGCGGCTGGGCGACCGGATGGCCGGTGACGGTCTTCACCTCGGACAGCTCCGTGCCGGGCCGTACGAGCAGGGCGAAGGTGATCGGGAGCAGCACCTCGCGGTAGATCATGAGCGGCTCGCCCGCGGCGAGTTCGTCGAGGGTCGCCGTGACACCGCCCTCCACCGAGTTCTCGATCGGGACGAGTGCGGCGGCCGCCTCCCCGCTCCGTACGGCGTCGAGCGCCGCGGGTACGGACACCATCGGGATCAGTTCCCTGGTGGCCGCTTCCGGGAGGGTACGGAGGGCGGCTTCGGTGAAGGTGCCCTCGGGGCCGAGATACGTGTAGCGCGTGGCCGACATACCGTCACCCTAATAGCCCGACGGAGCGCCCCGCCCCGCCCCGGGCTCAGGACTCCAGCAGCCGCTGGCCCACGTACTCGCCCTTCGCCGCGCCGCCCGGTACGGCGAACAGCCCGCTCGTCTCGTGCCGGACGAACTCCGACAGCGCGTCGCCCCGGTCGAGCTTCCGCTGCACCGGCACGAACCCCTTGAGCGGATCGGCCTGCCAGCAGATGAAGAGGAGCCCGGCGTCGGGGGTTCCGTCCTTGCCGATGCCGTCGTGGTACGAGAAGGGGCGGCGCAGCAGCGTCGCGCCGCCGTTCGCCGCCGGCGCCGAGATCCTGGCGTGGGCGTTGGCGGGGATGATCAGCTCGCCGTCGGCGCCCCGCTTGTCGAGGGCGAGTGCCGTGTGTTCCGTACCGCCGGTGAGGGGGGCGCCGTCCGACTTACGCCGGCCGATGACCCGTTCCTGCCGGGCGAGAGGCAGCTTCTCCCAGTCGTCGAGGAGCATCCGGATGCGCCGTACGACGGCGTAGGAGCCGCCCGCCATCCAGGCGGGGGTGCCGGCCGGCGGGGCGGCGGGTACGAACAGGGCCCGTTCGAAGTTGGGCGCCGACGGTTTGGGGTTGGCCGTCCCGTCGACCTGGCCCATCAGGTTGCGGACGGTCATCGGGTGCGGGGTCGCGCCGGGCGCCCGGTTGAAGCCGGACATCTGCCAGCGGACCCTGGCCGCCCCGCCCGCGTCCTTCTGGAGCGCGCGCAGGGCGTGGAAGGCGACGAGCGGGTCGTCGCAACCGATCTGGATCCACAGATCGCCTTCGCTGCGCGCCGGGTCGAGCTGGTCGGAGGAGAAGGCGGGCAGCGGGTCGAGGGCGGCGGGGAGGCTGCCGGTCAGTCCCGTACGGCCGAAGAAGCTGCGGCCGAAGCCGAAGGTGACCGTGAGGGACGAAGGGCCCGCGTCCAGGGCGACACCGGTGTCGTGCTCACCTGCCGCCGCGGCGCCGGTGACCGGCTGACCCGCCATCAGCGCGCTCGCCGAGGCCGACCAGCGGCGCAGCAGCGCCGCCGCCTCCTTGCGGCCGGCGCCGGGGGAGAGGTCGAAGGCGACGAGATGCCCGGCGGCCTGCGTGGGGGTGGTGATGCCGGGCTGGTGGGCGCCGTGGAAGGCGACGGTGTCCGCGCCGACGGTGCTCAGCGCCGTCGGCGCCGCCGGGGCGGCCGGGCGGCTCGCCGCGTAACCGGTGGCTCCGCCGACGGCGCCGAGCACCAGCCCGGCCGCCCCGGCGGCGCCCGCAGTCCCGAGCACGCGCCGCCTGGAAACGCCGGTGCCGGTGCCGCTGCCGGTGCCGGCAGGGTGGCCCTGGTCCCGGTCTTGGCCCTGGTCCCGGTCCTGGTCCTGGCCTGTGGAGGTCTCGCTCACGGTGGTTCAGCCGATCTTGACGTTCTTGTAGACGGTCTGCTCGTCGATGTCGGAGGTGCGGACGGTGACTTGGAGCTGCCACTCGCCCGGCAACGGGATCTGGATGTTCTCCGCGCTCCAGTGTCCAGGGGCGAACCGCTTGGGCGCGATGGGCAGCGGGCCGATCTTCTGCGCCTTCAGGGTGATGGAGGCCCGCACCTCGGGGACGTCGAGCGGCTGCTTGTCGGGGCCGTTGACGTAGATGTGCATCAGGTTGTCACCGGAGCGGGCGGGGCTGATGTAGACCTCCGCCGTGCCCTTGCCGTTTTCGCCGCCGGTGTCGAAGGGCAGCAGGACGTCCACGGGACCCGCTGTGGCGGGCGCCGCGGTGCTCGCGCCGCCGGTGCGGTCCGCTTCCTGCTCGGCGGTGCGGCCGGGTTCGGTGGTGGTGAGGATGGTGGTGACGGCGAGGAGAACGACGGCAACACCGGCCTCGGCCAGGACGGAACGGCGCAGTCCTGAACGGCTCGGATCGGCGTCACGCAGCCGCTTTTGGCGTGCAGTCGCCAACGCCGCTTTCTGCCGTTCCAGCTGGGTAGCTCTACGGGTGTCACCGACCGGGGCGGCGGTCCCGGTCTCCGCGTCAGCCGCTGTGCCCGCCGAAGCAGCGGCCGGGACGGTCACGCTCTCGGTCTCCTGAGCGGCTTCGGTATCGGTCGCGATGGCGGACTCGGACCCGGCCTCCGTCTCCGCGACCGCTTCCGGGGCCGTCGTCGCCAGCCGTCCCGTCCACCGCCGGGAGAAGTAGGCGATCCCCACGAGCACGGCGACAAGCCCGACCTTGACCAGAAGGAGTTGTCCGTATGAGGTTCCCCCGAGCGCCGACCACGACCCGACCTGCCGCCAGCTCTGGTAGAGGCCGGAGGCGGCGAGTACGACGACACTGACGAAGGCGGTGCCGGAGAAGCGCCGTACGGCCGCTGCCTCTATATAGGGGGTGCGGTAGAGAGCGACGAGCAGGGCGGTGAGACCGCCCAGCCAGGTGGCCACGGCCAGCAGGTGGATGACATCGACGGGCATGGCGAGGCCGGGCTGGATCCCGGTCGACGCGTGCTCGGACAGCGCCCACGTCGCGGCGATCCCCGCCGCGACGACGGCGCCGCCTATCGCGAGGCCGAAGGTGAGGTCCTGCTTCTCCTTGCCCGCGTCCGTGCCGGGCTGCTCGCTGTCGGGCTGCTCACTGTCGGTGTGTTCGCCATCGGGCTGCTCGCTCCCGGCGGCCACCTCACGCTTGGCGTAGGCGCCGAAGAGCACGGCGATGAAGAGGGCTGCCGCGCCCAGGAGCAGCAGCCTGGAGATGAGGGCCGCTCCCTCCTTCGTGGCGAGTACGTCCTGGAGTCCGCCGAGATCGAAGGCGTCGGCGAGTTTGCCGGAGCCGGTGTAGGGGGTGCGCAGCAACAGCAGGACGAGAGTGGCGGCGGTGATCGTGACCCAGCCGCGTACGACGAGCCGTTGCAGCGGCCGGGCGCTCGCGCCGCGCTGCCAGCAGCCGAGCACGAAGGCCGCGCCACCGACGAGGAGGATGAACCCGGCGTACGAGGCATAGCGGGCGGTCCCGTACAGGACACCGACGAGTCCGCCGCCCGCCTCGTCGTCGGAGACATGGACGGTGGTCTTGGAGGGCGCCCCGATGGAGAAGGTGAAGGCGCCGGAGACCGGATGGCTGTCGGCGGAGACGGCCTGCCAGGCGACGGTGTACGTGCCGTCGGGCACGCCCGCGTGCAGGGCGACGGCGTAACGGGCGCCCGAACCGCCGCCGGCGCTCCGGACCTTGCCCGCGTCGGCGCGCTTGCCGGCCGGGTCGAGTACGCGGACACCGTTGTCGCCGAGAGAGACCTCTTCGGAGAAAGTGAGGGTGATGTCCTTGGGAGCAGTGGCAACCACCGCCCCGTCCGCCGGATCGCTGGCGGTGAGAGCGGCGTGCGCCGACGCCGTACCGGACAGGACCGTGAAGACGGTCCCGACGAGCACGGAGACGACGAGCAGCAGTCGCACCGTCAGGGATGGCGGTCCGAAGCGTGGGGCGGTGGCTGTCATGGCGTCCTGATCCCTCACTGCTTGGGCGGGTTGTACGTGGGCTCCTTCACGGGAAGCTCGACCGTGACCGGGCCGGACTTCTCGAAGTGCAGTACGACGTCGACCTTCTGGCCCTGCAAGGGCTTCCGCTTGAGGTCCATGAACATGATGTGGTTGCCACCACGTTCCAGATCAAGAGTGCCGTCGGCGGGAATTCCGAACGACGTGACCTCTTGCATCCGGTCGTTGACGGTCTGGTGGATGGAGATGTTGTCGGAGATGTCGCTGGTGACAGAGGTCAGTTTGTCGGCGCCGCCGTCGTTGGTGACGATGAGGAATCCGGCCGCCAGGTCGGTGACGGGGGGCTGCGGCATATAGGCGCCGGTGACCTTCAGTTCGGGCTTCGCGCCGGACGCCTTGCCGGCGTCGGCCGAGGAGTTCGCCGAGGAGTCCGCCGAGCAGCCCGCCAGGGCCAGTACGGCGGTGAGGCCTATGGCGACCGTCAGCGGGGCGCGCCGGTTCACGGCGTCTCTCCCTTGACGAGCTTGGGCAGGTCCTTGGTGTAGTCGTCGGCCGTCGCCTCCGAGTCGTACAGCACGTACCCGCCGTCGGTCTTCGGCGAGAAGGCGATGACCTGGGCGCCGTGTGTGGACGTGATCGTGCCGTCCTTGTGCTTCTCCGGCGGTTCGACGTCGATGCCGAGCTGGCGGGCGCCGGCCTGGATCGTGGGGAAGTCGCCGGTCAGGCCGACGAACGACGGGTCGCCCGCGCTGGGCAGCCACTTGCCGAGTTCGGCCGGGGTGTCCCTGTCCGGGTCGGTGGTGACGAAGACGACCTGCAGCTGCGCCTGCTCGGCCTTGGTGAGCGACTTCCGCGCGATGGCGAGGTTGCTCATCGTCAGCGGGCAGATGTCCGGGCAGTGCGTGTAGCCGAAGTAGATCAGCGTGGGCTTGCCCTTGGTGCGCTCGCGCAGGTCGTACGGCTTGCCGTGGGTGTCCTTGAGGACGAGGTCCGGCTTCTTGAAGGGGGTGTCGAGCACGGTCGCCGGTTTGTCGGCCGGCTGCGAGACGTCGGCGATCGCTTTGGAGGAGGAGTCGTTGCTGTCGCCGTCGCTGCCACAGGCGGTGAGGGTGAGCGCGGTGAGTACCGCGAGGGTGGCGGCGAGCGGGACTGTCTTCTTACGCATGAGGTATTTCCTGGTGGTGGTGTGCGGGGCACCGGGCACGCGGGGCCGGGACGCCATGGATGGCATGCCGTCCCAGCCTCGCGCGCCGCGGGTGCTTGGTGCGTCAGGCGGTGCGGCGCCGGCCGGCGAGTACGCCGAAGGCCACACCGGCGATGCCGACGACGATGCCGACGATGCCGAGGACCCGCGCGAGGTTGTCGCTGCTGTCCGAGTCGGACGAGGCCGCGGTCGTACCGGCCTTCGTGTCGTCCTGCTTGGCGGCGGTGTCACTGGCCTTGCTGTCGGCAGCCCCGCCGTGTCCGTCCTCGGGGGCGGCGGCGGTCAGCTTCAGCACGGGCGCCGGGTTCTCCGGCTCGGCCGCGCCTTCCTTCGGCTCCTCGATCCACCGGACGACCTCCTTGTTGGAGTACGTCTGGATGGCCTTGAACACCAGCTGGTCGGTGTCCGTGGGCAGCGGGCTCACGGACAGCGGGAAGAGCTGGAACTGCCCCGCCGGGATCGAGCTCTTGGCGTCGGCGGTCCAGGTGACCTTCGAGACCGCCTCGTTGACCGGTGAGCCGTGCAGGTCGATCGGCTTGGCGAGCTTGGTCTTGACGATGTCGATCTTCCAGCCGGGGATCGGCTCCGGCATCACGGAGGCCAGCGGGTGGTCCGCCGGGATGTTGACCTCGACCTTGGTGGTCGTGGCGTCGTCGCGCTCGTTCGGCACCTTGAAGTTGATGATGGCCGAGCCGCCCTTGGCGGCCTCGCCCGCCGCCGACACGCCGACGTGGGCGGACGCGGGTCCGGCGAGCAGCAGGACGGAAGCGGCGGCCACACCGCCCGCGACGGCGAAACGGGCGGTCTTCGCGGCTGGGAACTTCGCGGCTGAGAACTTCACGGCTGGGAACACAGAACACTCCAGTGGCTGTGGGAGGAGGACGGAGGCAGAACAGGCGCCGGCGTGCGTCCGCACGGCGGCATCGCGACACCGCCCCGATCCCCTGCGGGACATGGCGTCCCGACGGGCGGAGAGTGCGGAGGGCGTCGCTTCAGGCTGCGAGGGCGAGTGCGGCCGGCGGGCCGCGCCTGATCACCGTGTGCTGGAGTGCCCGCCCGGCAGGTGCGGGCGGTGGTTCGTACGAGAAGCGCGCGGCCCGTGCGGTTTCGGGCGCCGAGCCGCAGGGCAGCCCGGCCAGCAGGGCGCGGGCCAGCGTGAAAGCGGCCCGCAGGGCGCGCAGTTGGGCGCTGTCCGTGAGGCTTTCCGCCACGCTCTCCCTGACCTCGCCGATGCCCTGCGCCGAGAGCCGGGCGGAGAGCCGCGCGATCCTGACCAGTGCGAGGTCCCCGCGGCGCAGCAGCCAGCCCGTCGCGAGAGCGGCGAGCAGGTGCGCGAGCACCATGGGGAGCGAGGGCAGCAGCCCGGCGGCGGTACCGGCGGCGGGAGCCATGGCCATCGTGCCGCCGTGCATGTCCATCCCGGGCATGCCCGCCATGCCGTGCGCCGTCCCCGCCGTACCGGACAGGCCCGGTACACCGGAGGCGCCTGACGTGCCGATGCCGGCCTCGGCCACGATCCGCTGCGCGTCGACATGGCTGAGTGAGGCGGGGCCGGCTCCGCAGAGCAGCTTCGCCGCCATCCTGACCAGGGCGTCGTTGCCGCCGGCCGGCATCACCATGTGCTGCTGGCCGAGTCCGAACAGGCTGTGCAGACCGAGCTGTCCGGCCGTCAGCGCCGACACGATGGTCGCGGTGGAACGCGGCCGTCCGGCGAGTGGCGCCACGACGGCGAACAGCAGGAGGAAGCCGGCCAGCAGGGTCCACCACGGCACGGGCGCACAGGCGGCGACGACGTGTCCCGTCGCGGACAGCACAAGACAGACCGCGGTGAACACCGCGGCCCTTACCAGCCGGGGGCCGGTTCCTGCGTGTACGACAGGGGCAGACATGGCGGGCTCATCATCGCACTGCGTCCCCCCGCTCCGTAGGGCAGGTCCGGAAGGTCAGTCTCCGTCCCATACACCGCTCTACGTCACATACGCGTCCGCCGAATGAGGGGTCTCACACCCCCGGCGCGCTTACGGAGGGTCCGGAAGGGCAATACGTATCGGTATGTCGAGCCGCAGCCAGGAGGCTGGAGCATGAGCATCTGGTGGTCTCTCCATTTGCGGCGCGAAGCCGCGAGTGTTCCACTCGCCCGCCGCCTTCTGCTCGACGCCATGGACACCGCGGGCGTCGATCCCGACATCTCCTTCGACCTGTCGGTCGCGCTCACCGAGGCCTGCGCCAACGCCGTTGAGCACGGCGGTGACGAAGGGACGGGCGAGGCGCCCGGGGGTTACCGGGTGACCGCGTATCTGGACGGCGCGACGTGCCGTATCGAAGTGGCCGACTCCGGCCCCGGCTTCCCCGCCCGCCGGGTGGTCAGACGCCCGGCGCCCGCGCCCCTCACCGCGGAGAGCGGCCGGGGGCTGTGTCTGATCGAGCAGCTCGCCGACCACGTGCACTTCCGCAACCGTCCGGGCCAGGGCGCCGTCGTCAGCTTCGACAAGACCCTGAAGTGGCGCGAGGACGCGCTGCTGCGGGCCGGCTAGCGCCCGCCTGCCTGCCTCGCAGGCGCTGGCCGGCCGCTCGCGCGTTACGACCGCTTGAGCTCCGCCATCCAGGCCTCGACCTCGTCGGAGCGCCGCGGCAGCCCCGCCGACAGATTCCGGTTGCCGTCCTCGGTGACGACGAGATCGTCCTCGATCCGCACCCCGATGCCGCGGTACTCCTCCGGCACCGTCAGATCGTCGGGCTGGAAGTAGAGCCCCGGCTCGACGGTGAGGCACATGCCGGGCTCCAGCGTCCCCTCGGCGTACACCTCCCTGCGCGCGGCGGCGCAGTCGTGGACGTCCAGGCCGAGCATGTGGCCCGTGCCGTGCAGGGTCCAGCGGCGCTGCAGGCCCAGCTCCAGGACCCGCTCCACCGGCCCTTCCAGCAGCCCCCACTCGACGAGCTTCTCGGCGAGCACGCGCTGCGCCGCGTCGTGGAAGTCGCGGTACTTGGCGCCCGGCTTGACCGCGGCGATGCCGGCCTCCTGCGCCTCGTACACCGCGTCGTAGATCTTCCGCTGCAGCTCGTTGAACCGGCCGTCGATCGGCAGTGTGCGTGTGACGTCGGCGGTGTAGAGGGTGTGGGTCTCCACACCGGCGTCGAGCAGCAGCAGATCGCCGGAGCGTACGTCGCCGTCGTTGCGTACCCAGTGCAGCGTCGTGGCGTGCGGTCCGGCCGCGCAGATCGAGCCGTAGCCGATGTCGTTGCCCTCGACCCTGGCGCGCAGGAAGAACGTGCCCTCGATGTACCGCTCGCTGGTGGCCTCGGCCTTGTCGAGGACCTTCACCACGTCCTCGAAGCCGCGCACGGTCGAGTCGACGGCCTTCTGCAGCTCGCCGATCTCGAAGTCGTCCTTCACCGCGCGCGCCTCGGAGAGGTAGACGCGCAGCTCCTCGTCGCGCTCGGCGGTGACCTTGTCGCTCAGCGCGGCCTCGATGACGGCGTCGTGCCCGCGTACGTTACGGACCGGGCCCGTCGCCTCGGTCAGCGCCGCGGGCAGTTCCCTCACGTCCTTGGCGGGGACGCCGAGCAGCTGCTCCGCCTCGGCCAGGGAGTGCCGGCGGCCGACCCACAGCTCGCCCTGGCCGTCCAGCCAGAACTCGCCGTTCTCCCGGTTGGAGCGCGGCAGCAGATAGACGGTGGCGGTGTGCCCTTCGCCGGCCGGCTCCAGCGCCAGGACGCCGTCCTGCGTCTGGTCGCCGGTGAGATACGCGTACTCGGTGGAGGCGCGGAAGACGTAGTCGGTGTCGTTGGACCGGGTCTTGAGCCGGCCCGCCGGGATCACCAGCCGCTCACCGGGGAAGCGCGCGGACAGCGCCGCGCGGCGCGCCGCGGTCTCGGCCGCCTGCGCGATCGGCTCCAGGCCGTGCAGCTCGGTGTCGGCCCAGCCTGACTTCATGTTTTCCGCGAGCTCGTCGGACACGCCGGGGTACAGTCCGTTCTTCCGCTGCTTGATCGGCTCTTCTTCCGCCTCCGGGAGCACTGGTTCCGTCTCCGGCAGTTCCAGGTGCTCCGGGGTGAGCTCCTCAGCCACGTCTTCTCCTCGCTACGACACCGGCCCGGCATTGGACCGTTTTCCATCGTATGTGCGAGGGCAAGACGGCCCAGGTCGCTGCGTGTGTGATGTGAGAAATCAGTCGAAGCGGGCGGCCAGCAGCACGATGTCCTCCATCGGGTCACCGGCCGGCGGCAGGTCGGGCAGGACGGTCCGCAGGACGTGCCCGGCGACCGCCGCCGGATCGTCCCGCAGCGCGCACGGCACACTCGCCGCCGCCGCGTGCAGCCGGGCGTAGGCGCGGTCCATCGGCTCGCCGGTGCGCCGCAGCAGCCCGTCGGTGTACAGCAGCACCGTTTCTCCTGGTTCGGGATACAGCTCCACGCTCGGCGCCTCCCAGCACGCCAGCATCCCCAGCGGCGCCGAGAGCGACGTCTCGACGAACTCCGTACGCCGGTCCCCGACGACCAGCGGCGGCGCGTGTCCCGCCCCGGCCAGCACGATCTTCCGCCGCACCGGCTCCGCGTACGCGAACAGCGCGGTGGCCGTACGGGCCGGCTCGGTCAGCCGCAGCAGCAGCTCCAGATCGGACAGGACGGCGACCGGGTCCTCGCCCTCCATCACCGCGTACGCCCGCAGCGAGGCGCGCAGCCGGCCCATCGCCGCCACGGCGCTGGGTCCCGAACCGCTCACCGAGCCGACGGCGAGGCCGAGCGCGCCCTCCGGGAGCGGCAGCGCGTCGTACCAGTCGCCGCCGCCGCGCGGCCCGGTGCGGTGGCACACGGCGAGCTGGACGCCGGAGACCCGGGGGAGCCTCCCCGGCAGCAGTTCGTCGGCGATGGTGGCGACCCGCGCGCGGGCCCGCTCCAGCTCCAGCAGCCGGGCCAGATGCTCGCCCGCGTACCGGGCGTAGAGCGAGATCAGATGGCGCTGGCGCTCCATCGGCTCGGCCGGCTCGTCGTACAGCCAGATCGCCGCGCCGAGCTTGACGGGCGCCGCGCCCGTCGGCTCGCCCGCCTCGTTGCTCCCGGGGTCGGTGGCCAGCGGTACGCCGTAACTGGCGCCGTATCCGAGCCGGGCGGCCACCTCGCGGTGGCGCGGGTCGAGGGCGCTGTCGGAGAGCAGGTCGGGTACGGCGACGTGTTCGGCGGGGGCGCCCGAGCTGTCGAGGAGCGGGCCGAGCGAGGTGACGCCGCGCGGCACCGTCTCCAGATGGCCGAGGTCGGCATGGGCGAGGCCGAGGCCGAGGGTGGTGACGGGGCCGAGGCCGTCGGCCGGTTCGAGCACGGCCAGCCCCCGCCTGGCGCCGACCAGCGCGGCGCCCGCCCGCAGCAGCTCGTCGAGGGCGTCCGCCAGGGAACGGGTCCTGGCGAGCCGCTCGGTGAGTTCGTGGAGGGTGGTCAGATCGGAGACCCAGCCGGCCAGCCGGTCCTGGATCAGTACGACCGGCGGGGCCTGGAGATCGTCAAGAGGCGGGACAGTGTGAGCGGGGGCCGGAACTGTGGAATCGATTCCAGCCACTTTCGGCATGTTCGGAGCGCTCATGGCAGCCGACTTTCTGACTGGTGCGTTTCGCTCGACAGTCGGGCAAAACCTCAGGTCATTTCGCGCAGCTGTCGATGCATCCACATGTACACGCACAACAGCGTTAATGTCCAGCATTGTCCTGGGGGGACGGCCGGTGTCCGTGGCGCAGCCGAGCCGAATCAAGTTGGCTGAAAAATGACCCACCTGGCTTGGTTTTGCTGTCGACTGAGGACGCTCAACAGGGGATCTGCCAGGGCCGACGTGCATACGCCGCCCCCGGTGGAGCGTCATTCCGAACGTGATGGGTACGTAAACGGTGACGGACAGGGGCAGTTGGGACCGCCCCGGAACCTGGCGGTCGGCCCGGGCGTCTTAACCGCCGTAGGCCGTGCCCCATCCCCCGGAGTGGCGAGGACAGCACAGCGGAACAGCGAGCGCCATGCGCACGCCACCACTCGCCATACGTTCGCGGCAATTCGCGGAAACTCGCGGAATACAGTCAAGCTCGGTCCGATCACGGCGTCACGGGCATAGCGTCAAGTGCACAGTGTCAAACGCACAGTGTCATGGGCGCGGCGTTACGGACGCGGCGTCGACGGCACACACGTGTACGCAGAGCGAATACGCACAGCGAGTACGCACAGCGAAGTGATGCACACACATGGTGTCAGTGTCATGTGGACCTCGGCGTTCAACGGAAAGGAACGAGCGCTCATGCGCGAGATCCTCGGAAGGCGACGCAGGCTGCGGCTCCGGCGCAATGGGATGCCTGCCCAACTCGAAGCGGCGCTCACCTGCGCCACGGCGTGGAACTGGCCCGTACTGCCGGGCGCGGGCCTGAAATCGGCCGGCGGCCGGGGAGCGCGCGGGCGCGGCTGCGCCTGCCCGGACCCCGAGTGCGTCGTACCCGGCGCACACCCCTTCGACCCCGGGCTGCTGGCGGCGACCACCGACGGGCGCATGGTGCGCTGGTGGTGGCAGAACCGCCCGGCGGCCCCGATCGTGCTGGCCACCGGCGGCAGCGCGCCGTGCGCCGTGAGCCTGCCGGCGGTCGCCGCAGCCCGCGCCCTGGCGGAGCTGGACGAGATGGGCATGCGGCTCGGCCCGGTCGTCGCGACGCCCACGCGCTGGTCGCTGCTGGTCGCCCCGTACTCCCTCGAACAGCTCGGCGAGCTGCTGTACGCGAAGGACTGGGTGCCCAGCTCGCTGCGGTTCCACGGGGAGGGCGGCTACATCGTCCTGCCGCCGTCCGAGGCCGCCGGCGGTCAGGTCCGCTGGGAGCGGGCTCCGCTGCCGGGTTCCGCGGCGCCGTGGCTGCCGGGGGTGGAGGCGGTGGTGGACGCGCTGGTCGAGGCGAGTACGAGCGCGCCGGACGGCGGCAGCAGGCTCGCGTACTGAGCACCCTGAGCACCTGAGCACTCTGAGCACCTGAGTTCTCGTTCCACCGAGCAGCAGAGCTACGCAGACGACTGCGGGCGGGCCCGTCGGCCCGCCCGTCGGCGTTTCCTCACTCGTACGGGTGCGAGCGGATCCCAGTTGTACGGGAATTGGGCGCGCGGCGCCGTGGCCCGCTTCGATCCGCCGTTATCTTTTGCCGACCGCAGCGAACTCCCGGCAGTGACAGGTGGGCCCCGCCATGAACCTCCGCATGCTCGGGCTCGCCGCCGTCGTGGTGGTCGCGGCGCTGCTGCCGCTGGTGGCGTCGGCCGGACCTGCGGGCAAGGACGCCGAGGCGCCGCGTGCCCATGACGTGGCGAGTGACGCGAAGGCCCGCGGCGGTGCTCAGCCGGGTGCCGCGCGGGCGCCACGCGAGATGTCTCCGGTGCGTACGGCCGAGCGGTGCGGGCCCGAAGTGACCTCTCCCGAGGGGATCGAGGCGCAGACCTGCGTGCTGACCGAGGCGCCCGACACGTGGGCGCGTACGTACTACCGCAACACGTCGGGTGGCGAACTGCTCGCGGCACTCAGCCTCATGGGACCCGGCGGGCGGACCGTACAGACACACTGCGCCGTCGAGGCGCAGGACGACCCGGCGACGTGTGAGACACCCAGGGAACCGTCCGCCGGGGGATCGGCGCAGTACACGGCGGTGGCGGAGTTCGCGACGCCGGTCGACGGCACGGACGTCGGTCCGCTGCTGCTGAGGTCGGGCAGCAACTCGACGGAGCCTGGGGGGCGTTGACACCCCGGCAGCCGTCGGCGCATGAAAAGACCCGGTCGCTGGCGACGGGGGATGCACCAGCGACCGGGCTCCTAGAACCGTAACAAGAGATCGGCGGTTAGCAAATTCGATCCGGCATATTCACGCATCGAATTACCTGCCAGTACGGCACTTGCGCAGAAAGCGTGTGACCGGTCTCACCGCACCCGCGCATGCCGGTCGCGTGTCCCGGACACGGATCGCCACCGCCTCCGCGCCCACTGTCACGCGGAGGTCGTGCCGGTGGTCGTGCCGGGTGTCGTACGAACGCCGTACGGGCGCCGTCCCACCGTCAGCTCAGCGTCACCTGGCGGTTGGTGAGGCCGCCGCGCGCCCGGCGCTCGTCGCCGGTCAGCGGCGCGTCGACGGCGAGCGCGGCGGTCAGCCGCTCGGCGAACTCCGCCGCCGGCTTCTCGCAGTCGTCCGCGCCCATCGTCGTCGGCAGGTCCCACACCGGCACCGTCACGCCGTGCGCCCGGAAGGAGCCGACGAGCCGGGTCCCTTCGCCGAGGTCGGAGGTACCGGCCGCGTGCAGCCGCGCGAGCGCGTCGAGCAGCTTCTCCTCCGGGTACGGCATCACCCAGCGCAGATGGTTCTTCTCCGGCGTCTCGCACCAGTACGCGGCGTCCGAGCCGCTGAGCAGCACGGTCGGGATCGCCGCCGCGTTGGCGCGCTCCAGGGAGGCCGTCACCTCTGCTGACGCGTTCTCCGCGTCCGGCACCCAGAACTCGAAGCCCGGGTGCACGACCGGTGTGAAGTCCGCGTCCGGGTCGAGGAGATCCTGCAACCGCGGACCGTCGGCCGAAACCCGCTCGGCGGCAACGGGGTTGCCGGGTTCGGCGACCAGCGCGCGCTGCAGGGTGTCGGCGAGATCGCGGCTCAGGTCGCCGGACGAGGTGTCGTTCTGCAGGGCGAGCAGCACCGAACCGTCGTCGCGGCGCAGCGCGGGCCACGCCATGGGCAGTACGGTCGCGAGCGTCACGGAGGGCACGCCTTCGGGCAGCCCGTCCTTGAGCGTCAGCTCCGCCGTCGCCGCCGGGACCAGCTCGCGCATCGCGACCCAGTCGCACTCGCCGGCGAGTCCTTCGAACGGGCGCTGGACCAGCTCTGTGACGGCGTGCGCCGCGGCCCGGCCGTGACATGCCTTGTAGCGGCGGCCCGAGCCGCACGGACAGGGCTCGCGGGCCCCGACCACCGGGATCGGCCCGTCGTTGAGCTGCGCCTTCGTGGCCTTGGTCTGGGGGCGCTTCTTGGCCATGGTGTGGCTTTCTCCCGGGAGCGGCGATGCGGTACAGGCCGCGAGCCTAGCGCCCCTCCCGACGGGCTTCGCGCTGTCGCGGCTCCCGGCACGCGGGGCTGCCGTGCGGTCGCCCCTGCATCACCCGTACATCACGCGCACCCGCACCCCGCACCCGCACCGGCCCTCGCTCGCGCGCAGAGCGCGGCGGCCGTCCTCGTAAGGGACGGACCGGAGGTCAGGGACGAGCGATCCGCTCAGTCCGCGTCCTCGAAGTCGAAGGCATCCGCGAAGTCCAGCCCGTCGAGGCCGTCGAGCCCGCGCAGCCCGGGTGCCGCGATACGGCTCGCGAAGTCCTCGCGGCGCTGCGCCTCGCGGCGGTGTCCCTCGTTGACGAGCGCCCAGACCGTGACCTCGCCGGACGCGCTGTCCCGTACGCCCCAGTCCTGCGCGAGCGCCGTGATGATGTTCAGCCCGCGGCCGCCGCGCGCCGTGACCGAGGGGGTCGACGAAACGGGCCGGGTCGGGCCGCCGCCGTCCGTCACCTCGACCGTCAGCCGGCCGGACTTGTCGACCTGCCAGGCGGCGCGGATGTCCCCGTCACCGATCTCCGTGTGGCCCAGCGGCCTGCCGTGCCGCCAGGCGTTGCTGAGCAGTTCGGACAGGATCAGAACAGCGTCGTCCACGACCGAGTCCGACATGCCGCTGCGGTGCAACTGCTCCCGCATACGATGCCGGGCTTCGCCCACGCCCGCAGGGCCGTGGGTCACGGCCATGCTGGACGACGTCGGCACTTCCTGTGCCACCACGAATGCCACCCCCGAGACCTCCTTCGCCCCACGCCACGGTGTGGATGCCCCATTGGCCTGGACCGGAAACCGGCCAAGGGCGACCCTTTGACGCATTCGTAACGGGCGGCAGCGGACCGAACGCGCCGGTGCACTCCCTGTGGCGGTTCCGCCGCTCAGACCGCGCGGCCGAGCTGGGAAAGTACCTGTTTGGGACGGTTCGTAATGATGGCTTCGACTCCGAGGCGTACACAGAGGTCGACGTCCTCCGGCTCGTTCACCGTCCAGACATGGACACGGTGACCGGCCCGGTGCAGGCGCGCGATGTACCCCGGGTGGTTGCGCACGATCCGCATGCCGGGGCCCGCGATCCGCGCCCCGGCCGGCAGTCGGCCGTCACGCAGCCGGGGTGAGACGAACTGCATGAGGTACACGGTGGGCAGCTGGGGCGCCGCGTAGGCGATGCGGTGCAGGGAGCGCGCGGAGAAGCTCATGACCCGTACGGACGATTCGCCGGGTTCCGGCCGTCCGTCGAGACCGAACCGGCCCAGCAGCTGGAGCAGCCGCTCCTCGACCTGGCCCGCCCAGCGGGTGGGGTGCTTGGTCTCGATGGCGAGCTGCACGGGACGCCCGGCGTCGGCGACGAGCTCCAGCAGGCGCTCCAGCGTCAGTACGGAGGTGAGCTCCGGATCGCGCCAGTCGGGGCTCTCCTCGCTGTCCTTCCACGAGCCGAAGTCGAGGGTGGCGAGGTCGGCCAGCTCCAGGGCCGATACGGCGCCGCGGCCGTTGGACGTGCGGTTCACGCGGCGGTCGTGGACGCAGACGAGGTGTCCGTCGGCGGTGAGCCGTACGTCGCACTCCAGGGCGTCCGCACCGTCCTCGATGGCCTTCGTGTAGGCGGCGAGGGTGTGCTCGGGGGCGTCCTCGGACGCTCCCCGGTGAGCGACGACCTGAATACTGGACTGACGAGCTTGGGTCACCGCGTCATGGTGCCATCGTGAAGGGGTAGCCGGGTGAACGGCGGGGTTCTATGGCCGGTCGACTCCGGATGCGTCCCTTTTGCCCTAAGTAAAGGATGGCGTGAATACGCACAGGTCCTGCTTACAGTGGCCTGACGTGCTGTGGGAAAAGCTGACCGCAGACACTTGCACAGCGGGACTCTTGCCGAAGACTGATGTGGAACCTTGAGGAGAAAGAGCTGTGAGCACCGAGAACGAGGGCACTGCGGCCCCGGCCGCCCCGTCCGTACCTCCCGTGCCGGATGCCGCTCCCGATGGCACACCCGCGTCCGCTCCGCGAGAGGCAGCGTACGAGCAGCCGTCGGCGACGGAGGGGTACCCGGGGCAGCCGGGCCACCCGCCGGCCCCGTCCGGTCAGCCGACCCAGCCCGGTCAGCATGCCCGGCCCGCTCAGCCCGCTCAGCCGGGCTACGCGGCGCAGGACCGGCCGTCCGACCAGCCGCCGTCGCCCGGCCCCGGGTACGGCGAGGGGCAGGGGCAGGGACAGGGCCCCGGCCAAGGAGAGGGACACGGCCACGCGTCGGCGGGCGGTCCCGACACCCCGCCTCCGCCGCCGGCCCAGGCGTCCGGTGCCGGCTGGCCGCCGCCCCCGCCCGTCTACCCCGCGTACGGCGGCGGTGGCGGCGGTAACGACGGCGGGAACGGCGGGCCCGCCTGGGGCGCGCCCGATTCCAGCCACCACCACGCACCCGCGCCCCGCAGGCGCGCGGGCGGCCTGATCACGGCGATCATCGTCGGCGCGCTGGTCGCGGGCGGCGTCGGCGGCGGGATCGGCTACTGGGCGGCGGAGAGCAACGACGGAGGCTCGACGGGCTCGACGACGGTCTCGGCGGGCGAGGCCCCGAAGGTCAGCGACCGCGCCTCGGGCACGGTCGCCGCAGTGGCGGCCAAGGCGCTGCCGAGCGTGGTCACGCTTGAAGCCAAGAGCGGCGACGGCTCGGGCGACACGGGCACCGGCTTCATTTATGACAAACAGGGTCACATCCTGACCAACAACCACGTGGTGGCCTCGGCCGCCAACGGCGCCGCGATCACGGCGACCTTCTCCAACGGCAAGCAGTACGACGCCGAGGTCGTCGGCCGCGCCGAGGGGTACGACGTCGCTGTCATCAAACTGAAGAACGCGCCGTCAGGACTGACTCCGCTGGCCATCGGCAACTCGGACCAGGTCGCGGTCGGTGACTCGACGATCGCGATCGGCGCGCCGTTCGGCCTGTCCAACACCGTCACGACGGGCATCATCAGCGCGAAGAACCGCCCGGTCGCCTCCGGTGACGAGACGGGCAGCAGCAACTCGTACATGAGCGCCCTGCAGACGGACGCGTCCATCAACCCGGGCAACTCCGGTGGCCCGCTGCTGGATTCGCGCGGCGCCGTGATCGGCATGAACTCCGCGATCCAGCCGTCGGGCGGCGGCAACGGCCAGTCGCAGGCGGGCTCCATCGGCCTCGGCTTCGCCATCCCGATCAACCAGGCGTCGACCGTGGCGAAGCAGCTCATCAAGACCGGCCAGCCGGTCTACCCGGTCATCGGCGCCACGGTCTCGATGGGCGACGAGAGCCAGGCCGGCACCGAGGGCGGCGACGGCGCGCAGATCACCACCCAGGGTGAGGGCGGTACGCCGGCGGTCACCCCGGACGGCCCGGCGGCGAAGGCCGGACTCAAGGCGGGCGACGTCATCACCAAGTTCAACGACACGGCGATCGACAGCGGCCCGACCCTGATCGGCGAGATCTGGACACACAAGCCGGGCGACAAGGTGAACATCACCTACAAGCGCGACGGCAAGCAGTCGACCGTCCAACTGACCCTGGGCGAGCGCAAGGGCGACAGCTGACGGGCAGCTGACGGGTCGTACCCGAAGCAGCGCGAGGATGAGGCATGGCTGACGTCTGGGTGGCAACGAACAGAGAGGGACGGCTCTACGACCATCTGCCGCCCGACTCGTACGACTTGGTCCACGCGGACGAGATCCGCAGCCTCAGCATCGACCGCGCGTCCCGCACCACCCTCGTCGCCCAGACAACAGGCCTGGACCGCCCGGGCGTTGCGCTCGTCGCGATGCGAAGCGACCGCGTGGGCGACCAACTGCCCCCGGATCTGCACCTGGAGCTGCTGGCGGCACTGACGGCGGCCCGCAGAAAAGCCCAACACCTGGACGAGCCGGTGGTCCTGCACGCGGACTGGCACGAGGGCAGGGGCTGGTGCTGGATGCTCTACACCCTCCACGAATTCCGTGCCTACGCGGCCGCCAAGCAGAAACGGCCGAGAGGCTGACGCCCGGAAGACCGGCGGGACCAGGACGGTCACCGTCACGTCCTGTCGGCGAGACCCGTCAACGGGCCTCCCCACAGCGCGAGTACGGGTGACGAGCCGGGCGGCCCGCACGGGAACGTACCGAGTCACCGTGGCCTTCACCGAACCTTCGGCGCCCCGACGGACACGACCTTCGCCGCCCCGCCCACCCCAACCGCGGGGACGGAGTAGAAGATCAATTCGAGTGTGCCCCCGAGGGTGACGTGTCGCCGTCCAAGATCGTCCGCTTGCTAGCGTCCTCGCCGTGATCGACACCATCCACCCCGGGTCGGCATCGGAACCGAGCGAATCGTTTCGTCCGATGCTGCTGGACCCGGCAGACGCCGCTGACGCCGCCGCCCTGGCCGCACTGCGGGATTCGCCGCTCGTGCACGAGATCCACGACCGGATCGCGGACCAGGTCGCGGAACTCGTCCGCTGCCTGGCACCTGGAGAAACCTTTACTCGGCAGGCCATGGACCGCGCGGTCGCCGACGCGACAGGCGGACGGCCCGACACGTACGGCAGCTGGGCCTGGTACCCGTGGTCGGGCCAGCTGGTCCACGTACTGCCCGAAACCGAGTTCCGTCTGGTGCGCTTCGACCGCAACCGCGACAAGATCACCCGCGAGCAGCAGCAGACGCTGCTCCGGCGGCGGGTGGGTGTCATCGGCCTGTCGGTCGGCAGCAGCGCCGCGCTGACCTGCGCGATGGAGGGTGTCGGCGGAGCCTTCCGGCTTGCGGACTTCGACCGGCTGAGCCTGTCGAACCTGAACCGGCTGCGCGCAGGCGTCCACGAACTGGGCGTGGAGAAGAGCCTGTTGTGCGCCCGGCGCATGTACGAGCTGGATCCCTACCTGGACATCGAGGTCTACCGCGCCGGCGTCACGGACGAGACGGTCGAAGACTTCTTCGGCGGTGACGGTGACAGCGGCGGTGACGGCGGTGACGGCGGCCGGGGCCTGGACCTGCTGATCGAGGAGTGCGACACCCCGTGGGTGAAGGTCGCCGCCCGCGAACACGCACGCCGCCGCCGGATTCCCGTCCTCATGGACACCAACGACCGCGGGCTGCTCGACATCGAACGCTTCGACATCGAGCCGGACCGCCCGCTCTTCCACGGCCGCACCGGCGACACGACCGCCGCCGACGTACGCGGCCTTGACCGGGCCGAGACGGTCCGCTTCCTGCTCCGCGTCGTGGACGAACAGGGGCTGAGCCCCGCCATGACCGACGCCCTCACCCGCGTCGGCAGCACCCTCTCCAGCTGGCCCCAACTCGCCGGCGGCGTCATGCTCGGCGCCGCCCTGGTCACCGACACCGCCCGCCGCATCCTGCTCGGCGAACCCGTGCCTTCGGGCCGCCACTACATCGACCTCGACTCCCACATCCCCGCCCGGGCCGCCGCCCTCCCCACACCACTCGGAGCCACCCTGTGAACCGCATCCCCGAGCTGCGAGGAGACCACCTGCGCCTGCGGGAGCTGCACGCCGACGACCACGACCGGTTCGCCAGCATCCTCACCCACCGCGTACTGACCCGCTTCCTCGGCATCGACCGCATGGACGCTGACCAGGCCCACGACACCTTCGCCCAGTGCCTCGCCCAGCCCCACACCCACCCGCGACGCAAGTACACCCTCGCGGTCTGCGCCCTGGACGACGACGCCCTCGTCGGCACCATGGGCATGCTGGTCGAGGACTACGGAAGCAACGCGATGCTCACCAGCCTGGCCCTGCTGCCCGGCGCCCCGGTGAGCGGCCACGGCCACGAAGCGGGCCGCCTGCTGATGGCGTACGGCTTCGGCAGCCTGAACCTCCACCGCATCTGGGCCGGCCACCGCAGCGACCACCACTACATGCCCCAGGTGATGCACGCGGCCGGCCTCCGCCCCGAAGCCACCCTCCGTCAGCTCTTCCACACCCAGGGCTGCTGGCACGACGTCACCACGTACGCCACGGTCGCCCCGGACTGGAAACTCCAGGCCACCGAAACGGAACTGGCGATCCTGGACAGAACGCCCCAACTCGACCGAGTCTGAAGCTCCCTCACCCCCCGCCCGGCCCCCACGGCCCAGGCACGAGCAAGGACCCCCCACAGCCGGTAGGCTGTAGCCGCTCCACCGCTGGTCGGCGGGGCGGAGGTGGGTTGCCCGAGCGGCCTAAGGGAACGGTCTTGAAAACCGTCGTGGCAGCGATGTCACCGTGGGTTCAAATCCCACACCCACCGCACGTGAACGGCCCCTGACCGGGTGACTCGGTCGGGGGCCGTTCTTATGTGGCGGTGAGGGTCAGCCTTGTTGGGCTACTTCCCACTCCGAGCCGCCCAGGGGGTAGTCGTACCTCGGGCGGCCCGTCGAGGCGCTGGTGCGGAAGGGTTTGCCGTGGTCGTTCACCAGGAGCTTGCCGGTGCGGGGGCCGCTGGACCATTCCAGTTCCAGGTACCAGCTGACGTCGCGGGTCTTCGAGCCGGCGGAGATGTAGAAGACCTCGGGGTCCGACTCGCTGACCTTGTACGGGAAGTCCCGCTGGCCCGCCTTCGGTACGGAGCTGGGGCGGCCGGCGTCCAGGTTGATCGCGAAGGACTTGGTGGAGACGCCCCCGCCGCAGCCGACGCCCATCGCGTAGTCCGTCCAGGGGAGGGGGGCGTCGCTTTTCACGATGTGCACGTTCAGGGCTGTCAGTACGACGGTGTCGCTGCCCGTGCCCTGCACCGTCAGCTCGATGAACTGGTTGTCGCTCGCGACCCCGCCGAGTGCGCCGACCCAGCCGGGTGCGTCCTGTTCGGTGGGCGGCGGGGGGACCTGGGTCGGCGGGCTGTCGATCAAGTAGTGCTGACTGCACGGGTCCTCGAAGGCGTACGGACGGGTGGACACCGCCACCGGGACCGCGTTGCCTGCCTGGTGGGAAGCCGGCGGGTTCGGCTTCTCTTGCGTGGGGTGCGAGACGGAGGCGGAGGGCGGGGCGGGGGACGACGGTTTCTTGGAGCTGCGGTGCGACGGGGAGGGGGAGGACGTGGTGTTGTCCCCCGGCTTTTGGTCCGGGCTCTCCGACACGGCCGTGGCCGCTGACCGGTCTTTGGTGCCAGTGGTTGCCCCCATGCCGTACGCGACGGCCGGGACGGCAAGCGCCACGACTGCCACCGCGGCGAGGGTCAGGCGGAGGCGCCGGCGTTTGGTACGGGGCTCCGTCTCGTCGTGCGGGTGGGTGTCGGTGGCGGGGGTCGGCGCGGCCGGTTCTGGTGCTGGGGTCGGTACCGCGGCCTCGGGCTTGGTGGGCTCAGGTGCCGGGGCCTGAGTTTCCGGGGCGGGCGTCGCCGAGCGGGCCCGGCGTCTCGCCTCGTCGGCCATGATCCACCGGCGGTGCAGCTCGACCATTTCCTCGGCGCTCGCTCCGCAGAGCCGTGCAAGCCGCTCGACCGACGCGTAGTCGGTCGGTACGGCGTCCCCGTTGCAGTAGCGGTGCAGCGTGGACGTACTCACATGGAGCTTGGCCGCGAGGACGCCGTAGCTGCGTCCTGAGCGGTCCTTCAACTCCCTGAGCAGTTCAGCGAAAGCCTCGGCCTCGGTCGTCGCCACCCGTTGTTCCTCCTCGTCGTCCCTGCGGGACCGTCCCAGGAACGCGTTCCAGGGAGACCACATATCACCAGGTCAGATGGTGCGTGAGCGTTCCAGCATCCCCCATTGTCCGCTGCCGGTTGCGGGCGCTTCCGGCCGCCCCGCAAGGTGAGTGCAGCACCAACCGAACGGGGAGCCGTCATCAGAATCCGACTCCGTATCAGTCTGGTCGACTGGTTGGCCGTCATCGTCCTGATCGTCTCCACGACGATCGTGATCACGATCGTCAACCGTCACTGACCACGTCGCAACCACCTCAAGATCCATCACCTCATCGAAACGGGGCTACATCCGCATGCGTACTATCCGTAACCGCAACGTCACCCTTGCCGCCACCGCGCTCGTCGCCTCCCTCGCACTCACCGCTTGCGGGTCGGGCGAATCCTCCGGCGCCGCGAAGGACACGGCGAAGGGTGCCACCGAGACCGCGGTGTCCGGGCACGAGTCGGCGGCAACCGACGCTCCCACCCAGGGGTCTGCGGGCTCCTCGGACTCGACGGGTTCCACGGACAGCAAGGAGCAGGCGCCCGCAGCTCAGGTCAGCAGCAAGGGCGTCAAGGGGAGCAGTGGGAGCAAGGGGAGTAAGGGGAGCAAGGGCGGCTCCAGCACCAAGTACGTCACCTGCACCGGTTCCAACACCAAGGTCAAGATCAGCCAGGTGAGCCGGCCCATCAACCACCTGCTCCTGACGGTCGTCAACACCGGCAGCACGAACTGCGACGCCTACTACGCCCCCTTCCTCCGCTTCGACCAGGCCCAGGCCGCGACGCAGATCATCGAGGACAGCCAGCCGCAGGCCGTCGTCACACTCGCCCCGGGGGAGGCGGCCTACGCCTCGATCTCCCTGAACGGTGACGGGAACCCGCAGCTCCCGGCGAAGAAGCTGACCGTGTCCTTCCCCGGCCGCGACAACCAGGGCTCGGTGGGTGCCGCCTCGGCCCCGATCACCCTCCCCGCGGGAACCCGCATCGCCGACGACACCTCTGTGACGTACTGGCAGTCGGACATGGCCGACGCCCTCACCTGGTGACGCACCTGCGCTCCGTCATCCTCGGGGCGTACACAGGCCAGGCCACTCCACGACGGAGTGGCCTGGCCTGTTCGCGGGTCGGACTACGGGCAGGACTCCTCGGTCTTCACTGCCCCGAAGTCCACCCTGGTGTCCGTCGGCCGGTCTCCCGCGGTGGG
The DNA here is from genome assembly GCF_036084755.1 of Streptomyces sp. NBC_00370. NCBI lineage: Bacteria > Bacillati > Actinomycetota > Actinomycetes > Kitasatosporales > Streptomycetaceae > Streptomyces > Streptomyces sp. NBC_00370. Next base: position 4,430,898 of record NZ_CP107968.1, read on the forward strand.
CGTCTGCGAACAGACCGTCCAGTTGCGGTCCAGGATCTGCATGCGGCCGGATCCCAGGGCGTCGTGCGAGGTGAGTACGTAGAACCCCGCCGCCTGTGCTTGGTCCTGGGCCGACTGCAGGTCCTGGCCGGTGAGATCCGGGAGGGCGGCGGAGTCCCCCGCGGCGTCCGCGCCGTCCGGTGCGGCACCGTCGTCCGATGCGGCGGGGTCGTCCGGTGCGGCACCGTCGTCCGGTGTGTCGGGGTCAGCCGATGTCGCGACAGGCGCCGCGGGTTGGCCGGCGGTCGGCTCCTGCGGCGGCGGCGTCGAAGCCGTATCGGGTGACCCCGCCGTACAGGCCGTGAGCGCGAGGAGTGCGACAGCGGCTACGCCTGCTGTGGTGATGCGGATGTGCATGGTCCCCCCAAGGACGTCGCGGATCAGGGCGCCCAGCATGGGGGTTGAGGGACGGACATATGCGGAAAGGGCGAAGGACCACCCGATAGTGAGGAGGAGGTCGAACGCGGGCGTCACGCGCCGGCGGTCTCCTTCGCCAGGCGGCGGGCCTGTAGTGCGCGGATCACGCTGTGGACGCGTACCGCGGTGAAGGCGAGGACCACGAGGCCGAGGACGGCGAAGACCGGCTTTCCGTCGGTGGCGGCCAGGTAGAAGAGGAAGCCGCTGAAGGGGACGCCGAGCACGATGAACAGGGGCTCGCGGACCCAGAACGGGAGGAAGTTGAGCAGCAGTCCGAGCATGGCCGCACTTCATCAGGTCCAGGCAGATATGCGCTGTGACGGAGGCCATAGTTCCGCCATCCTTGAGGGCAACGTCAGTTCACGGTGAGGGAGTTCGGCGCGATGGATCTGGTGACTCTGCTGTCCGCCGGGGTGGCCGTGGTCAGCGCTTCCGTGGCCGCCGTGCTGGGCTACTGGCAGCAGCGGCGGTTGCGGACCATGGAGCAGCGCAATCTCATGGACCAGTACGGCGCCTCGCTCGCATGGGCGGCCTTCGACCTGCAGAGCAGGCTGTTCAACATTCTGCGCGGGCACGTGCTGGACCGAACACCCGGAGCGGGGGCGGGGTTTCTGAGTTCGTTCCTGTCTCGTGGTACCCCGGAGGAGGGCGAGTACGTACGGCGGAGCACGGTGTTCGTGCTCGCCGAGTACCTCGGCTGGGTGGAGATGCTCCGGCGCGACGTGCAGTTCCTCGATCTCGGCCGGTCCCGGGTCAATCGGGACGTCATGGTCAAGATCTCCGAGATCGGGTCGGCGCTCAGCCAGATCTCGGCGGACGGCAACGAGTTGCGTCTCTTCCGTACGCATCAGCGCGCGATCGGTGAGCTGATGATCCATGCGGGCGGGGAGCCCGGCCGGCGGCGGTGTCTGGGGTACGTGGAGTTCTGCGCGCGGTTGGACGCGGACGAGGAGTTCCGTGAGTGGTTCCGGCAGCCGCTCGACGACGTCGACCGGCTCGCGGACGACGCTGGGCCCTCGTTCGCCCGCATCGAGGGCATTCAGCAGCAACTGATCGCTCTCGTCGAGGTGTTGGATCCGAAGGCGGTGCGATTTCCGCAGTTCCGGCAGGCGTTCGACCGGGACCGGCATCCCGGGCTGTTCTCGTCCTGATGGGGTGGCGGGGGCCTGTCCGGGAGGGGAGTCAACCGCCAGGTTTATCCGATTGACGTCCGGATTCTGTAACTGCGCCTCGGTGTGGGTGTGTTGTTCGTACTCTGAGCTTCCGCCGGGACCCGTGGGGGGTGCCCCGGCTCTAGGACGGGACGTTCATGCTCCAGATACGCACCATCGCCACCGCCGTCGCCGCGACGGCTCTCGCCGGGGCCGCGTTGCTGCCGACCCAGGCGCAGGCGGCTGCCGGGTCGGTCCACCTGACCAAGATCTACTACAACTCGCCGGGCTCGGACACGCGTTCCACCAAGAGCCTCAACGCCGAGTACGTGCAGATCAAGAACACCACGACGAAGTCCGTGAGCCTTAAGGGCTGGACGCTGGTGGACGCCTCGGCGCACAAGTACACCTTCGGTACGTTCACGCTCGGTAAGGGCAAGACCGTCACCGTGCACACCGGCAAGGGCACCAACACGTCCGTGAGCCGCTACCAGGGGCGGGCCGCGTACGTCTGGAACAACGACAAGGACAAGGCGACGTTCAAGAAGGCGAACGGCACGGTCGCCGACACCTGCTCGTACAACTCGACAAAGGTCTCATCCAAGGTGTGCTGACCGCGACGACGGTGGGCAGACGACCAGCATGAGCAAAGGTCGAACGGCCGCGATCCCGCTGGGACTTCTGGCCGCCGTCGGGCTGCTGGCCGGCTGCGGGGACAGACACGGGGGCGTCCCCGGTGACGGGCGTGGCGGCGGCCAAGGGGCCGCCGCCTCCGCCGCCACCATCCCGGCCGGCGGCCGGCTCGTCATCGAGACCGAGAACGGCGTACGGCTCCGGCCGACGGACGCTCACGACGTCTCCCTCGACGGGCACATCACCGCCCACTGGTCGCACCACGACTCCACCAGCGTCCTTGATCTCGACTGCCCCGGGCAGGCGGACGACGGGGATGACGGCGACCACAACGGGGACGGGGACGGCGACGGTGCCGGGTGTACGCGTATGCCCACCGTCACCGTCCCCGACGGCACAGCCGTGACCGTCTCCGCGCGCAACGCGGGCATCGACGTCGGCGGGCTCACCGGCGATCTGCATCTGACCACCGTCAACGGTGACGTCACCGGCGTCGAGACCGGCAGTGCGCACGCCTCCGTCACGCTGACCACACGGAACGGGTCGATCAGGGTGACCGGTCTGCGCGCCGCGCACCTCGGTGCCGGGACCGTCAACGGCGATGTCGTCCTCGACTGCGCCGTCGCCCCGACCGACGTGAACGCCAGGACCACCAACGGCTCCGTCGACCTCACCGTCCCGCACGACGCGGCTCCGTACAACGTCGACGCGACGACCAACAACGGGCGGCCCCACATCACCGTCCCGACCGTCCCGCCGCCGCCCGCGTCCGCGAAGCGCACCCTCACTCTTCGTACGGTGAACGGCGACGTCACCGCGTCCCCCGGCCTCGGCCGCTAGCCCGGCCGGGCCCCTCCCGGTCGTGAGCCGGCACGGCCGCGACGACGGCTACCCGCCCGACGTCAGACGCGCCGCCGACGCGATCGTCTGTCGCGCCTCGTGTTCGCTCAGCCCCGTTCGAACAGCCGCCTCGACCAGGCTGTCCGCCAACTCCGCGCCGAAGCCGTGTTCGTACGCCCGGCACGCAGCCCAGAACAGCCGTGTGTTCCGCTGCCCCGCGTGCGCCGCGAGGACGAACTGCACCAGGCCGTAACCCTGTTGGGGCGGTGGTACGGGGGCGCCGGCGCGTACGTCGTCACCGTGGTGCGCCCTCACCGGCGGCGTGAGCAGGCGCAGCAGCGCGCGCGGGCAGGGTGCCGGCGCCAGGTCCTCCGTACCGGAGGCCAGCCGGTAGGCGCCGCGTGCGCTGACCGAGCCGGGACCGACCAGGTAGCCGCCCGCGCCGCGCACGTCGATGCCGGGGGCCAGCCGGCCCGCCGAGTTGGGCACGACCACGTTCGGCGGCCCCTTCAGCCAGATGTGCCGGCCACCGCTCGGGGTGAGAACGGTGACGGTCTCCGGCAGCGTGAACAGGTGCTGCAGCGCGATCTGTTGGAGCGCAGCCACCGAGTCGGGGGTGGTGTGCGAGCTCCGGTCCTCGTCCGTGATGTCGAGATCGATGCCGATGAGGTGGTGCGGGGGCCGGCCGCAGGCGATGCCGTAGCCGGTGGCCCAGGGCGCGGCGGCGAAGAGCGCGCGCACGCCGTCCGGGTCGGTGGTCGCGTCGTGCACGCCGTGGCCCGGCAGGCCGCACTCGCCGTGGCACAGGACGGGCTCGGGCTCGCCGCGGTGGGGTGAGCGCAGAGCCGGGAGCTTGGTGGGGGACAAGGGGATGACGGGGAGACCGCGCTCGGCGGCGGACAGCGCGTGAGCGAGGGCCAGGGTGGCGGAGTGCCGGACGGTGGTGGCCATAGCTCTATGTTCGTACACTCGTTCGAATAAGGGAAGAGGGATCCGCTCCCGGAGGGTCTCGACGGGCTCCGAAGGGCCCCTACGGGCCGCTCAGGGGCGGCCGGAAAGAGGTTGGCCGGAAATCTGCCGGAACGCTTCCTCCCTTGCGGCGCCCGGGCGGCCGTCGCGTTTCACCCGTTCACGAACACGCGCGGCGGTTTTGTCGGGGCAACGGGGGTTTATCGACATGTCATCACGCTTGCGGGGGAATTGGGGCCTGAGGGGTGGTTCGAGAGGGATTCGGTGGGCAATTCTGAGGTCGCGACGTCGAGCCAACGTCCGGGGCGGTCGGCCAACTTCCCTGGAAAAAGCCGTACTTCTCGTTCTTCTCGTTCCTGGAGGAAAAGACATGGCAAGCATCCGTACCGCCCGCGTCATCGCCACAGTCGCCGCGCTGCCCCTCGCCGCCGCCCTGTTCACCGGGGTTGCCACTGCCGACAACGGCGGAGCGGCCAGCAACGGCTCGAACGCGACGGTGGCGACGATCGTGGGCAGCGGTGTGGGTGGTAATAACTCCGGCAATTCGACCACCACGCAGCAGGTGGCGTCCGGCGCCGGGGCCTCCAACCAGAACAACACCGCGAGCGTGGCGGGCTCCGCCTTCACCGCGATCAAGCAGTCGAACACCGCCGTGAACTTCACCAATCTCTGGTGACAGCCGGTCCGATATCCAGGGGGGCCGGGGGGCCGAAGGGTGAGCTGGGAATGAATGAAGGTCTGCGCGACGGAGCCGAGGCGCCGTCGCGCAGACCTCTTCGTCCGTGTCGTGTGTGTCGTGTGTGTCGTCCGTATGTCCGTGTCGTCCGTACGGCGAGCGCGGTACGTTACGTGGCGGCCCGCCCGCGCCCGGCCCCGCGGCGCCCCCGTACCGCTGCCGCCTCGGGGTCTACCCCGAGGCTCAGGACCACGTCACCTCCACCTTCAGGAGGTGGGGCAGGCCCCAGCCCTACACCCTAGGGCGGACATCGTTTCGGGACCTGGGGCCGATCCCCCGCGAGGCGCCCACTCCTAGCGTGGAGCCATGACCACGTCTGTCTGCACGACTTCCTCCGAAGCCGCCGGAGCGGGGGCTCGCACGGGGCACGTTCCGCGCCAGCGGAACCCCGTGCACGCGGCCCGTCCGCCCTACGCCTCCTTCTCCTCGTACGTCAGGGCCCGGGGGCCGGTCCTGCTGCGTACGGCGCGTTCGCTCACCGCCAATCCGAGCGACGCCGAAGACCTCCTCCAGACCGCGCTCACCAAGACGTATGTGGCGTGGGACCGGATCGAGGACCACCGCGCACTCGACGGGTATGTGCGCAGGGCCCTGCTCAACACCCGCACCTCGCAGTGGCGCAAGCGCAAGGTCGACGAGTTCGCCTGCGAGGAGCTGCCCGAACCGACCGGCGTGCCCGAGCCGGACCCCGCCGAGCGGCAGGTGCTGCACGACGCCATGTGGCGCGCGGTGCTGCGGCTGCCCGACCGGCAGCGGGCGATGGTGGTCCTGCGGTACTACGAGGATCTCAGCGAGGCCCAGACCGCCGAGGTGCTGGGCGTCTCGATCGGTACGGTCAAGAGCGCGGTGTCCCGCGCCCTCGGCAAGCTGCGCGAGGACCCGGAGCTTTCGCCGGTCCGGTAGCGGGCGGCCCGAGCAGCGGCGCATCGGGGAGCGGCGCATCAGGGAGCGGCGCATCGGGGAGCGCCGCACGAGGAGCGCCGGACGGGGAACGGCGCATCGGCGAGCGCGCCGCGGACTGGGCAGCGGCAGCGGCACCGGTAGCCGCCGGCTGGGCAGCGGCAGCGAATTGCGGTAGCGGTAGCGGTGACAGACGGCGTGACGCGGCCCATCTACTCCCGGGTAGTGACATACCAAGCGGTACGTGCGCAGAATCCTCGGAGGCATTGTCTGCCACGTAGCGCTATCGCCGACCGGGAGGACGCCGTGCTGAGCACCATGCAGGACGTACCGCTGACTGTGACCCGCATCCTGCGCCATGGGATGACCATCCATGGAAAGGCACAGGTCACCACCTGGACCGGGGAGAGTGAACCGCAGCGACGCAGCTTCGCCGAGATCGGCGGGCGCGCGACGCGGCTCGCGAACGCGCTACGTGACGAACTCGGCGTCATGGACGACGAGCGGGTCGCGACCCTCATGTGGAACAACGCCGAGCACGTCGAGGCGTACTTCGCGGTCCCGTCCATGGGCGCGATCCTCCACACCCTCAATCTGCGGCTGCCCGCCGAGCAGCTGAGCTGGATCGTCAACCACGCGGCCGACCGCGTCATCATCGTCAACGGCACGGTCCTGCCGCTGCTCGCCCCGCTCCTCGACGACCTGCCGACCGTCGAGCACATCATCGTGTCGGGGGCAGGCGATCGTGCGGTCCTGGACGGCGCGGCCGCCGAGGTGCACGACTACGAGGAACTGCTCGCCCGTCACTCCGCCGCCTTCGAGAGCTTCGCCTGGCCCGAGCTGGACGAACGCCGGGCCGCGCTGATGTGTTACACCTCCGGCACCACCGGCGACCCCAAGGGCGTCGTCTTCTCGCACCGTTCGATCTATCTGCACTCGATGAACGTCAACCAGACCGAGTCGATGGGTCTGACGGACCGGGACACCACCCTGGTGGTCGTCCCCCAGTTCCATGTGAACGCCTGGGGCCTGCCGCACGCCACGTTCATGACCGGCATCAACATGCTGATGCCCGACCGCTTCCTCCAGCCCGCACCGCTCGCCGAGATGATCGAGCGCGAGCGGCCCAGCCACGCCGCCGCCGTCCCGACCATCTGGCAGGGGCTGCTCGCCGAGGTCACCGCGCACCCGCGCGACCTGAGTTCGATGACCCGGGTCACCATCGGCGGTTCGGCCTGCCCGCCGGCGCTGATGGAGGCGTACGACAAGCTCGGGGTACGGCTCTGCCACGCCTGGGGCATGACGGAGACCTCGCCGCTCGGTACGACGTCGAACCCGCCCGCTGGGCTCACCGAGGAGGAGGAGTGGCCGTACCGCATCACGCAGGGCCGCTTCCCCGCGAGCGTCGAGCCCCGGCTGGTGGGCCCCGGCGGCGACATCCTGCCGTGGGACAACGAGTCGGCGGGCGAGCTCGAAGTGCGCGGGCCGTGGGTCGCCCGCGCCTACTACGGCGGCGCGGGCGGCGAGGAGCTGGTGCCGGAGGAGAAGTTCAGCCCGGACGGCTGGCTGCGCACCGGCGACGTCGGTGTCATCAGCCCCGACGGCTATCTGACCCTCACCGACCGCGCGAAGGACGTCATCAAGTCCGGCGGCGAGTGGATCTCCAGCGTCGAGCTGGAGAACGCGATCATGGCCCATCCGGAGGTCGCGGAGGCTGCGGTCGTCGCCGTACCGGACGACAAGTGGGGCGAGCGGCCGCTGGCGACGGTCGTACTCAAGGAGGACGCGTCCGTCGACTACGCGGCGCTCAAGGCGTTCCTCGTCGGCAAGGTCGCGAAGTGGCAGGTGCCGGAGCGGTGGGTGCTGGTGGAGTCGGTGCCGAAGACGAGCGTCGGGAAGTTCGACAAGAAGGGGATCCGTAAGCAGTACGCGAACGGGGAGCTGGACGTGACGCGGTTGTAGGTTCGTAGCGTTCGAGGGGGCGGTGCTCTTCGGGGGCGCCGCCCTTCTCATCTCCCACGAGCATGCCGAGACGAGTTCGCGAGCAGTTCGCGAGTACTTCGAGACCAGGAGAGCGCTCATATGTCCGACATCTGGAGTCTGTTCGGCGCCGCCACCACCGGCGCCCTGGTGACCCTGAAGCGCGACGGACGGCCGCAGCTGTCCAACGTCGGCCATCTCTGGGACGCGGACTCCCGCGTCCTGCTGATCTCGGTCACCGACGACCGCGCGAAGACCCGGAACCTGCGGCGCGACCCGCGGGCGAGCTACTACGTGACATCGCCGGACTTCGGCGCCTACGGCGTCGGCGAGGGCGTGGCCGAACTGGGCGCCGTCACGCGGCGGAGCGACGACGAGTCCGCCGACGCGCTCGTGGAGCACTACCGCGCGCTGCGCGGCGAGCACCCCGACTGGGCCGAGTTCCGTGAGGCGATGGTGAGCGAGCAACGGCTGCTCGTCCGGCTGCCGTTGACCCGTGCGTACGGCTGGGGCGGGGTCTGAGATCCTGCCGGCTGCTTCCCTGCCGGGCCAGCGCCCCCACGCCCCGAACGCCCCCGAACCGCCGCTCGGGGGCTAGTTCGTGCCGATCTTCGCCAGCAACTCGACGATCCTCGACTGCACATCGACGCTCGTCGAGCGCTCGGCGAGGAACAGTACGGTCTCGCCCGAGGTGAGCCGGGGCAGTTCGGCGGGGTCGATGCCGGCCGAGGTGTAGACGACCAGCGGCGTACGGTTCAACTGGCCGTTCGAGCGCAGCCAGTCGATGATTCCGGCGCGCTGGCGGCGCACCTGCATCAGGTCCATGACCACGAGGTTCGGCCGCATCTGCGCGGCCAGCGCGACCGCCTCGTTGTCGTCGGCGGCCCGTGCGACCTGCATGCCGCGCCGCTCCAGCGTCGCCGTCAGCGCGATGGCGATCTCCTCGTGCTCCTCGATCAACAGCACGCGCGGCGGGTGCTGTTCGCTGTCACGCGGCGCGAGCGCCTTGAGCAGGACGGCGGGGTCGGCGCCGTACGCCGCCTCCCTGGTGGCCTGCCCGAGCCCGGCCGTGACCAGGACGGGGACCTCGGCGGCGACCGCCGCCTGGCGCAGCGACTGGAGCGCGGTGCGGGTGATGGGCCCGGTCAGCGGGTCCACGAAAAGGGCGGCGGGGAACGCGGCGATCTGCGCCGCCACCTCTTCGCGCGAGTGCACGACGACCGGGCGGTAGCCGCGGTCGCTGAGCGCCTGCGAGGTGGAGACGTCGGGGGCGGGCCAGACGAGCAGCCGGCGCGGGTTGTCGAGCGGCTCCGGGGGCAGTTCGTCGTCCACGGGCTGCGGCTGGGGCCGGTTGGCCACCTCGACTGCGCCACCGGGGCCGTCCAGCGGTTCGGGGCCCTCGGCGCCCTCGTCGGGGGCGCCTATGGCGTACGACCTGCCCTCGGGGCGGCCGCCCGCGAGCCGGGAGCCGTTGCCCTGCGCGGGCTGGTCGGGCGGCTGGGGGTGTGACCTGGCGTCCGGCTCGGCGGACTCGCCGTCGGCGCGCGAACCGAGCTTGCGACGCCTGCCGGAACCGAGCGTTCCGGACTGGCCGGACTGGCCGGACTGGCCTTGGCCGCCGAGGGAGTGATCCTGCGCGGGGTGCTGGGCGGGGGCGTGCTGGCCGGCGGGGGCGTGCTGGCCGGGAGCCTGCGGGGCGGGGGCGTGTTGACCCTGGATCTGCTGCCCCTGGACGTGCTGGCCCTGGGTCTGGTGGCTCTGCCGGCTCGGGGCCTGCTGCTGTGCCTGTGCCTGCTGCGCCTGGGCCTGGGCCTGATGCAGGCTCTGGACCTGCTGGCCCTGCGTCTGGTGCTGGCTCTGGGCCTGCGCCTGCTTCTTGGCGATCTGCTGCACGAAGGGGACGCCCTGGCCGAGCGTACGCACGCTGTACGCGCGCCCCTGCGCCGAGTCCGCCGCCGGTGCCTCTTCGGGCAGCGGCTGCGCGGGCGGCAGCGGCTGGTGCGCCGCGCGGGGCGGATGCGGGGCCGACGAGTCGGCCGTCGGCGGGCCCACCGAGGACTGCGGGCCGGAGGTGTCCGGTCCGTTGTCGCCGTCACCGGGGTCGGGGTCCGGCCAGCCGGGCCGACCGCCCATCGTGCCGAAGCCACTGGAGGTCGGCATGCCGGGAGCTGTCATGCCGGGGGCGGCGTCCGCGCCGTCCGGCGCGGCGGCTGCCTCCGGCGGGGCGGTGGGGGTGGACCAGCCGTTGGGGTCGAGCGGGCGCCGCGCGGGCAGCGGGTGCGCCTGCGGCGGGGTGTGGTCCTCGTCCGGCCCGACGCGTGCGATGTCGTGGCGGCCGGGCAGCGAGGCGTCGGGCCCCGCACCGGTCCGGGGGCCGGGCACCGAGCCGGGTACGGGACCAGGGGCGGGTACGGGGCCGGCGGCCGGGGCGCGGTCGGCCTCCGCAGGCGGCAGCGCGAACGTCGAACGTACGGCGTCGGCCGGTGCCGGGGGCGGCGGTACGTGCCGCTCCTGCGCCGGGGCGAGCGCGCGGCGCGCACGGCGCCCGGGCGCGGTGTGCCCGGCGGCTTCCTGGCCGGTGGGGTGCTGGCCCGTGGGGTGCTGACCTGGCGCGTGTTGGCCGGTCGGGTGTTGGCCGGGGGCATGCTGACCGCCGGCGGCGGTGACGGGTCCCGCGGTCAGGGCCGGCAGGGCGTTCTGGCCGCCGTGCTGCTGCTGGCCGCGGTGACCCGCCGGAGCCGTACCCGCCGAAGCGGCGTCCACCGGCACGCCCCGAGGCGGCACGGCGGCGCCGCGCGCGGCGCGCCCTGTCGGATGCGCGCCTTCGGCCGATGTGACGACGGAGCCCTCGGACGCGGGGGCCGCCGGCAGTGCGACAGCGGACCCGGGACCGACGGGACCCGGACCGACCGGACCTGGGCCCATGGCACCCGGACCGACCGGACCGGGGCCGACGGGCCCTTGGTTGACGGCACCCGGCGGTGCGCCGGGCAGGGCGCCAGGCGGGGCCGCGGCTTCCTCCGCCGGGTTCGGCCGGCCGCGCCGACGACCCGTACCGCCACCGCCCCCGACGCCGGCACCACCGGTGTCCTGGCCCGTCACCGGGCCGACTCCGCCGGCCGGCGTCTCCTGGCCCGGCTGCGCGGCGCGGGCCCTGCGGCGGCCGGTCGGCTCCCCGGCGACGTCCTCGGCGGGCGCCTCCAGGAACGCGTCCGTCGAGGCGCGTCGCGCGCGCCGGCGCCCGCCACCCGACGTACCCGCACCCGCACCCGTACCGGGACCCGCCACGGCGGGTGCCGACTGCTCCGGGATCTGCGCCTGCGGGGGCTGCGCGGGCGGCGGGACCGTACCCGAGCCCTCGCCCAGGGGCAGCTCCAGGACGTACGCGCTGCCGCTCATCCCCGGCACCTCGTGCGTCTGCAGCACGCCGCCGTGCGCCCGTACGATCCCGCGCACGATCGGCTCGTGCACCGGGTCGCCGCCGGGGAACGGGCCGCGCACCTCGATCCGTACGACATTGCCGCGCTGCGCCGCCGCCACCACGATCGTCGAGTCGACGTAACCGCCGGCCGGCATCATCCGGGCCCGGCCCGTCGAGTCGACCCCGGCCACGTCGGCGACGAGATGCGCGAGCGCGGTCGCCAGCCTGCCCGGGTCCACCTCGGCCTCGATCGGCGGCGCGTGCACGGCGAACTGCGCCCTGCCGGGCCCGATCAGCTCGATGGCGCCCTCGACGCCCGCCGCCACGACACCGTCGAGCAGCACCGTCATCTTGGTGAGCTGTTCCGTGCCGTCGTCGAGCCGCTGGTAGCCGAGGACGTTGTCGACCAGCGTCGTCATCCGGGAGTAGCCGGCGGCGAGATGGTGCAGGATCTGGTTGGCCTCGGGCCAGAGCTGGCCCGCCTGGTCGGCGGCGAGCGTGGCGAGTTCGCCGCGCAGCTCCTCCAGCGGGCCGCGCAGGGACTCGCCGAGTACGGCGGTGAGCTGGGAGTGCCGGGCGGCGACGTAGTCGTACCGCTCGGTGAGTTCCTCGATCTCCGCCGCGTACCGGTCACTGCGGTCGGCCAGCTCCGCCGTCTGCCGTTCCGTCGTCTCGGCCAGTTCGGCGCCGAGCCGTTCGGTGATGTCCTTCAGCTCGGCGGCGTGGCGTTCCTTCGCCTCGGTGAGTTCGTCGCTGTGCTGCTTCAGCAGCTCCTCGTGGGCGCGCCGGTCGGTGAACGTCATCACGGCGCCGACGAGCTGGTCGCCGTCGCGTACGGGGGCGGTCGTCAGGTCCACGGGCACCGCCGAACCGTTCTTCGCCCACAGCACCTGCCCGCGCACCCGGTGCTTGCGGCCGGAGCGCAGGGTGTCGGCGAGCGGGGAGTCCTCGTACGGGAACGGCTCGCCGTCCGCGCGTGAGTGCAGGACAAGCGTGTGCAGTTCACGGCCGCCGAGGTCGGTGGCGCGGAAGCCGAGGATCTGCGCGGCCGCCGGATTGACGAGCACGACGCGGCCGTCGGTGTCGGTACCGACGACACCCTCCGAAGCGGCGCGCAGGATCATCTCGGTCTGCCGCTGCGAACGGGCCAGCTCGGCCTCGGTGTCGACGGTCCCCGACAGATCCCTGACGATCAGCATCAGCAGCTCGTCGCCGGTGTAGCTGTGGATGTCGTTGTACGCGTCGCGCCCGTCCTCCAGGCTCGCGCTGGTGACCTCGACGGGGAACTCGCTGGAGTCCGTGCGCCGGGCTGTCATCCGCGTCGGCTTCGTACGGCCCCGCGCGTCGGCGGAGTCGGGGCGGCGCATGGAACCGGGGATCAGCTTGGAGTCGAACTCCGGCAGGAGGTCCAGCAGCCCGCGCCCGACCAGCGCCGTACCCGGCGTCTCGAACATCTCCAGGGCGATGGTGTTGGCGTTGACGACCGTGCCGTTGGCGTTGACGAGCACCAAGCCGTCGGGGAGTGCGTCGAGTATCGCCGCGAGGCGAGCAGCGCCTCGGGATGGCCTGCTGCTCACGACGACGCTTCCTCCCTGACCTACTGCACCTTGCGGACGGCCGCGTCCCATCTTGCCCCTATGGTCTCAGCCTGTCACTGGAGGGAGTCTAAAGGCTGTGGGTGCGAGCGCGGCTGCGGATGAGAAGGAGCTCTCATCAAGGTTCTGTGCGAATGCCCTGTACGAACGCCCGCACACCCCTCGACGGGTGGCCGTCGGAACACCCGGAGGCGGGGCCCTGCCGGGGCTCACCTCCCGTCCTCCCCTGTCCGCGCCTGTCCTCAGCCGCTGTCCTCAGCCCCTGTCCTCAGCCCGGGCGGTGGGCCTGGTGCTGGGCAGAACGGGCTCAAGACCCTGCCAGCGGGCGATCTCGCAGCCGTTCGAACGGTTGAAGCTGGCGTCGACGCTGCGGCCGTGCCAGGTGCCGGTGATGCGCGCGGTGGCGGCGCCGCCGTAGATCTGGGTGCACATCTGCCCCTCGGGCACCGGCGCGAACGGATCCCGCCCGCCCTCGGCCAGCTCCGCCAGCCGGTCACAGGCCTCCTGCGCCCGCGGGTGGGTCCCGCCGGCGGGCCCACAGGTCAACTCGTACACGCCGGCCGTCTTCTGTACGGCGGGGTCGGTGACGGTGAGGTCGAGCTTGTCCTGCGTCTGGAGCAACGGCAGCGGCAACGGCAGCCCGAGCCGCGCGGGAACCGCCGAGGCCGCCGAAGCGGCGGAGACGGCCGAGGCGGATGCGGCGGGCGCGAGGGCGGCCAGCGCGGAGAGGGAGGCGGCGGTGAGGACGAGACGGCTGCGACGCAACATGGAGGCTCCTGTCGGGGATGGCGTGTGCCGGGACGGGCGGACGGCGCCCGCCCTCTCTAACGCGCGTACGGCCCCGGCGTTGCGCACCGGTACGGCTTTGCCCTGGCCCCCGACTGCCTAGTACCGTGTGGAGCGATTGGTGACACCCCACCTGGCTGTGTCATCATCTGCACGCACCGTCCGCGCCCGCGCGGACGTGCTGGAGGCGTCGCCTAGTCCGGTCTATGGCGCCGCACTGCTAATGCGGTTTGGGTCTTAACGCCCATCGAGGGTTCAAATCCCTCCGCCTCCGCACCACCACCGAAGCCCCGGCCACCTGGCCGGGGCTTCGGTACGTTTGAGGCGTCTTCGCAGGTCAGCAGCGGTCCGACTAACGGATTTCACCTGGCGCCACAGGTCATGTAATGTTGTTCAAGCAACGCCGCCCGGGCCACAGAAACCCGGAACGCCAAGCACTCGTAGCTTAACGGATAGAGCATCTGACTACGGATCAGAAGGTTGCAGGTTCGAATCCTGCCGAGTGCACAGCAGCTCAGAGGCCCCCCGGAGAAAACCGGGGGGCCTTTTGCGTGCCCCGCACAGCACCGAAGTACCGCAACCGCGGCATGACTGGAACGCGAGGTGCATCGGCGTGCGTCCTTCGCGTGAGGGGCGCTCCGAGTCGGCCCCGTCTCGATCGCCACGTTGGTGCTCGTTCTGGCAGTTCTGGCCTGGAGGTTTCCGCGTCTCAGCGTGAAGCGAGGCCCCTTCGTGCCGCGTTGATGACGTTGTGCGCCTCGGCGCCGTACACGGCGGATTCGCGGAGCGTGTTCCAGACTCGCAGGTACGCGGCCACGCTGTCCGCGTCGTCCAGCCACAGCTCCGCATGCCAGTCCTCGGCGATGACGAGCCTGTCGTCCAAGACCCAGAAACCGTTGGCCGCCGGGATCTTGAGCGGGGCATTCAGGGGGATGATGCCCAGCTCCACGGTGTCCATGCCGATGGTGCCCGCGAGGCGGTCGAGTTGGCCGGCGAGGACGGACGGCGGACAGATCAGGGCGTGGAGGGCCGCTTCCCACACGAGGGCGTGGAGCTTGCGGCCCGCTTCGTACAGCCACTCCTGGCGCCGCATGCGGGCGCGGACCGCCGCGTCGGTGTCGCGGACCGAACCCTGAAGGTCGGCGTACCGAAGGAAGACGTGCCGCGCGTAGTCGGCCGTCTGCAACATGCCAGGAACGACAGACTCCTCCCAGGCGTGGATGGCCCGGGACCGCGCGACTTCGAGGTTCCAGCCGTCCTGCACGGGCCTGTGACCGGCGGCCAGTTGTCGGCGCCAGGAGCGGATGTGGGATTCGAAGCCCCGCAGCAGGGTGTTCAGCTCGTCGAAGACGTCCTGACGGCCGACGCCTTCGGCCCAGGCCCGCAGGTCTTCGCTCGTGGCGGTCTGCCGGCCGTTCTCCAGCTTGTAGATCTTGGAGTGCGGCCAGCCGAGCCGTCGGGCGAGTTGTGTACCGGTGAGCCGTCCGCCCGGCGTCGACAGCCGGAGTTCCCTCAAGCGCAGCCCGAGGGCCTCCCTGGCCTGCTGGAAGTCTGTGCTCACTGGTTCCGCTCGTTAGGGTTGGGCGTCGACGTGCGCCGTGAACTCGTCGTACGGCGCGGATTTGTGTACCGCGGCGTCGCGGATCTGGCAGTACCGCAAGACCGTGGCGGGCTCCGTGATGACCTCGACGTCGCGGAGGACGTCCTCGTCATCGAAGCCCAGTACGGCCACCAGGCGGCTGTCGAAGATCCAGAAGTCTTCGGCGGGCAGCCGGAGCCGTTCCGCGTCCTCGCGCCACAGGTTCCGTACGTCCTCGCCTGTGGCCGCGTTGCATTTCGCGTAGTCGAGCAGGAACAGCTGTCCCTCCGTCGGAGGGTTGTCGACGACGCGCACCCGCCCCACGTACTTGCCGTCGCCCGTCTGTCGACGGATGTTCGCGCACCACTCGCTGTCGAGGTCGGACGGGGCGGTGCCGGTCGTGAGGAACTCCGCGAACCCGGGGTCCTCCCGATCCGACGCGTAGCCCCGCCGGGTCTCCAGGTGCCAGGCCGAGTGCGCGAAGGTTTCGAAGAGTCGGCCGAACTCTTTCCGGTCGATCAGTTCGGGCACGTGGATGACCTCCTTGGGCCCGTGATGGACGAGGAGTTCACGTGGCACGACCACCACGGCATCGTCAGCGCCGAAGTGCTGGAGCTGGGCGATGTCCTCGGGGTCGGTGAGCGGTGTCCCCTGGACCAGGATCTCACCGGAGTCGAGATCCTCGTGAACGGCTGGACAGCCACCGTTCTTGCTGTCGGTGCCGTTGAAACGCAGTCGTCGTGGCACGGTCGCCTCCCGTGGGGTGGGGTCCTGTCCTCACCAGCATCGCCAGCGCCGAGGTGCCCGCGCTACCGCGTACACGCTGTGGCGCGAGACCAGACGCGAACATTCGGCCGGATCAGGAGAACATCCGAGAACACAGCATCGCGGCCGGCAATCCCACCTGCATACCGTCCTGTTCATCGGTACCGCGCTCCCCAAGACCTGTCTTCGAAGGAGTATGTCCATGACCGTTACGCTCGACCGGCCCGTCCACACCCGTACGCGGGACGCGAAGGAACTCCTCAACACCGTCCAGCCTGGCATCAGGCACCTGACGATCAACGTGCTGGACAGCGGCATGACGCTCTGGGACCGCGAGGTCGCCCTGCTGCTGCGCGACCACACGATGGTCCGCGACATGGCCGAACGCATCCTCGCCAACGCCGTCATGTACACCGTCGGCTGCATGGAGCATCCCGAGGTACACCTCGGGGTCGGCAAGCTCGTCGATGTCGGGGTGCACCAGCTCATCCTCGACACGCCCGTGTGGTGGGCTCTCTGTGACGCGTACAACGAGGGCCGTTACAAGCACCACGCACCGTTCATCGAGCGCCGCGGTGACGGGCTGTGCCTGCGTACGGCGGACTTCCTGAAGTCCATCGGCTTCGACATCGACGAGGAGCTGTGGGAGATCGACGGTGCGGCCTGCTCGCCGTGCGACAACAAGGTCCCCGACAGTCACTGAACAGTTCTGCGCCGGCCTCCGTCCTCGCTCCTGCGGAGGACAGGGGCCGGCCCTTGTGAACAGGAATCGCCTTGCCCGCACAACATGACATCGCCGCCGAGGCGGAGTTGTGGGACACCTTCGCCGCTTCCGCCTTCAAGGATGACGTCGAGCCGAGCTTCTGCTGGACCCAGTACGCCGGTCACGGGCCGGGCCCAGAGCTGCTTGGGAACCCGCGATCCGTGCTGGAGATCGGCTGCGGCACCGGCCGCGCCCTCGCCTGCCTCGCCCGTCGCGGCATCGCCGCTCGGGGCGTCGACCTGTCGCCCGTCATGGTCGAGAAGACCACCACGAGGTGGGCAGGCACCGGGGCCGAGTTCGTGCACTCCGAGGTGCTGGAGTACCTGAGCCGGCACGAGGACGTGTACGACGCGGTCTACTCGATCTTCGGAGCCGCCTGGTTCAGCGACCCTGGCCGTCTCTTCCCACTCGTTCGCCAGAGACTCAGGCCGGGCGGCGTCTTCGTCTTCTCGCAACCCCCCGCCATCCCCGGCGCCTATGGTCCGCAAGGCATGTACAAGGGAGGGTTCGCGGGCAAGGCGATGTTCACCTACCGCTACAGCTACCGCCCGGCCGTGTGGCAGCGCCTGCTCACCCGGGCCGGTTTCGCCACCGCCCACGCCCAGGTGCTCGACGCGCCTCACCCCGGCCACATCGGGACGCTCCTGGTCCGCGCGGTCGCTCCGTGAGCGGAGGGATCCCGGGGCGGCAGGTAATGCCCGGGGGTGTCAGGTGACTGGGTTTTCCAGGAGGGTTACTCGGTTGCCGTCCGGGTCCTGTAGGGAGGCGATGCGGGTGGTTTTGCCGCCCTGTTGGACCGGGGTCGTCGTCAGGCCGCGCGTGTTGAGTTCTGACAGGGCCTTGTCCAGGGACGGGACCTCCAGGTTCAGGAGGGTGGTGCCCGCGTGCTCGGGGCCCTCGAAGACCTGGAGCCAGCCGCCGGGGGTGAGGTGCCAGTCGGCCAGGGAGGGCATCGGGCGGGTGTCGGCCGGGCGGCCCAGGAGTCGTTCGTACCAGGTCACGGCCACCTCGATGTCTCGTACCGGTGCGACCATCAGTACGCGCGCCACGTCCATGGCGATCACCTTTCCTCGGGCTCTTCTTGGGTGTTCTCCCCTGTAGACGGCTGGCGAGCCCTCAACTCATCGGCCAGGGGTTTCGGCCGTGGTGGTCAGGACCGCTCGGCCGAGTATGTGGCCGGCCATCGTGAAGCCGAGGACTGCCGGGGTGGCGTCGGTGGGGATGCCGATGGAGTCGACGTCGAGTGCGTGCACCACGGTGAAGTAGCGGTGCGGGCCGTGGCCGGCCGGCGGGGCGGCGCCGATGTAGCGGGACGCGCGGGCGTCGTTGGGGAGTTGGAAGGCGCCTTCGGGCAGGCCCGAGCCGGTGTCGTCGCCCGCGCCCGCCGGCAGTTCGGTGACGGTTGCGGGGATGTCGGCGACCGCCCAGTGCCAGAACCCGGAGCCGGTGGGGGCGTCGGGGTCGTAGACGGTGACGGCGTAGCTCTTCGTGCCCTCCGGGGCGCCGGTCCAGGACAGCTGCGGGGAGATGTCCTGGCCGCCGGGGACACCGGAGATGCCGGACAACTGCGCGGGGGGCAGGGCGGAGCCTTCCGTGACGGTGGTGCTGGTGACGGTGAAGGTGGCCGCCTCGGGGAGCCGGGCGAAGGGGTCGTTCGCGGTCATCGTGCTGTTCCTTTCGGGGGTGATGCGTTGCTCGGGTGTGGTCCGGTGTGCTCCGGGCTCACTCAATCGACGATAGCAGTGATAATCGATTATTCAAACCATCGTCTATTGTGACGACATGAGTCAGACCTCCCAGCCCCCGGCCGCCCAGGGCAAGCAGATGCTCTCCGAGCAGGTCTACGTGCGCCTGCGGGACGCGATCATGCGGGGGGACCACGCCCCCGGGGCCGCCCTCAAGCCGCAGGACCTCGCCAAGGAGCAAGGCGTGAGTCTGGCCGTGGTGCGTGAGGCGCTGGTGCGGGCCGTCGGGGACGGGCTCGCCGATCGGCTGCCGAACCGCGGGTTCGCCGTGCCTGCCTTCTCCGACCGCCGCTGGCAGGAGATCGCCGAGGCGCGCAGGACCGTCGAGCCGGTCCTGCTGCGGATGTCCGTCGAGCGCGGCGACGTCGGCTGGGAGGCCCGGGTGCGCGCCGCGCACCACCGGCTGAGCCGTACCCCGGTCTATCTGCCGGAGGAGGGCGAGTACTACAGCGGCGCGTGGTCCGAAGCTCATCGGGTCTTCCACCGCACCCTGTTGGAGGGCTGCGACAACCCGGTCCTGATGGACACCTTCGACCGGATGTGGACCGCGAGCGAGCTGGCCCGCCGCTGGTCGGCGCACCGTAATCCCGGCCGGGACGGCGTCGCCGAGCACCGGCGGCTGGAACAGGCGGCGCTGGCCGGTGACGCCGACACCGCGGTCGAGGTGCTGGTCCAGCACCTCACCCAGACCGCCGCCGGGCTGACCGACCGTGCCGCCGGTGAGGAGTGAAGGCGCTCAGCTCTCGGTCGAGGTGAGCACCAGCGTCAGCAGCCCCGGGAACCGGGCTTCGAACTCCGGGCGGCGCAGGCGGTTCAGGCGTTTCGCGCCGGCGTCGCGTTGCTCCAGCAGGCCCGCGTCGCGCAGCACGGTGAAGTGGCGGCTCAGCGTGGCCTTGGTGACCGGTACGTCGAAGCTGCCGCAGGGGCGCTCCCAGTCGGCGGCGGCTGCCAGTTCCCGTACCAGGATGCGGCGTACGGGATCGGCGAGGGCCAGGAGGGCGGTCTCCAGCGTGACCGCCGCGGGGTCCGTGTGGACCGGGGGTGCGCGGTGGTGGGGCGTGGGCCGTGCTTCCGGTGCCGCCATGGCGTCCGTGCCTCCGTTCGCATACGTCGCGTGCTGCAGCACGCGCGGCACGTGCGTCGCATACGCCGTGTATGTCGCATACGCGTCGCCGCGTCACTCGCTCGCCGTTCGCTTCCCGACGAACGGTACGCCGACACGGCACCCGCGGAGCAAGGCCCGGGTCAGTTGTTGAGCGTGGTCATGTCCGCGTAGCGGTCGCCCGTCGGCGGCTTGAGCGCGTTCAGACGGCCGAGCTGGTCGGGGGTGAGGGTCAGGGCGTCGGCCGCCACGTTCTCCTCCAGCCGGGAGACCCGCTTCGTCCCCGGGATGGGCGCGATGTCGTCGCCCTGGGCCAGCAGCCAGGCCAGCGCGACCTGCGCCGGCCGCGCTCCCGCCGCCTCGGCCACCGCCTCGACCTCGTTGACGATGTGGACGTTCTGCGCCATGTTCGCGAAGCGCGGGTCGGTCCTGCGGAAGTCGTCGTCGGCCAGCTGGTCCGTCGAGCGGATGCCGCCGGTCAGGAAGCCGCGGCCGAGCGGTGAGTACGGTACGAAGCCGATGCCCAGCTCCCGTACCAGCGGCAGCAGCTCCGCCTCCGGCTCGCGGGCCCACAGGGAGTACTCGGTCTGCAGCGCCGTGACCGGGTGGGTGGCGTGCGCGCGGCGGATCGTCGCGGGGGCGGCCTCGGAGAGGCCGATATGGCGGATCTTGCCCGCGGCGACCAGCTCGGCGAGGGCGCCCACCGTCTCCTCGATGGGGGTGTTCGTGTCGACCCGGTGCTGGTAGTAGAGGTCGATGTGGTCCGTGCCGAGCCGCTTGAGGGAGCCCTCCACGGCCAGCCGGATGTTCTCCGGCGTGCTGTCGAGGTCGCCGTCCACGCCTTCGCGGTGCGAGAGGGCGCCGAACTTCGTCGCCAGCACCACCTGGTCGCGCCGGCCGGCGAGCGCGCGGCCCACGAGTTCCTCGTTCTTGTACGGGCCGTAGATCTCGGCGGTGTCGAACAGGGTCACTCCGATGTCGATCGCCCGGTGGATGGTGCGGATCGCCTCGGCGTCGTCCGATCCGGCGCCGGTGTAGTACGCCGACATCGCCATGCATCCGAGGCCGATACGCGCGACGTCGAGGTCGGCGAGTTTCGCGTGCTTCATGGGAATCGCGTCCTTCAGCGGGGCGGTTGGTGAAATGCGGCTTTTCTCCCCTCCGACGCTAGCGCCATCGGTCCTGCGCCGCGTTCCGGCGCTCAGCTCCGCGCCCCGCGCGCCCCCTAGAGTGGATCCCTCGGTACGGAGGGGGCACAGCGTGAGTGGCGCTTGGCGGGCGGCCGGGCTGCGGTGGCCCGGCGGGGCGCCCGCGCTCCAGTGGCTGAGCGGCGACGGCAGCCGCGTGCGGACCCGTGCCAGCGAGCTGGTGTACGGGCGTGAGCTGGCCTTTCGCGCCGTCGGCGGCCGGTACTGCCCCGGCGCCCGCGGCAACGTCTGCCCCCTCGGCGCGGTCGTGGCGGGGCGCAGCACCGGCGGGCAGTGCCCCGAGTGCGCGCGGCTCGACCGGGCGCACTCCGTCGCCGCCGACACCTTCGACGATCCGCGCCCGTACCGCGTCTATCTCGCCTGGTTCGGCCCCGGTCTGGTGAAGGTCGGGATCACCGCCGAGGCGCGGGGCTCGGCGCGGCTGCTGGAGCAGGGCGCCGTCACCTTCTCGTGGCTGGGGCGCGGGCCGCTGATGGCCGCCCGGCGGACCGAGGAGGTGCTGCGCACCGCGCTCGGGGTGCCGGACCGTATCCCGTACGAGCGCAAGCGGGCCGTCCGTACGGCGCTGCCGCCGCGCGGCGAACGGGCGGCCGAGGTCGGCGCGCTGCACGCCCGCGCGGTCGCGCTCGAAGCGTGGCCGCAGACCCTGGAACGCGCCGGGTTCGGCGCGGTGGACCACGCGGACGCCTTCGGACTCGACGGGCTCGGCCCGGCGACGGGCGTGGTGGGCGAACTGGTCGACGGTGGTCACGTGGCGGGACGGCTGGTCGCCGCCGCCGGACCCGATCTGCATCTGGCCACGGCCGACGGCGGCCTCGTCGTCCTCGACACCCGGCTGATGATCGGCTGGGAACTGGTCTCGTCCGATCCTGGCGGTGCGCTGACCGTTCCCGTACGGGAGTTGCGCGCGGATGTCGTTCCCACCGGGCAGGACGGGCTCTTTTGACCTCACTTCCGCGTTCGGTGGACACGGCGCCGGTCCCGGTCGGAAGGTGGAGCACATGAACGATCAAGAGGCGGGTGGGGTCAGCGGCGCGGGTGCCGGTATTACGGGCGAGTCTGTGACGGGCAGGTCCGGGGCGGCCCGAGCCGCGACGGGCAGGTCCGGGGCGGGCGGTGTCACGTCGGGCGCGGTCACCGCGGGTGCGGTCACGGCCGACGGCATCACGGTGGCGGGCGGCGACGCCGAGGTCGAGGCCGTACGGCGGTTCCGCGCGCGGGTCGGACTGCCCGGACTCGTCGACGTACACACGCACTTCATGCCCGAACGCGTCCTCAAGAAGGTCTGGGAGTACTTCGAGTCGGCCGGTCCGCTCGTCGGGATGGAGTGGCCCATCACCTACCGGCACGAGGAGAACGAACGGGTCGCCCTGCTCCGCGCGTTCGGCGTGCGCGCCTACACCTCGCTGCTCTACCCGCACAAGCCCGGCATGGCGGACTGGCTGAACGGCTGGGCCGCCGGCTTCGCCGCCCGCACCCCCGACTGTCTGCAGACCGCGACGCTCTTCCCCGAGGACGGCGTCGAGACGTACGTACGCGAGGCGGTCGAGGGCGGCGCGCGGATCTTCAAGTCGCATGTGCAGGTGGGGGCTTACGACCCCAACGACGAGCGTCTCGACGGGGTGTGGGGGCTGCTCAGCGACGCGGCGGTGCCGGTGGTGATGCACTGCGGCTCGGGTCCGGTCGCCGGCAAGTACACCGGGCCAGAACCGGTGGCACGGCTGCTGGCACGCCATCCCCGGCTGCCGCTCGTGATCGCGCATCTGGGGATGCCGGAGTACACGGGCTTCCTGGAGCTGGCGGCGCGCTACGAGGAGGTGCGGTTGGACACGACCATCGCCTTCACGGACTTCGGCGAGGGCTTCGCGCCGTTCCCGAAGGAGGCGCGGGGCCGCCTCGCCGACCTCGGGGACCGGATCCTCCTCGGGTCGGACTTCCCCAACATTCCGTATCCGTACGTCCACCAGCTGGAGGCCCTGGAAGCGCTGGGTCTCGGCGACCCCTGGCTGCGGGCGGTCTGTTACGAGAACGGCGCCCGGCTCTTCGGCCTGGCCGACGCCGTGACGGCTCCGGTGACGGCTCCGGTAACGGATCCGGCGATGGACCCGGTGACGGACCCGGGTGGTCCGCAGGCGGGCTGAGAGCCCTTCACGTTTCTCAGGGAAATCACAGAAAGGCGCAAGAACCCTCTCAGAGGGCGTCCCCAGGGTATGGAGCATGACCATCACCTCGCCCCGCGGGCGTACCGAAATGCTCAGGCCGGACGGGAGCCCCGTCCGCATACTCGTTGTCGACGACGAGGCTTCCCTCACCGAACTGCTCTCGATGACCCTGCGGTACGAGGGGTGGGAGGTGGCCAGCGCGGCCGACGGTGCCTCGGCGATGACCTCGGCGCGTGACTTCCGGCCCGACGCCGTGGTACTCGACGTGATGCTGCCCGACATGGACGGCATGGCCGTCCTCGGCAGGCTGCGCCGCGAACTCCCGCACGTGCCCGTCCTGTTCCTCACGGCGAAGGACGCGGTCGAGGACCGGATCGCCGGGCTGACGGCGGGCGGCGACGACTACGTCACCAAGCCGTTCAGCCTGGAGGAGGTCGTGGCCCGGCTGCGCGGTCTGATCCGGCGCTCCGGCGCTGCCGCCGTACGGTCGGAGTCACTGCTGGTCGTCGGGGATCTGACCCTCGACGAGGACAGCCATGACGTCACCCGCGCAGGCCAGTCCATCCATCTGACCGCGACCGAGTTCGAGTTGCTGCGCTACCTCATGCGCAACCCGCGCCGGGTGCTCAGCAAGGCACAGATCCTGGACCGGGTGTGGTCGTACGACTTCGGCGGCCAGGCCAACGTGGTCGAGCTCTACATCTCCTATCTGCGCCGGAAGATCGACGCGGGACGCCCGCCGATGATCCACACCAGGCGCGGCGCCGGTTATCTGATCAAGCCCGGCGAGCCGAGCCTCGCACCTCAGTGACAGGCCGCACAGGCACAGGCACAGGCACAGGCACAGGCACAGGCACGCCCACGCGCACGCGGACCCGTACCGGCATGCGCAGGCGCTGGTCGCTGCGCACCCGGCTCGTGGTGTCGGCGGTCGCGCTGATCGCCGTGGTCGCCGCCGTGATCGGGACGGTCACCACGATCGCCTTCCGCTCGTACCTCTACGACCAGCTCGACCAGCAGGTCCACGCGATAGCCGCGCGGGCCGCAGGACCGCCCGGCGGCGCCGGCCCCGACACGCCGGTCCTGCTGCCTGACCGGGACGACGCGCTCAAGATCGTGACGGGCGGTGGCGCGCCCGTCGGCACGGTCGGCGCCGAACTGTCCGACGCCGGATCCATCAGCCGCGCCCTGATCAGCACCCAGCAGAACACCGACGGCCAGGGCCCGCGTATCGCCGGGCAGCCCCTCACCGCCGACCAGAACGCCGCCCTCGCCGGCGTCTCCCGCGACGGCTCCCCGCACACCCTTTCGCTGCCCGGACACGGCGACTACCGCGTGGTGTACGTGAGCAGCGGCCATGGCTCCTTCCTCGTGGGCGTACCGCTCACCTCCGTCCAGAACACCCTCGGCACCCTGGTCCTGGTCGAGGTGTGCGTCACCGTCGCAGGACTGATCGCGGCGGGCATCGCCGGAGCCGTACTCGTCGGAGTGGCGCTGCGCCCGCTGCGCCGGGTCGCCACGACCGCCACCCATGTCTCCGAACTGCCCCTGCACAGCGGCGAGGTGGCCCCCCTCGTCCGGGTGCCGGCGGCGGAGGCCGACCCGCGCACCGAGGTCGGCCAGGTCGGCGCCGCACTCAACCGGATGCTCGGCCATGTCGGCTCCGCGCTTGCCGCCCGCCAGGAGAGCGAGACGCGCGTACGCCAGTTCGTGGCCGACGCCGGCCATGAACTGCGCACCCCGCTCGCCTCGATCAGGGGATACGCCGAACTCACCCGCCGCGGCGACGAGGAGACGGGCCCCGACACCCGGCACGCCCTCGGCCGGATCGAGTCCGAGGCGCAGCGGATGACCGGGCTGGTCGAGGACCTGTTGCTCCTCGCCCGGCTCGACGCCGGCCGGCTGCCGGCGAGCGAGTCGTACGGGAGCGTGGACCTCACCCCGCTGGTCGTGGACGCGGTCAGCGACGCACGCGCCGCAGGCCAGGGCCACCACTGGCGCCTCGACCTGCCGGACGCCGCCGTCGCGGCAGCAGTCGTCCGGGGTGATTCCTCCCGTCTCCAGCAGGTGCTCGTCAACCTCCTCGCCAACGCCCGTACGCACACCCCGCCCGGCACGACCGTCACCGCGCGGATACGTCACGAGGCCGGCCGGTGGGTCGTCCTCGACGTACAGGACGACGGGCCCGGGATCCCGCCTGCCCTGCTGCCACGCGTCTTCGAGCGCTTCGCGCGCGGCGACGCCTCGCGCTCCCGCGCCGCCGGGTCGACCGGCCTCGGTCTCGCCATCGTGCGGGCCGTGGTCACCGCGCACGGCGGCAGCGTGGACGTACGCAGCGCGCCCGGACGGACCGTCTTCACGGTCCGGCTGCCGGCCGACACCGGTTCACCCGGCACCGGTTCGCCGGACGGCGAATCCACCGACTCACAGCCTGGGCACAGCCTCACCACACAGCCCTGACAGCGCTCTTGGCGAGTGTCGACGGCATGCGAACCGATACGCCCTGGGGCGCCCTCCCGGCACGGGAACACCTCCCGGTCGGTGCGGACACCGCCCCCATGCTCGATGTGACGATCCCCGTCCACAACGAGGAGCGGGACCTCGAACCCTGTGTGCGGCGGCTGCACGACCACCTCGCCCGCACCTTCCCGTACAGCTTCCGCATCACCGTCGCCGACAACGCGAGCACCGACCGCACCGCCGAGGTGGCTGCCCGACTAGAGGCGACGATGCCCCGCGTACGGGCCTGCCGTCTGGAGGAGAAGGGCCGGGGCCGCGCACTGCGGGCCGTCTGGTCGCACTCCGACGCGCCGGTCCTCGCCTACATGGACGTGGATCTGTCCACCGACCTCAACGCACTGCTGCCGCTTGTCGCCCCTCTCATCTCCGGCCACTCGGATCTGGCGATCGGGTCCCGGCTCGCCCGGTCGTCGCGGGTCGTGCGCGGGCCCAAGCGGGAGTTCATCTCCCGGGCCTACAACCTCATTCTCAAATCCTCCCTCTCCGCGCGCTTCAGCGACGCGCAGTGCGGTTTCAAGGCCATACGGCGGGACGTCGCCGAACGGCTGCTGCCGATGGTCGAGGACAGCGGGTGGTTCTTCGACACGGAACTGCTCGTCCTCGCCGAACGCGCCGGGCTGCGGATCCACGAGGTGCCCGTGGACTGGGTGGACGACCCCGACAGCCGTGTGCGGATCGTGTCCACGGCCGTCGAGGATCTCAAGGGCGTCTGGCGGGTGGGACGCGCGCTGGCGATGGGCGCGCTGCCGCTGGACCGGCTCGTGAGGCCCTTCGGTGATGACCCAAGGGACCGCCGGATCGGTGGAGTGCCGGGCGGACTCGCCAGGCAACTGGTCGGCTTCTGCTTCGTGGGCGCCCTGTCCACGCTCTTCTATCTTCTGCTCTACTCCCTCTTCCGCGCCACCCTGTGTCCACAACTCGCCAACGCCGCCGCTCTGCTCGTCTCCGCGGTCGCCAACACGGCCGCCAACCGCAGACTCACCTTCGGTGTGCGCGGCCGGGACCGCGCCGCCCGCCACCAGGCGCAGGGCCTCGTCGTCTTCGCCATCGGACTGGCCCTGACCAGCGGTTCGCTCGCCGCGCTCGACGCCGCGGCAGGCTCGCCCTCGCACTCCACCGAGCTGGCCGTACTGATCGCCGCCAACCTCGCCGCGACGGTGCTGCGGTTCCTGCTGCTGCGCGCCTGGGTCTTCCCCGACCGCCGGACTCCGGCAGAGACCCACGGTCACACAGACAGCGCCGACAGCCCCGACCGCGCCGACAGCCCCGACCGCGCCGAAACCCCCGACCGCACCGACCGCGTCGACACCCACGCTCCCGACCCGAGGAACGCGCGATGACCACGACCATCACCCCCCACCGCCACGGCGGCCCGTCCCGGACCACCGCCTCCGCCGCTGCCGCGTCCGCCGTCGGCCGGCTCTGGCGCGGCAGGGCCGACGACGCCCGCTGGGTGCGGCCCGCCCTGCTCGTACTCCTGCTGGCCGCCGCGCTGCTCCAGCTCTGGGACCTGGGCTCGTCCGGCTACGCCAACTCCTTCTACTCCGCCGCCGTCCAGGCGGGCAGCGAGAGCTGGAAGGCGTTCTTCTTCGGCTCGTCCGACGCCGCGAACTCCATCACCGTCGACAAACCCCCGGCCGCGCTCTGGCCGATGGCCCTGTCCGTACGTCTCTTCGGCCTCGGCTCCTGGCAGATCCTGGTGCCCGAGGCGCTGATGGGCGTCGGGACGGTCGCGCTGCTGTACGCCGCTGTACGCCGCCGCTTCAGCGCGACCGCCGGGCTGACGGCGGGCCTCGTGCTGACGCTGACACCGGTCGCCGCGATGATGTTCCGCTTCAACAACCCGGACGCGCTGCTCGCGTTGCTGATGACCGCCACCGTCTACTTCGTCCTGCGGGCGCTGGAGGACGCGCGGACGAAGTGGCTGCTGTGGGCGGGCGTCGCCGTTGGCTTCGCGTTTCTGACGAAGACGCTCCAGGCGTTCCTGATCCTGCCGCCGCTCGCCGTCGTGTACGCCGTGTGCGCGCCCACCCCTGTACGGCGCAGGCTGGGCCAACTCGCCCTGGCCACAGTCGCCCTGGTGGTCTCCGGCGGCTGGTGGGTCGCGATCGTGCAGCTGTGGCCCGCGTCGTCGCGCCCGTACATCGGCGGCTCGCAGAACAACTCGTTCCTTGAACTCACCTTCGGTTACAACGGTTTCGGCCGGATCAGCGGCGACGAGACCGGCAGCGTCGGAGGCGGCGGTGCCCCGGGCGGCGGCGCGCCAGGCGGCCCCGGCGGAGGTGGCGCTGGCGGCGGCAGGGGCTGGGGTCAGACCGGGCTCGGCCGGATGTTCAACGAGACCGTCGGCGGCCAGATCTCCTGGCTGCTGCCCGCCGCGCTGCTGCTGCTCGTCGCCGGTCTGGTGGTGACCCGCAGGGCCGCGCGTACGGACACGGCGCGCGCCGCGTTCCTGGTGTGGGGCGGCGCCCTGCTGATGACCATGGCGGTCTTCAGCTTCATGGCCGGGATCTTCCACGAGTACTACACGGTCGCGCTCGCCCCGTACATCGCGGCTCTCGTCGGGATGGGTGCCACCGTCCTGTGGGAGGAACGCGGCCGGCTGCTCGGCTCGCTGACGCTGAGCGTGACGACCGCGGGGACCGCCGTCTGGTCGTACGTCCTCCTCGACCGGACCCCCGACTACCTGCCGTGGCTGCGCTGGGCGGTGCTGGTGGGCGCGCTGCTCGCGGCGGCGGCCCTCATCGGTACGGTCCTGCTCGGGCGGCGCGCGGTGCTCGCCGTGGCGGTCCTCGCCGTCGCCGCCTCGCTGGCCGGGCCGTTGGCGTACACGCTGTCCACGGTCGGTACGCCGCACACCGGGTCGATCATCACGGCGGGACCCGCGTCGGCGCGGGGCGGCCCCGGCGGCGGCCCCGGCGGCGGCTTCGGCGGCGGCGGCAGGCCGGGCGGCGGCGGCCCCGGCCAGGGCCGTACGCCAGGCGCGGGCGGGATGCCACAGCAGCCCGGGACGACCGGACAGCAGCCCGGGACGGCAGGTCAGCAGCCCGGAGCCGGGCAGCAACCGGGAACGGGCCAGGCGCCCGGCGGCACCGCGAAGGGCCCCCGTGGCGGCGCCATGGGCGGCATGGACGGGGGCATGGGCGGCGGCATGGGGGGCCTGCTCGGCGGTACGAAGGTCAGCTCCCAGGTGAAGGCCGCGCTCCTCAAGAACGCGGGTGACTACACCTGGGCGGCAGCGGCGATCGGCTCCCAGAACGCCGCCGGCTACCAACTCGCCACCGAGCGGCCCGTCATGGCGATCGGCGGATTCAACGGCAGCGACCCGTCCCCGACCCTCGCGCAGTTCAAGCAGTACGTGTCCGACGGCAAGGTGCACTACTTCCTGGCCGGCACGAGCGGCGCGAGCGGCGGCGGGGAGAACGCGGGCGGCGGCCCCGGGGGCGGCGGCCCCGGGGGCGCCGCCAGCTCAGCCATCACCACCTGGGTCGCCGCGACCTTCCACGAAGTCACCGTCGACGGCACCACCCTGTACGACCTCACGCAGCGGCAGTAGCTGACAGCACGTCACCGAGGACGCCGGTCCGTCGCGGACCGGCGTCCTTGCTGTTGAGCCGCGCTGAGCGGGCACTATCACTGACAGGAGCGGCATAGCATCTCAGCAGCGGACGTCCGGATTCCGGCGGCGCCCGTCCGGCAGACAGGAACCGAGGAGGCTCATCCATGGTGTCGGAAGCCGATCGCACCGAGCGGGCCCCCCGGACCAGCGTCTGGCTGGAGGGGAAGCAGCACGGCCGCCGCGGTGGCGGCGGCGGACGCAAGGCCGAGGGCGCCGAGCAGTCCACCGGGCTCGACCGCGACCGGATCACCGCCGTGTCCGTACGGCTGCTCGACGCCGAAGGCCCCGCCAAGTTCTCCATGCGCCGGCTCGCCGCGGAACTCGGCGTGACGGCCATGTCCCTCTACTGGTACGTGGACACGAAGGACGACCTCATGGAGCTGGCCCTCGACGCCGTCTTCGGAGAGGTCGAAGTCCCCGACCTGACGGACGAGTCGGCCGACTGGCGCGACCAGATGCGCGAACTCGCCGCCAGCTACCGCGATGTGCTGGTCCGTCACCACTGGGTCTCGCCGCTCGTCGGCCGGTATCTGAACATCGGCCCGCACGCGACGGTGTTCACATCGGCCGTGCAGGGCGTCCTCAGCAGGACCGGCCTCGGGACGGAAGGACAGACGGGCGCGCTGGCAGCCGTCTTCCAGTTCGTGTACGGATTCGGCACGATCGAAGGCCACTTCGTGCAGCGCTGCGCCGACGCGGGACTGAGCCAGGAGGAGTACTTCCATCTGGCCATGGGGACGATCAACGAAGAGCCCACGTTCCGGCGGGACTTCGAGAGCGCCAGCAACATCATGGCGCCGCGCGACGGCGACACGGTGCAGGAGATGCGCGAGCGGAACTTCACGTTCGCGCTCGAACTGCTCATCGCCGGCATCGAGGCGATGCGCGCGCGGGGCTGACCGCAAGGATCAGCCCCCGCACGCACCACAGGCGATACGCGAGCGGCGCCGCGCCACAGACGCCCGCCACAGACGCCCGCCACCGGCGCCACGTCGAGCGCCGAACGTCGAGCGCCGAACGTCGAGCGCCGAACACGCTACTCCTTCGGCGCCAGGTGCGCGGGGAAGCCGCCGGTCGCCAGCGGGCCCCATCGCTCCGGGGTGATACGGATGATCGACTTGCCCTGCTTCACCATCGCCGCGCGGTACTCGTCCCAGTCCGAGTGCTCGCCGGAGATGTTCCGGAAGTACTCCACGAGCGGCTCGACCGACTCCGGTACGTCCAGCACCTCGGCCGTACCGTCGATCTGCACCCAGGGCCCGCTCCAGTCGTCCGACAGGACGATCACGCTGACCCGCTCGTCCCGCTTCGCGTTCCGGGTCTTCGCGCGCTCCGGGTACGTGGAGATGACGATCCGCCCCGAGTCGTCCACGCCGCAGGTGAGCGGGGAGCCCTGCGGGCGGCCGTCGGAGCGGGTGGTCAGCAGGATCGCGCGGTGCCTCGGCCGGACGAACTCAAGCAGCTCGTCGCGGTCGACTGATGTGTTCGTTGCGATGTTCGGTGCCATGCTCCGCAGCCTACGACGCCCAGGACGTGCGGCTCCCGTCACATCGGCGGCAGGTCGCCCTGCACCGCCTGGATGTCCAGCTCGACGCGGAGCGTCGTCCCGATCATCGAGATGCCGGCCTGCATGACCTGGTTGTAGTTCATGGCGAAGTCCTCGCGGCGCAGCTCGGTGGTCGCGCGGAACGCCGCCCGCACGCCGCCCCACGGGTCGGGCCCGCTGCCCAGGTAGCGCAGGTCCAGGTCCACGTCGCGCAGGACGCCGTGCAGCGAGAGCTGCCCGTGCACCGTCCAGCGGTCCTGGCCCGCCGGGGTCAGCCCGGTACTGCGGTAGCTGATCTCGGGGAAGCGCTCGACGTCCAGGAAGTCCGGCGACTTGAGGTGCTTGTCCCGCAGTCCGTTGCCGGTGTCGATGCTCGCCGCGCTGATGACGGCGTCCACGCGCGACTGCTCGTACCCGCCGCCCGCCTCGACGATCTCGATCCGGCCGCCGAACTCCTTGAACCGGCCGTGCACGCTGGAGATCCCCAGATGCTGTGCGACCGCGCTCACCGAGCAGTGCGCGGGGTCCAGGCTCCAGGAGCCGGGCGGCGGCAGCTCGGAGCCGCCCTGCCTGGCCAGGACGACCGTGCCGACCTCGGCCCTGCCGCTCGCCGTGACGAGCGCGGTCGCCGCCGCCGGCGCGTAACCGACGGCCGTCACGACCACGGTGTACGGCCCCGGCGCCAGCGCCAGGTCGGCCGCCACGCCCCCGTCGTCGTCGGCCGCCGCCCGCAGCACCTGCGAGCCGGTCATGTCGGTCATGGTCACGATCGCGTGCTGAACGGCCCAGCCGTCCCGCGTCCGTACCTGTGCGCGAAGTCCCATCCCGTTTTCTCTCTTTCTTTACGCGGTGCCGCGGTGGCGCGTGGAGCAGTGACGCAGTGACGCAGTGACGCGCCGGGGCAGGCCCGGCAAGGGCCTGCCCCGGTCCCCCGAAGGGATCCGACTACGCGCCGGGGTGGGCGAGTTCGATGTCGTGGTCGTCGACCCCGCGCCCTGCCACTGTCAACGAGCCGGCCACCGGCGGGTAGCCGGTCGCGATGACCGTGTACTCGCCCGCGTCCAGATCGGCGAAGCCGTACGCGCCGTCCTCGCCGGTCGTCGACGTGGCGACCACGTTCCCCGCCGCGTCGACGAGCGTCACCCGCGCGTCGGGGAGGGGACGCCGCGCGGCGCCCGCCCGTACCGTGCCCTGTACGAAGGCGCCGGACTGCAGCACCGCCTCGATCCGGGTCACGCCCTGGCCGCCGATCTCGACCGGCAGGGCCAGCGGCCGGAAACCGGTCGCGTTGACCGCGACGGTCACCGATCCGGGGACCAGCTCGCCGAACGCGAACTCGCCCTGTTCGACGGTCTTGCCGGTGGCCAGCACATCGCCGCGCACGTCGGTCACGATGACCATCGCGCCCTCCACGGGCAGCCCGCCGTCGGCGCCGCGCACCGAGCCGCTGAGCCCGCTCGTACCGGACAGCAGCACGTCGTACGCCAGCGGCCCGTCACCGACGACCACCGTCGCGGCCTGCGGCTGGAAGCCGTCGGCCGAGGCGATCAGGACGTACGAGCCGGAGCCCGGAGCGCCCAGCGCGTACGTGCCTTCGGGTCCCGCCACCGCGCGGGCGAGCTGCGTGCCGCCCAGCGAGATGAGGGTGACGGCGGCGCCGGGCACCGGAGCACCCTCGGCGCCGCGCACCACGCCCCGCACAGGCGTACCGTCCTGCGGCTGCGACTCGGCTGCCGGGATCGGTGCGGTCGCCTGAACCGGTACGTCGGCGACCGCAGCGGAAGCGGCGGAGCCCACCGGCGCGCCGACAGCCGCCGGTACGGGAGCCTCAGCGGCCTCGGCCGCGGCCGCGGCCTCCTGCGCCGCGTCGCCGACCGCGCGGGTCCGCAGCGGGATCTCCTTGATGAACAGGGTGATGAGGAAGGCGACCAGGGCCGCGGGGGCCGCGTAGAGGAAGACGTCACCGACACCGTGCCCGTACGCCGCCTCCATGATCGTCCGCAGCGGGGCGGGCAGGGTGGCCAGGTCGGGGATGGTGCCGTCGCCGCCGCTCGCACTGCCGACGCCGGCGCCCTGCGGGCCGAGCGCGGTCAGCCCGTCCTTGACGTAGTGCGTGACGCGGTTGCCGAGCACGGCACCGAGCGCCGAGACACCGATCGCACCGCCCAGCGAGCGGAAGAAGGTGACGGTGGAGCTGGCGGAGCCCAGGTCGGAGGCCGACACCTGGTTCTGGGTGCACAGGACCAGGTTCTGCATCATCATGCCGATGCCGAGACCGAGGGCCGCCATGTAGAACGCCATGTGCCAGTACGGGGTGTCGACCCGGATGGTGCCCAGCAGGCCGAGGCCCGCCGTCACCAGGAAGCCGCCGCTGACCAGCCAGACCTTCCAGCGGCCCGTCTTGGTGATGATCTGCCCGGAGACGGTGGAGGAGAGGAACAGACCACCGATCATCGGGATGGTCATGACGCCGGACATGGTCGGCGACTTGTCGCGGGCGAGCTGGAAGTACTGGCTGAAGAAGACCGTCCCGGCGAACATCGCGATACCGACGAAGAGCGAGGCCAGCGAGGCCAGCGTGATCGTACGGTTGCGGAACAGCCGCAGCGGGATGATCGGCTCGCTGGCCTTCGACTCGATGAGGACGAAGAGCGCGCCGAGGACGACGGAGCCGCCGACCATGGCGTACGTCTGCCAGGAGAGCCACTCGTACTTGTTGCCGGCGAAGGTCACCCAGATCAGCAGCAGCGAGACGGCGGCGGCGATGGAGAAGGCGCCCGACCAGTCGACCTTGACCTTGCGCTTGACGATCGGCAGGTTCAGCGTCTTCTGCAGCACGATCAGGGCGATCACCGCGAACGGCACGCCGACGTAGAAGCACCAGCGCCAGCCCAGCCACGAGGTGTCCGTGATGACACCGCCGAGCAGCGGGCCGCCGACGGTGGCGACGGCGAAGGTCGCGCCGAGGTAGCCGCTGTACCGGCCCCGCTCGCGCGGCGAGATCATCGCGGCCATCACGATCTGGGCCAGGGCGGAGAGACCGCCCACGCCTATGCCCTGGAAGACACGGCAGGCGATCAGCATCTCGGAGTTGACCGAGAGGCCGGCCACGACCGAGCCCGCGACATAGATGATCAGGGCGACCTGGACCAGCAGCTTCTTGCTGAAGAGGTCGGAGAGTTTGCCCCAGAGCGGGGTGGTCGCCGTCATCGCCAGCAGCGACGCGGTCACCACCCAGGTGTACGCGCTCTGGCCGCCGCCGAGGTCGGAGACGATGTGGGGGAGGGCGTTCGTCACGATCGTGGAGGACAGGATCGCGACGAACATGCCAAGGAGCAGCCCGGAGAGGGCCTCCATGACCTGACGGTGTGTCATCGGCGTGCCGTTGCCGGGCGCTGCTTCGCCCCCGTGTTTGGCGTGGCCGCCCCGCACACCTGTGGGTGTGGTCGTAGCCATGAAATTCCTTGTCTTACGTGTCTGAATGCGCGGGTGTACGGGAGTACGAGTCGTCGTCGTAGGGCCGGTGTTCCGGCGTCCCGTGGTCGAACCGGTCTGTCGTGTGCCATTCGCGGCAGTCACCGAAACTGGCGCGGAGCCGGTTCAGCAGTGAGCTGAGCTGTCCGACTTCTTCGTCGGTCCAGTCGTCGAGCACGCGGGCGAACATCTCGGTCGTCCTGCCGGCCAGCTCGTCGAGCATGCGGATGCCCGCGGGGGTCAGCCGCAGGATGCGTGAGCGCTTGTCGCCGGGGTCGGGGGACCGTTCCAGCCAGCCGCGCTGCGCGGCGTGCGCCACATGGCGGCTGGTTACCGACATGTCGACGGCGAGCAGTTCGGCGAGGCGGCTCATCCGCATCTCGCCGTGCCGGTCCAGCAGGGTGAGTACGGCGGCCGAGCCGCCCGGGCAGTCGGCGGGCAGGATGCGGGTCAGGCCCCGCTTGATGGCGCCGATGGCCGACAGTTGCCGGGCCAGTTCCGCGTACTGGCTGTGTGCGGCCATGGACCCTCCCGGCATCTTGTTGCTTGGGGCAACCATAGAAGCTGTTGGTTGCTGCAGGCAAACGAAATCGGGCAGAGAGAGGCAAAGGAATTCAAAACAGATCGCATGGTTATGGTCAAACACCGGCGTGTGTGTTCGAAAGGTCACTCGGGACCGGGGTCAGGGTGTGGTCAGCACCGGTCCGAACCGTGCATATGACGATCCGGGGCGGGCCCGGGGTTGGGCCGGACGCGTACGTTCGCTAGGGTCCTGGCACATGGCACACAATCCCCATGCCCCGCAGGGTCCCGAGGGCAACCCCGACCCGGCCGGCAGCACCCAGATGTTCCGCGCCTTCGTCGACGAGGGAGAGCCGCAGCGCCGTCAGGCAGCACCGCAGCAGAGTGGCGGACCGAAGGTCGGCGTGATCGTCGGCGTCGTGGCCGTCGTCGTGATCCTGGCCGTGGTGGCCTGGCTGGCCTTCGGCTGAGCGTATTCACCACCGGAACCCCGCCCGACGCCTTGAGTGCTGGGCGGGGTCTCCGTATGTCCTCGGCCGCTTCTCGGACCGAGATCCCTGAGCCGCGATCCCGGTCCGCGATCCCTAGTCCGAGATCAGGCCCTCGCGCAGCTGCGCGAGCGTGCGGGTCAGCAGCCGCGAGACATGCATCTGCGAGATGCCGACCTCTTCGCCGATCTGGGACTGCGTCATGTTCGCGAAGAACCGCAGCATGATGATCTGCCGCTCACGAGGCGGGAGTTTGGCGAGCAGCGGCTTCAGCGACTCGCGGTACTCGACGCCTTCCAGCGCCATGTCCTCGTAGCCGAGCCGGTCGGCGAGCGAGCCCTCCCCGCCGTCGTCCTCGGGCGAGGGCGAGTCGAGCGACGACGCCGTGTACGCGTTGCCGACCGCGAGGCCGTCGACCACGTCCTCCTCGGACACGCCCAGCACGGCGGCGAGTTCGGGCACGGTCGGCGAGCGGTCGAGCTTCTGTGCCAGGTCGTCGCTGGCCTTGGTCAGCGCGAGCCGCAGCTCCTGGAGCCGGCGCGGCACCCGCACCGACCATGAGGTGTCACGGAAGAATCGTTTGATCTCGCCGACGACCGTGGGCATGGCGAAGGTCGGGAACTCGACGCCTCTTTCGCAGTCGAACCGGTCGATCGCCTTGATCAGGCCGATCGTGCCGACCTGGACGATGTCCTCCATCGGCTCGTTACGGCTGCGGAAGCGAGCCGCCGCGTACCGCACCAGCGGCAGGTTCAACTCGATGAGGGTGTCGCGCACATAGGTGCGCTCGGGGCTGTCCGCCTCTTGGCCCTCGCCGACCAGCACGGCGAGGCGTAGGAACAGGGAGCGGGACAGAGTGCGCGTATCGATGGCTTCCGGCTGGGACACGCGCGGCTGAACCACGGTCACGGTGTCGAGAGCGTTGGGCTCGGGATCGCTTTTCGTAAGCGTGAGCACCTTCGAGCTGCCCTGTTCTTCGGACATGCCACCCCCTTGAGGTCGCTGACGGTCGCGGTGGCCGCTCCCGTCGGAGGAACGCAGCCTCCACCTGAATACCGGAGGCGGGGCTGCGGCAAACGCGGTTCCCGCAGAATGTCACAAGTCGTCAACACGCTGTAGTGACATGTCGACAAGCCATAACCACGTCTGCGCAGCCCGGAGGGGGTGTGGGGATCATTTCGACCGTGCGGAGAAGAAACATATCCGCAAACTCGGGAGGGTTACGCTTCGATCCGATTTGCGGATCTCAGTCGCGCAAAGCTACGGGCCAGAAGTCTTGACACATGCATCTGAGAGACTCCCAGTTCCTGACTGATCTGAGACTGCGTCAGATTGTTGTAGTAGCGGAGCATCAGGATCCGCTGTTCCCTTTCGGGCAGTTGTACGAGGAGATGGCGGACGAGATCGCGGTGCTCGACGCCGGCGAGCGCCGGGTCCTCGTACCCGAGCCGGTCCAGCAGTCCCGGCAGTCCGTCGCCCTCCTGGGCGGCCTCCAGCGACGTCGCGTGGTACGACCGGCCGGCCTCGATGCAGGCGAGCACCTCGTCCTCGGAGATCTTCAGCCGCTCGGCGATCTCGGCGGTGGTGGGTGAGCGGCCGTGAGCGGTCGTCAGGTCCTCGGTGGCGCCGGTGACCTGGACCCACAGCTCGTGCAGCCGCCGGGGGACGTGGACGGTCCGTACGTTGTCGCGGAAGTACCGCTTGATCTCGCCGACGACCGTGGGCATCGCGAAGGTGGGGAACTGCACCCCGCGGTCGGGGTCGAACCGGTCGATGGCGTTGATGAGCCCGATCGTGCCGACCTGGACGACGTCCTCCATCGGCTCGTTACGGCTGCGGAAGCGGGCGGCGGCGTACCGCACCAGCGGCAGATTGGCCTCGATGAGCGCGGCCCGCACCCGGCCGTGCTCGTGGCTGCCCGGCTCCAGGTTCTTGAGCTGGCCGAAGAGGACCTGGGTCAGGGCGCGGGTGTCGGCGCCCCGGCTCTGCGCGGCGGTGCGCGGCTCGGTCTCGGTCTCGGTGACCGGCTCGGTCTCCGTGACCGGCCCGGTCTCCGTGACCGGTTTGGTCGCCGGCGTGGTCCGCGGTTCTGTCTGAGGCTCTGCGTCGGGACCGGGCCCGGGGCCGGCTCTGGGTGCCGGTTCGGGCTCGGCGGGGCTCTCGGGCTGGGGCGGCACTTGAGGCGTAGTACTGGCCGGCACGGTCACGCCACCCCTTTGCGGTCGACTGCGGTCAACTCATCCGTCAAAAGCGGTCATAGCATCACAAGACATGTCCACCGTGCGCAAGCACCTGATCACTCCGTGTTGACGGCAAGTTGGGGCAAAAAGCCCAAAAGCCCCACGCCGTAGCGGCGTGGGGCAGGGGAGGCCGAGGGGTCAGAACTCGTAGTCGGCGATCACCCAGGTGGCGAACTCACGCCACTGCGCGACGCCTGCCTCATGCGCCGGATGCTCGATGTAGCGCCGCAGCGCATCGCGGTCCGCGGTGGCGGAGTTGATGGCGAAGTCGTACGCGATCGGCCGGTCGCTGATGTTCCAGGCGCACTCCCAGAACTCCAGCTCGGGGATCTGCCCGCCGAGCGCCTCGAACGCACGGGCGCCGGCGACCACGCGCGGCTCGTCCCGGGAGACGCCTTCGTCGAGCTTGAAAAGGACCAGGTGGCGGATCACGGACACTCCTTGGGGGCGACGGGAGCGCCACGGCAGGACCGCGGTCGTGCGAGGGTCGTCAGGTGAGAGTCACTGGACGAGCTGGGTCATGAACTCGCCGACGCCTTGCGCGGCGCTCGATATGCCCTCGAACCCTACCTGGACGAGTTCGGCGGCCTTGGCCGGCGAGGTGATGATCGTATACAGCACGAAGACGACCGCTCCGTAGAGAATTATCTTCTTAGCCGCTGCCATCTTGTGTGCTGCCTCCCCTGCCGCCCCGATGCAGTCGCGTGAGTCTAACCGTATGAACGGGACCGGACAGTAACTGATCGGTTCCAGTCAAAAAATAAGATCGCTGAGCGAGCATCATCGCCGGTGCGGGCACGGTCGAAGTCGCCGGGGGGACGGGCCGGTTGGGTGTGTACCGCAAGTGGCACGCCCGGCGCGGGAGTTCCGGCTCAGACGCCGTCGGCGCCGTCGGCCGCTGAGGCGTAACGGCGCGCCAGGACCCTGAAGGCGGCCGTCAGCTCGGGCGGTCCGACGACCTCGATGCCGGCGTCGAACATGCCGACGGTGGCGGCCAGGGCCGGCCAGGACCACGAGCCCAGGACGAGCCGGCAGCGGTCCGGGCCGAGCTCCTCGACGACCCCGTCGCGGGCGAAGCGGGAGACGTCGGCGGCGTTCAGGTCGAGGATCACTTCGCCGCGGCAGGGCCAGTCACCGGAGCCGCTGCCGCTGCCGCCGCCCGAGCCGCCCGGTCCGCCCGAGCCGCCCGGTCCGTCGGCCGCGCCACGGAACCGCCCGGTGACGAAGCCCGCCACCGACCCGCCGGGCAGCTCGCGCGGGGTGAAGCGGGGGCCGGTGGGGGTACGGGGAGTGATCCGGTCGGCGCGGAAGACGCGCCAGTCGTCCCGGTCGAGGTCCCACGCGACGAGATACCAGCGGCCGCCCCGCACGACCAGATGGTGCGGCTGCACCCGGCGCGGCGGGGACCCGGCGGGCGCATAGTCGAAGCGCAGCTCCTCACAGGCGCGGACGGCGGCGCTGAGCGCCAGGAGTACACCGCTGTCGGCCTGCGGTTCCCGCCGGCCCCCGGACTGCTCGACGGCCGTGACCTGGAAGGCGTCGATACGGTGGCGCAGCCGCGCGGGCATGACCTGCCGGACGGTGTTCAGGGCGCGCGCCGCTGCCTCCTCGATCCCGGCCCCGGTGGCGGCGGCCGTCCGGAGCGCGACGGCGAGGGCGACGGCCTGCTCGTCGTCGAACAGCAGCGGAGGCAGCCGCGTACCGGCCCCGAGCCGGTACCCACCGTCGGGGCCCTTGGCGGCGACGATCGGGTAGCCGAGCTCCCGCAGCCGGTCCACGTCGCGGCGTACGGTGCGCGGACTGACGTCCAGCCGTTCCGCCAGCAGCGCCCCTGGCCAGTCCCTGCGGGCCTGGAGCAGCGAGAGCAGCGAGAGCAGCCGTGCTGAGGTCTTCGGCATGACCCCAGGATGCCCCGAGTAGCGGACAGCTCCTGACCGCTACTCCTGCGAGTGTGTGTCGTGTGCCGGAGAACGGCGACGGCGGGCATCCCGCGCGAGGCCTCGACAGCCGTACCGCGCCCTGAGCGACCTGCCCTCTCCACAAGCGACCCGCCCTCTCCACAAGGAGATCTGACCGACCGTGAGGACCACCCGAGCGAGCATGCGATGACCGTTCTCGACACCCGTGCGCTCAACCGCGCCACGCTCGCCCGCCAGTTGCTGCTCGACCGCGCCGACCTGCCGGTGCTCGACGCGGTCGCGCACCTCGGCGGGCTCCAGGCGCAGGAACCGCAGGAGCCGTATCTGGGGCTCTGGTCGCGGCTGCGCGGCTTCGACCCGGCGGTGCTCTCCGGGCTGCTGGTCGGACGGAGTGTGGTGCGCACCCACCTCATGCGCCGCACGGTCCATCTCGTCACCGCCGCCGACGTACTGGCCTGGCGGTCCCGGCACGGCGCCATGCTGCGCCAGCGGGTGCTCGGCGTCTACCGCGCCGAGCTGGCCGCTGTGGACCTCGACGAACTCGCCGCGGCCGCCCTGGCGGTGATGGCCGACGGGGAGCCCCGTTCGATGGCCGAACTCGCGCGGGCGCTCGCCGACCGCTGGCCGGCGCCGGGGCCCCGGGCGCTGGGCGAGATGGTGATCGCCGCGCTCGTCCCGATGGCGCAACTGCCGCCGCGCGGGCTGTGGCGTACACGCGCGGGAGTACGCAACGTCCCGCTCGCGTCCTGGCTGGGCCGCGAGGTCGACCCGCCGTCCCCGGACGGCGCCGATCCCGTGGGCCAGGCGCTGGTACGCCGCTACCTGGCCGCTTTCGGCCCGGCGGCCTCGGCCGACCTGCGCGCCTGGTGCGGCCTCGCGGGCCTGCCGGCCGCGGTGGCGGCGATCCGCCACGAGCTGGTCAGCTTCCGCGACGAGAGTGGCCGGGAACTCCTCGACCTCCCTGACGCGCCCCGCCCCGACCCGGACACCCCGGCCCCCGTACGGTTCCTGCCGGCCTTCGACAACGCGATCCTCGGCTACCAGGACCGCACCCGCGTCATCGACGCCGCCCACCGGGGCCTGTCGGTCGCGGGCGAGCGCGTCGTCCTGGTCGACGGCCGGGTCGCCGCGACCTGGCAGGTCGAATCCGGCACCGTAGCGGTCACCCCGCTCCACCACCTCGCCCGCGGCGACCGCACGGCGGTCACCGAAGAGGGCCGGGCGATGGCGGCGTTCCTCTCGGACAACGAAACGCAGGAGGTACGGGTCGACCCGGCCTAGGGTCTCTCGTTCGGATCTCGTCGTCAGCGGCCGAGCGCCTCGCGCAGCTGCTGCTTGTTCATCGACGAGCGGCCCTCGACGTTCTTCTTCTTGGCCTCCTCGTACAGCTGATCCCTCGTCGGCCCCTGGGCGCCGCTGTGCGACCGTTCGCCGCCGCGCTGGGAGGCCGACTTCGGGTCCTTGGTCGAGACCTTGCTCGCGGTCTTCGACTCGCCGGACCTGGCGCGCTCCTTGTTGACGGTCCGTGCGGCGATCTCCTCCGCACGCCCGGCGGAGGCGCCGCGCTTCTCGACGCTCTCCTTGACGTGCTCGTACTGGCGCTCACGCTTGGGGCTGGAACCTGCGGGCATGTCACTCTCCTCTGGCCTCTGTTCCTCCGGCCTGTGTCTCTCGGTTGACCGAAGACGCAGCGGAAAAACCTCCTCCGCCCCACCGTACGAACGGCATCGGCACCCCGCACCACGACGGGCATTCGGCGGCGGAACCGGCGCCCGCCGGGCAACGAAAAACCGCCCCTGACCTGGCTTCCAAGGTCAGAGGCGGTTCTTGCTGGCGGTAGCGGAGGGATTTGAACCCTCGGTGAGTTTCCCCACACTCGCTTTCGAGGCGAGCTCCTTCGGCCGCTCGGACACGCTACCGGGAGAGATCCTAGCCCACGGTGGGCCGTGGTTCGAAATCCGTATCTCGGGGGGCCGCCCGAGGGCCGCTCAAGGCCCGCTCAGGGGTTGCTCAGGGGGTGCGGAAGAAGGACGTCAGGAGGTGGGAGCACTCGTCGGCGAGGACTCCTTCGATCACCTCGGGGCGGTGGTTGAGGCGGCGGTCGCGTACGACGTCCCACAGGGAGCCGGCCGCGCCGGCCTTCTCGTCCCGGGCGCCGAAGACGACGCGGTCCAGGCGGGACTGGACGATCGCGCCCGCGCACATCGTGCAGGGTTCGAGGGTGACGACCAGGGTGCAGTCGGTGAGGCGCCACGCGCCGAGTTGTCCGGCCGCCCTGCGGATGGCGAGAACCTCCGCGTGGGCCGTCGGGTCGGCGGTGGCCTCACGTTCGTTGTGGGCGGCGGCAAGCAGTGCCCCTTCCGGGGACAGCAGGACGGCGCCGACCGGCACATCGCCGGCTCGCGCCGCCCGTGCAGCCTCGTCCAGGGCCTGGCGCATCGGCGCCTGCCATGGATCGCGTACCGGGTCGGGCACGGGTTCGTGCCCCAGCACTATCGGACAGTCTCCAGAACGTCCGCGGCGCCGAGAGCCTCCGCGATCTCGGCCATCGCGTCCGTTTCCAGTGCCAGCAGGTCCGACTCGGACAGCCCGAGGTCGGCGAGGATCTCGCGGTCCCCGATCGGTCCTGCCGTCGCGGCCTCCCCGCTCGTGGCGGGGGTGTCGTCGTCCTCCTCGTCGCTCACGTCCGGTTCGCCGTCCTCCGTACCGTCGAGG
This sequence comes from Streptomyces sp. NBC_00370, assembly GCF_036084755.1. Classification (NCBI taxonomy): domain Bacteria; kingdom Bacillati; phylum Actinomycetota; class Actinomycetes; order Kitasatosporales; family Streptomycetaceae; genus Streptomyces; species Streptomyces sp. NBC_00370. The sequence continues at coordinate 4,472,732 of NZ_CP107968.1, forward strand.
TCCAGCGTGTCCAGGTCGGCTGCCGGGTCATCATCGTCCGCGCCGATCAGTTCATCGATGAGAATCTCCCCGTACGAGGAGCGTGCGGCCGCGGCCGCGTCTGAGACGTAGAAACGAGGATCTTCCTCGCCCTCCACACGGACGATGCCGAACCAGGCATCCTCCTGCTCGATGAAGAGGAGAACTGTCTCCTCGTCAACCGAGGCTTCACGGGCCAGGTCGGTGAGGTCCGACAGGGTTTCCACATCATCGAGATCTGTATCGCTCGCTTCCCACCCGTCTTCGGTGCGCGCGAGCAGTGCGGCGAAGTACACCGTGACTCTCCCACTGGTCAGAGGTGTGACGGTCCGGCGGTGCGCTGCTCTGTGCCCCGCCCACTCGGAATCGTGGCAGAAACTCGCGCTGTGCGAGAGGTCTTCCACCGTTGCGTCGTGCGGCCATTTTATTCACCGCCCGTTCGCCGCCAAGCGCCGCGTACCCCTCGGGGCGCGTCTGGACGGTCACGAATCGGGAACGGCGTCGGGCGCGCCCGGGGGGCTACCGCGGGTCACCCCTGGTTACCCGTGCGTAGGGAAACGGTGGTGCGGAGAGTGAAGGGGAGGGTGCCGACGGGTGCGCCGCCGTCACCAGCGGAACGTACGCATCCGCATCTGCTGGCGCATCCGTGCCGCCCGCGCCTGTCGGGGTTTCACCCGCTCGCGCAGCGCCTTCGCCTCGTTCAGCTCGCGCAGGAACTGCGCGCGGCGTCTGCGCCGGGCTGCCTCCGCCTCGGCATCGTCCTGTCCGGGGTCGCTCTGCGGCTCCTGGTCCGGCATCGACGCTCTCACCACCCCTTGGCTGCGGGTCCTTCACTCACACCTTCCCGCAGGGTCCGGGGTTGATGCCCGTGCGTACATCCCTGGCCTTTGCCCGGCGGCCCGGCCGTTACTGTGGTCGCCATGCGCATTCACGTCGTCGACCACCCGCTGGTGGCGCACAAACTCACCACGCTGCGCGACCTGCGCACCGACTCCGCCACCTTCCGGCGCCTCGCCGACGAACTGGTGACGCTGCTCGCCTACGAGGCCACCAGGGATGTGCGCACCGAACAGGTCGACATCGAGACCCCCGTCACGGCGACGACGGGCGTGCGCCTCTCGCACCCGCGTCCGCTGGTCGTGCCGATCCTGCGGGCCGGTCTCGGCATGCTCGACGGCATGGTGCGGCTGCTGCCGACCGCCGAGGTGGGCTTCCTCGGGATGATGCGGAACGAGGAGACGCTCCAGGCGTCGACCTACGCGAGCCGCATGCCGGAGGACCTGTCGGGCCGTCAGGTGTACGTGCTCGACCCGATGCTGGCCACCGGCGGCACGCTGGTCGCGGCGATCCGCGAGCTGATCAAGCGCGGCGCCGACGACGTGACCGCCGTGGTGCTCCTCGCGGCGCCCGAGGGCGTCGAGGTGATGGAGCGCGAGCTGGCGGGTGCGCCGGTCACCGTCGTCACGGCGGCCGTGGACGAGCGGCTGAACGAGCAGGGCTACATCGTCCCCGGCCTCGGCGACGCCGGGGACCGGATGTACGGCACCGTCGACTAGGCCCTGTCTTCCGAATCAGGCCGGATGGGGGACAGATGATCGTTCTGGTACTGCTCGTGGTCGTGGTGCTTGCCGTCGCCGGGTGCGTGTGTGTGGTCTGGGCAGCGCGAGGCGGCCCCCGCTGGGTCCGAGGGGTGGCGGCCGTGACGCTTGCCGCCGGCGACGCGGTGCGTCTCTCCCGGCGGAACAGCCGCCGGGGTGTGAGCGGGAGCAGCGGCGACGACGGCTAGGGTCTTTCGTTTGGATCAGGCCGGATCAGGGAGCGGGGGCTGGTGTCGTGGATCGCAAGGCGGAGGAGGGAGGCGACGCGGAGCGTCGCCGACCGACGACAACGCCGCGAGGCGCGGCACCAGCCCCCGCGAGCCCGGCAAGATCCAAACGAGAGGCCCTAGGGCTCCGGGTGCGGACGCGGCCGGCCCGCACCCGGAGCGCTCAGTGCTCCGTCGCCCTGATCGACTTCGCCGGTGAACCCAGCTCGGCCGTGCAGCCGGGGTCGGCCACCGGCTTCGACAGGGCGGCCAGCGCCTGGTTCGCGTCCTTCGGGACCGTCAGCTGCTTGAAGGCCGTCCCGAGGATCAGGTCGACGTCCCGCGTCTTGCGGGTGTCGGTCTTCGGGGTCGCCCCCTTCAGCTGGGTGCCGAGGACGGACAGGGAGCTGTCCGACGTCGTCGGGGCGCCCAGCAGTATCCCGGTGCCGGGGATCTTCTTGTCGTACGCGGCGGACGCGTTGCCCACCTTGCCGATGACGAAGCCGCGTTTCTTCAGCTCGTCGGCGGTGCTCTGGGCCAGTCCGCCGCGCGGCGTCGCGTTGTAGACGTTGACCTTGATCTGGGCGGGCTTCGGGAGCGCCTTCACCGGCGTCTTCGACGGCTTGCAGGACGGCTTGCGGTCCGCCGCGCTGGTCTGCTCGCTGTCGCCGTTGAAGACGTGGATGAGCTGCAAGGTCCCCCAGCCGGCCAGGCCGAGGGCGACGACGGCGGCGACGGACACGAGCACGATCCTGCGGCGGTGACGTGGGCGTCGCATGCGGGGGTACTTGTCACCCGTGATGCGGTACTTGCCGCCCATGCCGGGGGGAGTGAGCATGCTCATGTGCGAAGCGTAGTGCGCGCCGAGTGTGTTTCCTACTAAATGATCAACAGGTTGCGCCGACAGGGTGGGAAAGCCCCCGAAAGGCTCAGTCGAAGACCCTCGGAGCGGTCCGCAAGGCGGTCACCGGGCGGTCTTCCGCCCCCGCCGCTCGGCGTCAGCCCCGGTCCAGCTCCAGCACCCGCGCGTGCAGCACCTGGCGCTGCTGGAGCGCGGCACGCACCGCGCGGTGCAGTCCGTCCTCCAGATAGAGATCGCCCTGCCACTTCACGACGTGGGCGAAGAGGTCGCCGTAGAACGTGGAGTCCTCCGCGAGCAGCGTCTCCAGGTCCAGCTGGCCCTTCGTGGTCACGAGCTGGTCGAGGCGGACCGGGCGCGGCGCGACATCCGCCCACTGCCGGGTGGATTCCCGGCCGTGGTCGGGATAAGGCCGCCCGTTACCGATGCGCTTGAAGATCACACGGAAAGCCTACCGGTCGAGCGGCTCCGGGCGCAGCCAAGGCGACGTAGTCCAAAAGTGACATTCACCGTTAAAGCGGGAGTGATGCACGAGCGGAGCGGTTCCCTCCGCTCCGCTGGTTCCCTCGAACGGGTTCGTGGCCGGGTTTACGGGCGCTGCGGCGCGCTGCTCGGCCCGGCCGTCAGCGGGCCCAGATCGTGCGCGTACCTGCCGACGGCGTCGGCGATCACATCGATGTTGTTGTCGAAAGCGGTCATGTTGATGTTGGACAGGTCGTCGCACGCCAAGTGGTAACAGGCGTCGTACGCGACACCCGCCTCGCCGCCGAACCGCTCGGCGTCACCGCGCGTCTTCACGACCTCCGCCCCGGTGAAGGTGCCGCCGGACGGGATGCCGGCGGCGACGAAGGGCCCGTAGTCGGAACGGCCGTCGAAGTCCGCGCCCTTGTGTGCGATCCCGTGGCTGTCGAGGAAGTCGTTGATGCCCCGCTCCAGCTGCGCCGAGCCCGCAGGGCCGGGGCCCGCGCCCTCGCGGTCGGAGTCGTCGCCGTCGTACACGAGCTGGGCGAAGTTCGGCGACGCGATCATGTCGAAGTTCAGATAGAGCGCGACGGCGGAGCGCTCGGCGGGGGTGCGGGCCTTCACGTACGCCTCGGAGCCGAGCAGCCCCAGCTCCTCCGCCGACCACCACGCGAACCGCACCTTGTTGTCCGGGCGCTCGTGGGTCGCGGCGAGCCGCAGGGCGACTTCGAGCAGGCCGGCCGAGCCCGAGCCGTTGTCGTTGATGCCGGGGCCCTTGCCGACGGAGTCGAGATGCGCGCCGAGCATGACGGTCCGCGCGGGGTCGCCGCCCCTGGTCTCGGCGATCACATTGCGGGTGGTGCGCTGCTCCCGGAGCTGCCGTACGTCCATGGTGACCCGCACCGCTTCGGCGGCCCCGCCCGCCTCGGCCTTCCTGACCGCGGCGGCCAGCGCCGTACCGTCCTTGCGCGTGATGCCGCCGGTCGGGATTCCGGCGGTGGGGGCGGGTGCGTCCTTCGCGCTGCCGAGGGAGCCGCTGAGCGCGCCGTCGGCGTTGTTGTAGATCACGGCGCCGACGGCCCCTGCCGCCGCCGCGCTCCGCTGCTTCACCGCGAAGTCGCAGCCGCCCCGCTCGATGAGCGCGATCTTGCCCGTGACGCTCCCGGACGCGTAGTCGGCGGGCTCGCAGCCGGTCGTCGCGTCCACGGGGACGGCGGCGACCGCAGCCGTGATGCCGCCCTCGGGCGTGGACTTCGTGTACGACATGGCCGTGATCGCGATCTCGCGCCGCTCGGGCGCCCGTACCGTCAGTTTCTCGGCGAGCGTCTCGACGTACGTGAAGTCGAACGGCTCGTACGCGACGTCGTAGCCGGCCTCTTCGAGCTGGTCGTGCACATAGCGCGCCGAGGCCTCATGGCCGGCCGAGCCTGCGGCGCGGTTGCCGCCTGACGCGTCCGCGACGGCCTGGAACCGCTCCAGATGGCGGTAGGCGCTCTCGGCCGACGCGTCCCGTACGAGCTCGCGGGAGAGCCGCGCCGCGTCCCTGGCCGCGTCCCTGGCCTGGTCGTGCGCCGGGGCGGCGCCGAGCAGCAGCGGGACGGTGAGGGCGGTCGCTGCCAGGGTGGCGACGAGGCTGCGGGGGACCAGGTTCACTTGCCGGTCTCCTTCGCGGCCTTCGCGGACTTCGCGGACTTCGATGGTGCGGACTTCGATGGTGCTGCCTTGGCCGCCTTCGCCGCCCGTTTCGCCTCCTGCTTGAACGCCCGCACCTTTGCCAGCGACTCGGGCCCCGTGATGTCGGCCGCCGAGCGGTACGACCCCTCGTCCCCGTACGCGCCCGCCGCCGCGCGCCAGCCGGTGGGCCGTACATCGAATTGCTTGCCCAGCAGCGCCAGGAAAATCTGCGACTTCTGCTTTCCGAAGCCAGGCAATGCGTTCAGTCGTTCGAGTACCTCGGCGCCGGTGGCGACTTCTCGCCAAATCGTCGTCGGATCTCCGTCGTAATGGTCGACCAGATAGTGGCAGAGCTGCTGAACGCGCCCCGCCATCGACCCCGGATACCGGTGCACGGCCGGCTTCTCGGAGAGCAGTGCCGCGAACGCCTCCGGGTCGTAGGCGGCGATCTGCCGCGCGTCGAGGTCGTCGCCGCCGAGGCGTACGGCGATGGTGTACGGGCCAGAGAAGGCCCACTCCATGGGGACCTGCTGGTCGAGCAGCATGCCGACCAGGGCGGCCAGCGGGCTGCGGCCGAGCAGGGCGTCCGCCTCGGGCTGCTGGGCGAGCCGAATTGTGGTGCTCATTACCGAATGATCTCGCGGCTCGCGGGCGGGCGCATGCACGCCACGCAATTCCCATGTGTTCATATGACTGTTTCGTCGCGCGAATGGCCCAACCGGCGGAGGGGTAGAGCCCGGCCCAGGAGAACCAATTCCGGCACCTTCGGGACCGGAACCTTCGGGAAAGGCCGCGCACCGGTGACACAGCCTTTTGAACTGCCGGATTTCTACATGCCATATCCGGCCCGGCTCAACCCGCACCTTGAGGAGGCGAGGGAGCACTCCAGCAGATGGGCCAGGGAGATGGGCATGCTGGAGGGTTCGGGCATCTGGGAGCAGCACGACCTCGACTCCCACGACTACGCGCTGCTCTGCTCGTACACCCACCCGGACTGCGACGGACCCCAGTTGTCGCTGGTCACGGACTGGTATGTGTGGGTGTTCTTCTTCGACGACCACTTCCTGGAGATCTTCAAGCGCGACCACGACAGGGAGGGCGGCAAGGCGTATCTCGACCGGCTGCCCCTCTTCATGCCGATGGATCTGAAGGACGGGTTCCCCGAGCCGACCAACCCCGTGGAGGCCGGCCTCGCCGACCTCTGGGCCCGTACGGTCCCCAGCATGTCCATGGCGTGGCGGGAGCGGTTCGCCGAGTCCACGGAGAATCTGCTGAACGAGTCCCTCTGGGAGCTCTCCAACATCAACGCCGAGCGGATCTCCAACCCCGTCGAGTACATCGAGATGCGCCGCAAGGTCGGCGGGGCGCCCTGGTCCGCGGGGCTCATCGAGTACGTCAGCGCCGAGGTGCCGGCGGCACTGGCCGAGTCGCGGCCGCTGCGGGTCCTGCGCGACACGTTCTCGGACGGCGTCCATCTGCGCAACGACCTCTTCTCGTACCAGCGCGAGATCGAGGAGGAGGGCGAGCTGAGCAACGGCGTGCTCGTGCTGGAGACCTTCCTCGGCTGCACGACGCAGGAGGCGGCCGAAGCCGTCAACGACCTGCTGACCGCGCGCCTCCAGCAGTTCGACAACACCGCCCTCACCGAACTGGGCCCGCTGTTCGTGGAGAAGGGCACCGACCCGGCGTCCGTCGCCGACACCCTCGCCTATGTGAAGGGCCTCCAGGACTGGCAGTCGGGCGGCCATGAATGGCACATGCGCTCCAGCCGGTACATGAACGGCGGCGGCGTCGACACCGACGAGACGGCGGGGCCGCTCTTCCCGAAGACCCCGGTCGGCCGGGGCACGGCCGCCTCCGACTTCCTCAAGACGCTCACCGCGGGCGGCCCCGCCAGGCTGCGCAGCCACAGCCATGTCCCGTTCCAGCGGGTGGGACCCTCGCAACTGCCCGACTTCCAGATGCCGTTCGAGGCGACGCTCAGCCCGCATCTGGACGCCTCACGCGAGCATGTCGTCGCATGGGCGGCCCGGATGGGGATCCTGGAGGAACAGCCCGGCATCCCGAACTCGGGCGTGTGGGACGCGGACCGGATCCGCCGTATCGACCTGCCGCTCTGCGCGGCCGGTATCCACCCGGACGCCACACCGGAGGGCCTGGACCTGTCGTCGGATTGGCTGGCCTGGGGGACGTACGGGGACGACTACTTCCCGGTCGTCTACGGCACCACCCGCGACCTGGCGGGCGCGAAGGCGTGCAACGAGCGCCTGTCGCTGTTCATGCCGGTCGAATCCCTGGACACCCCGCTGCCCGCTACCGGCCTCGAACGCGCCCTCGCCGACCTGTGGGCGCGTACGGCGGGCCCGATGGACCTCGACGCCCGGCGCACGTTCCGCAAGGCCGTCGAGGACATGACGGAGAGCTGGCTGTGGGAGCTGGCCAACCAGGTGCAGAACCGTATCCCCGAGCCCGTCGACTACATCGAGATGCGCCGGGCGACCTTCGGCTCGGACATGACGATGAGCCTGTGCCGGATCGGCCACGGCAACGTCGTACCGGAGGAGATCTACCGCAGCGGACCGATGCAGGCGCTGGAGCACGCGGCGCAGGACTACGCGTGCCTGCTCAACGACGTCTTCTCGTACCAGAAGGAGATCGAGTTCGAGGGCGAGGTGCACAACGGCGTCCTCGTCGTCCAGAACTTCTTCAACTGCGACTATCCGACGGCGCTGCACATCGTCGACGACCTGATGAACTCGCGCATGCGCCAGTTCCAGCACGTCGCCGCGAACGAACTGCCCGTGCTGTACGACGACTTCGACCTGAGCGCGGAGGTGCGGGAGGTGCTCGACGGATATGTGAAGGAGCTGGAGAACTGGCTCTCCGGGATTCTCGTCTGGCATGCGGGCTGCCACCGCTACAAGGAGTCGGACCTGCTCCAGGACCGCGCTGAGCCGCGCTGGATGCCGCCGACGCTGACGGGGCGCGGCACATCGGCCGCCAGGATCCTGCTGCCGGCGGGCAGTTCGGCCGGTTCGGCCGGCTCCGTAGCGGCTGTGCCCCAAATGGCACCGTAACCCTCGCAGGGCGCAATCCGTTCGCCATCCGGTCGACGCAGATCGAGTGGATGGGGGACGTGGGTGGCGAACGGATATGCGCGTGAGCGGTACGGAGGGCCCGGGAGGCACCGAGGGCCCGGGAAGCACGGAGGGGACGGGCGTACGGCGGGGCGTACGGCGGCGGTGATCGAAGCCGTCGCCGGACGCGTCCCTGGCGAGCCCGTCCCGAACGAGGCGCTGCCCGCCGCCTGGGGCGTGGACGACGCGTGGGTCCGCGGCCGTACCGGCATCGGCAGCAGACACCGGGCCGCGCCGGGGCAGTCGACCGGCGATCTCGCGTACGAGGCGGCCGAGCCGCTGGTGCGCGGATCGGCGGCGGCGGGCCGGCCGGTGGACGCCGTCGTGCTGGCCACCGCCACCCCCGACCACCTCTGCCCGGCCACCGCGCCCGCGCTCGCCGCCCGGCTCGGCCTCGGCACCGCCCCCGCCCTCGACATCGCGGCGGTGTGCAGCGGTTTCGTCTACGGACTCGCCGTCTGCCAGGGCCTGGTGGTCTCCGGCCTCTTCGAGCGGGTGCTGCTCGTCGGCGCCGACGTCTACTCGGCCTGGCTCGATCCGCAGGACCGTTCCTCCGGTGTGGTGTTCGGCGACGGCGCGGGAGCCGCGCTGGTCGCGGCCGGCCGGACCGGCGATCCCGGCGAGCTGCTCGCCTTCGACCTCGGTAGCGACGGCACGGGATACGACCTGATCACCGTGCCGGGCGGCGGCGCCCGCTCCCGGGCTCGCTCTGCGGTTACGGCAGAACCGCCCCCGGCGGGCGACGAGTTCTTCCGGATGCAGGGCCGCGCCGTCTATCAGCACGCCGTCGAGCGGATGACCGGCTCCTGCCGCTCCCTGCTGGACGAGGTCGGCTGGGCGGCGTCGGACGTCGACCACTTCGTACCCCACCAGGCCAACGCCCGGATCCTGCGCTCCGTCGCCGACCGGGTCGGTATCGCGGCGGAGCGCTGCGTCATCCATCTCGACCGGGTCGCCAACACCGGCGCCGCGTCCATCCCGCTCGCCTTGGCCGACGCGGCGGGCCGGGGCCGGTTCCACACCGGCGACCGGGTGCTGCTCACGGCCTTCGGCGGCGGTCTCACCTGGGGCTCGGCGGCGCTGCGCTGGCCCGCGCCCCAGAGCGATGTCGCAGAGAACGACATCGCTGAGAACGACCTCGCAGAGAACGACCTCGCTCAGAACGACGAAAGGAACGAATCATCGTGACGAAAACAGCCGGCTCGGTGGCGGTGACCGGGGTGGGCGTGGTGACCCCGGCAGGCGCCGACGAGGAGTCCTTCTGGCAGGGCCTGTGCGCCGGGCGCTCGGTCGCCTCCCGGCTGCCCGAACTGGCCGGGCAGCCGGTGGACTTCGGCTGCGCGATCGGGGGCGCGGGCGGCGGAGGTCGTGACGGCAGCGGCGGCAGCGGCGGCACCGGCGGTACCGGTGGCTTCGATGTGGACGCTGCGGTCGGCGGCCGGTCCGGCTGGCGGATGGCCCGGTTCGTGAAGCTGGCGCTGATCGCGGCGCGCCAGGCGGTGGCCGACGCCGGACTCGACCCGAAGACCTGGGACGGCAGCCGGGTCGGCGTGGTGCTGGGCGTCGGCGTCGGCGGCGTCTCCGTACTCGTCGACAACGCGCTGAAGCTGCACGAGCAGGGGCCTGACGCGGTCTCCCCGCTGCTGGTGCCGATGATGATCCCGAACGCGGCGGCGGGCGAGGTCGCCATCGCGCTCAAGGCCCAGGGCCCCAGCCTGGCACCGGCCACGGCCTGTGCCTCCGGGGCGACGGCCATCGCCGCCGCCAAGGACCTGCTGGCGACCGGCCAGTGCGACCTGGTCGTGGCGGGCGGCGCCGAGTCCGTACTGACGCCGCTGGTGGTGACGGCCTTCGCACGGCTCGGCGCGCTGTCCCGGCGTACGGACGACCCGGCGGGCGCCTCGCGGCCCTTCGCCGCCGACCGCGACGGGTTCGTGATCGGCGAGGGCGCCGCCATGCTCGTACTGGAACGGGAGTCGGCGGCGCTGGCCCGCGGCCGGGCGCCGCGCGCGCTGCTGGCAGGCGCGGGGGCGAGCACCGACGCGTACCACCCGACGGCCCCCGAGCCGACGGGCCGTGGCGCGCAGGCGGCCGTCGAGGCGGCGCTGGGGGAGGCGGGCTGGAACGCGTACGACGTGGAACACGTCAACGCGCACGGCACGTCGACCCCGCTCAACGACGCGATGGAGGCGGCGCTGATCAGCCGGGTCTTCCCGCACCGGCCGCCGGTCACGGCCGCCAAGGGCGTGGTGGGACACACGCTGGCGGCGGCAGGGGCGATCGAGGCGGTGGCGACGGTGCTGACGCTCCAGCACGGTGTCGTCCCGCCGATCGCCAACCTGGACGCGCCGGACATCGACATCGCCGACGATCTCGACCTCGTGGTCAAGCAGCCGAGGCGGCAGCGGGTGGAGACGGCGGTCAGCCACTCGTTCGGTTTCGGCGGGCACAACGTGGCGCTGGCGTTCCGCCGCGCCTGAGGTCTCTTGTCGTGGCACCCGGCCGGGCGAGGTCGCCGGCCGGGTGCTCCGCCGTGTTCCGTGTTCCGCGCTGTGTTCGCTGTGTTCTGCGTTCCGCTGCGCCGAACGGCGGGGTGAAACCGCTGATCCGGGTGGTCGACACCCAAGTGGACGAGGTATACGGCCGAACGAATGTTTCACGCGCGGGAGTGCTGAAGTGTCGTTTCTTCAGCGATTCCCTGTCGTTCTCCTCGCGTGACCGTGATGATCAACAACACCGCCGTGGGCCCGTCCCGCCCCGGCCTCGGCTCAGCCCCGGGCGCAGTCTCCGGCGCTGTCTCCGGACCTGTCTCCGGACCTGTGTCCGGACCTGTCTCCGGACCTGTCGTCGACCGGCTGACCGACGTGCTGTTCGGTACGGACTTCCACCGCGAGCACGCACCGTGGCGCAGGATCGCCGCCGCAGAATCGTTCCGCCAAATGGCCGCGCCCGGCGGTCCCGGTGCCTCGCCCCAGGAGCGCCTTTCGCGTGCGTACGCGCGGCTGCGCACCGTCAATGACACCCTCGACAGCCCGGCGGGGCTGGCCGCCGACCCCCGGGGCCTCGCCGCGCTCCACGAGTGGCTGGGCCCGGTCGATCCGGCCTTCACGACGGTCGCCGGAATCCACTACAACCTGTTCCTCGGCAGCCTGCTGGACCACGACGGCGGGGTAGGGGACGCGCCGGGCGGCCGTGATCTGGCGGACTTCGTGACGCTGCGCCGCGTCGGCACCTTCCTCTGTACGGAGGTGGCGCACGGCAACGACGCGGCGGCCGTCGAGACCACAGCCACGTACGACCGCGAACGGGCCGGATTCGTGCTGCACACCCCGCACGCGGGTGCGCAGAAGTTCATGCCCAACACCAGCCCGGCCGGCGGCCCCAAGAGCGGCGTCGTCGCGGCCCGGCTGCTGGTGGACGGCACCGACCACGGGGTCTTTCTCTTCCTGACGCCGCTGACCGACGCCGTACGGGCACTGCCGGGCGTACGGGTACGGCGGCTGCCGCCGCGTATCGGCAGCCCTGTCGACCACTGTCTGACCTCGTTCGACCACGTCTTCGTCGGCCGTGACGCGCTGCTCGGCGGTGCCCAGGGCAGGCTCGGCGCGGACGGCGGGTTCAGCAGCGCGCAGCGCAACCGCCGCCGACGGTTCCTGGCCTCCATCGGGCGGGTTACCCCGGGCAAGCTCTCGATGAGCGCCTGCGCCGTCGGCTCGGCGCGGACGACGCTGGCGCTCGCCGTGCGGTACGGCGGGAACCGGCTGATCAGCGGCTCGCGGGCGGCGGACCGGATCCCCGTCATCGCGCACCGCACGCACCACGGCCCGCTGGTCGAGGCGCTGGCGACGGTCTTCGCGATGACCCTGCTGCACCGTACGGCCCTCGCCGCGTGGGAGTCGCACACCGAGAAGACGAAGGCCGAGGCGGAGCGGCTGGTCGCCGTCGCGAAGGGGTGGATCACCTGGCAGGCCAGGGACATCATCCTGGAGTGCCGCGAACGCTGCGGTGCGCAGGGGCTGTTGGAGAACAACGGCATGACGGACCTGATGGCCGGCATCGAGGGCGCCATCACGGCCGAGGGTGACAACGTCGCGATCTACACGAAGGCGGCGGCGGAGATGCTGTTCGCCGCCGGGGGCCCGGCGGGGACGGAGACCGCGGGCCCGGCGCGGTCGGACCTCGCGGGCTCCGGCGCCTTCCGCGACACGGACCGTCTCCGGGACACCGGCCGTCTCCGGGACACCGGCCATCTCCGGGACACCGGCCATCTCCGTGACACCAGCTACCTCACCGAACTCCTCGGCGAGGTGGAGGAGATGTGGCTGTCCCGCGCCCGCGCCCGGATGGGCGGCGTACCGCACGGCGACCCCGTCGCCCGCTGGAACGCCGCGTCCGGCGCCGCCCTGCGGGCCGTCGAGGCCCACGCGTACCGGCGGGCCGCCGAGGCGTTCGCGACGGCGGTCGACACGCTGGCGCCGGGGACGGAGGCGTACGGCCTGCTGCGCGCGCTGCAACGGCTGTTCGCGCTGCGCTGGATCGACCGCAACAGCGGCGATCTGCTGGCGCGCGGCCGGCTCACCGCGTACCACATCGATCAACTGCCGGACACCGTCGAACGGTTGATCGCGGAACTTGCGGGCAGCGCCCCGACGCTCGTCGCGGCGTTCGCCCTGCCCGAAGAACTCCTGGCCGACCACCCCATCGGCCGGGCGCACTACACCGGCGCGTACGACGACCCGGCCGCGCCATGGCACACCGAACCGGCTCACGAACCGGTTCACGAACCGGTTCACGAACCATCCGCTCAGCCATCCGCTCAGCCATCCGCTCAGCCGTCCGCCGAGCCGTCAGCCCGGCCGTCCCTCCAGCGGACGCGGTGAGAGCGAACCGCACCGTACGACGCGTACGGGAGGCGGCGGCCGGCTGGGGCCTGCGCGTCGTCCTGTGCACGTACTGGGGAGCGGCCTACCTGCTGGCCGAGACCCCTCAACTCCGTTCGAAAGGAACTGACATGAACGAGATCCACCCCAAGATCACCGAGGTTCTCGCCGAGACCTTCAAGGTGCCGGCCGACGAGATCATCCCCTCCGCCACGATGGACAGCCTGGAGATGGACTCCCTCGCCGTCGCCGAGTTCGCCGTCATCATCAAGGAGACGCTGGGCGTCGACGCCGACGCCGAAGAGGTACTGAGGACGGCCACCCTCGCCGACATCTCCGCCTTCCTGGACAAGGCACTTGTGGGCGTCACGCCGTGATCGCGCCCATCGTGACGAGCGCGCCCATCGTGACGAAACCCGCCGTCGCCGTCACGGGGCTGGGCATGATCACCCCCGTCGGCAACGACACCGAGTCCACCTGGGCCGGCGTCAACGCCGGGGTCTCGCCCGCCCGCAGGGTCCCCGAACTGCGCGACTGCGTCGTCGACTTCGCCTGCACGGTCGACGGCATCGACCTCGACGCCGCGGTCGGCGGCCGTACCGCCTTCCGGATGGGCCGGTACGTCAAGTTCGCGCTGCTCGCGGCGCGCGAGGCGGTCGCCGACGCCGGGCTCGACCCGGCGACCTGGGACGGCACCCGGGTCGCCGTCGTGGTCGGCACCAGCAGCGGCGGCTCGGCGAGCCTCACCGAACAGGCCGTCGCCCTCGACCGGCGCGGCCCCGAGGCCACCTCACCCACCGGCATCCTGTTGACCATCCCGAACATGCCGGCGGCCGAGATCGCCATCAAGATGCGGGCCACAGGCCCCAGCATGGCGCCGTGCACCGCCTGTTCGTCCGGCGTGACGGCGCTGTCGGTGGCGCGTGACCTGCTGGCGACCGGGCAGTGCGACATCGCGGTGGCAGGCGCCACCGAGTCGATCGTCTTCCCCGTCGCCATGACCGGGCTCGCCCGCTCGGGCGCTGCGGCGACGGCAGGACCCGACGACGACCCGGCGCTGCTGTGCCGGCCGTTCGCCACCGACCGGCGCGGTCTGGTCATGGGGGAGGGCGCGGCGATCATGGTGCTGGAGCGGGAGACGGACGCGCGGGCGCGCGGCGCGGTCCCCCGCGCGCTGTTGGCCGGCACCGGCGCCACCACCGACGCCCACCACCCCACGAGCCCGCACCCGTCGGGCGCCGTGGCGCAGCGCGCGGTCGAGGCGGCGCTGCGGGACGCGGGCTGGAGCGCGTACGAAGTCGATCACGTCAACGCGCACGGCACGTCGACCCCCCTCAACGACGCCACCGAGGCGGCGCTGATCAGCCGGGTCTACCCCCACCGGCCCCCGGTCACGGCCCCGAAGGGCGTTCTCGGCCACTGCATGGGCGCGGCGGGCGCGATCGAGGCGGGACTGACCGTGCTGACCCTGCAGCACGGCGTCGTACCGCCGATCGCCAACTTGGACGCGCCGTCTGTGGAGTTCGACATCGACTGCGTGACGAAGCAGCCTCGGCTGCTGGACCGGATCGACCGGGCGGTGAGCCACTCGTTCGGTTTCGGGGGGCACAACGCGGTGGTCGCGCTGGAACGCGCGTAACGGTCCTCGCCCCTGCCCGTACGTCCCCGAAGGAGCTTCCATGAGCACGAAATCGGCCCTCCGGGGACGTACGGCCGTCATCACCGGCGCGGCGCGCGGCGTGGGCGAGCAACTGGCCCACGCGCTCTCCGCTCGCGGCGCGCGACTCGCGCTGGTCGGCCTCGAAGAGACCGAACTGGCGCGGGTGGCGGCGTCGTTGCCGGGCGAGGCCGGCCACTGGTACGCGGATGTCACGGACGCGGACGCCATGTCCCGTACGGCGGCTCACGTGTCGGACCGCTTCGGGACGGTCGACGTCGTCGTCGCCAACGCCGGTGTCGCGGCCGGCGGCCTCTTCCTGCACTCCGACGCGGACGCGTGGCGCCGCGTCGTCGAGGTCAACCTCATCGGCGGCGCGGTCACGGCCCGCGCGTTCCTCCCGGCGCTGCTGGCGGCACGCGGCTACTACCTCCAGATCGCCTCACTGGCGGCCCTCGCGCCCGCCCCGATGATGAGCGCCTACTGCGCGTCGAAGTCCGGCGTGGAGGCCTTCGCCCACACCCTGCACACCGAGGTCGCCCACCACGGCGTGACGGTCGGCGTCGGCTATCTCAGCTGGACCGACACGGACATGGCGCGGGGCGCGGCCGACGACGCCGTACTGCGCGACCTGCGCGCCCGCATGCCCTGGCCCGCCAACCGAACGTCCCCCCTGCCCCCGGCCGTCACCCGCCTGGCGGCGGGTATCGAACGCCGCGCCCGTCACGTCTACGCCCAACCCTGGCTACGGACGGCGTACTTGCTGCGGTCGGCCCTGCCGGGCGCGGTGACCCGCAGCGCGCGCCGCCAACTCCCCGAGCTGGAAGGGAGAGCGGCGGGGATGCCGACAACGGGTCTGCTGGGCGCGGGCGGAGCGGCCGACAGGGGGCACCGAGCCGGCTCTCCTGTCGACTCCCGGGTCGACTCTGCTTAATTGCTTCATAGCCCACCGAACGGGGTACTTCGGGCGCTAAAGTGCACACCTCGCACCGTGAGTGTGCGGTGCGTCACATGAGGTGGGGTGGGGTGGCATGCGCGAAATGGCCAAGGGCGCCAACGTCGTGCTGGCGACGCTGAGTGAGGACGCCGGGACCGGGTCCCTGCAGGTGGGGCTGAGCTGGAGCAGTGAGCAGGGCGACGGGGATGCCGACGTGTCCGTACTGCTGCTCGGCGGGGAGGGGAAGGTACGGACCGACGCCGACTTCTTCTTCTACAACAACGCGGTCGCCGCTGACGGCAGCGTGAGCCTGTTGGGCAAGACGCCCACGGACAGCGGCAGCGAGGACCGCATCAGCATCGATCTGCAGGCGATGGCGCCGGACGTGGCACGGATCGTCGTAGCCGCAAGCCGGTACGAGGGCGCGCGGTTCGGCGAGCTCAACGGCTTACGGCTCACCGTCGCCGACCGGACCGGTGAGGGGATCCTCGGGTTCTCGATCGACGACGCGGGGCCGGAGAGCGCCTTCGTCTTCGGCGAGTTCTACCGGCGCGACGGCGAGTGGAAGTTCCGCGCCGTCGGGCAGGGGTACGAGACCGGTCTGGCCGGTCTGGCAACGGACTTCGGCATCGACGTGGACGACGCGGCGGAGGCCGACAGTGATGTCCATGCCGACGGTGACGAGAGCGACGTCCCTGCGGTGGTCGCTGCCGCGCCGCAGCCTGACGACGGCGTGAATACGGGCACCGCGACCGGGCCGTCGGCGATCATTCCGGCGCAGGTGGCGCTGGAGCAGGCGCCGGCGCAGGCGTCGGTCCACGTAACAGCGCAGGTGGCGGTGCAAGGTCAGGGCGAGGTCCCGGTCCCGGCGCCGCCGGTACGTCGGCCCCGTACCGTCAAGAAGAAGGTCACCCTGCCCAAGGTGGCCCGGAAGTCCCTCGCCGAGAACGACAGTTGGCACGCGGCACGGCTGTTCCCCGTACCGTCGCTGAAGAACGACCGGGAGCGCGAGACGCGGGCGACATCCGTCCTGCTGTCGGTGATGGCGCAGGTCCCCGAGTTCGGTCGGCGGCTCATGGCCGGCTTCGGGGCACCGGTCGGGCGGATGGAGACATTCACCGAAGTCTCCCTGCCGCACGGCGACACTCCGAAGCGGCCGGACGGCATCATCCGGGTCGAGCGCGCGGGCAAGCTGTGGACGGCGCTGGTCGAGACGAAGACTAACGGCAACCCGTTGAAGCCCCAACAGGTCCAGGACTACATGGACATCGCCGCGCGACGCGGCTACGAAGCCGTGATCACCCTGTGCAACGACGTGGCCCTGGAAGGGCGTCCGCTGGTCGACGTCAAGGTCGACGGACGACGGAAGCACAAGGTCGTCCTACGGCATCTGTCCTGGGCCGAAGTCACCCACCAGGCGCAGCTGCTGATCCGCCACGAAGGAGTCGGCAACGCCGCGCACGCCTGGCTGCTCCAGGAACTGCTCCACTACCTCCAGCACGAGAACTCCGGCTGCCACGGCTTCCAGAACATGGGCCCCGCCTGGGTCCCCGTCCGTAACGGCATCGATGACGAGACGCTGTGCCAGGGGGATCCGCGCGCCGTCGATGTCGTGGAGAGCTGGGAACGGCTCGTACGGCAGGTCTGTCTGCGCCTGGGCGGTGAACTCGGCCAGAAAGTGCTGCCCGTCCAGCGCGTGAGGCGCACGGCCGACCCGCAAGGCCGCCGGGGCGCGCTGGCCGACCTGCTGTGTGAAGAGGGCCGGCTCCACGCCGAACTGCGCATCGAGGGCGCGCCGGGAGTGCTGGCGCTCGCGGCGGACCTGCGGACCGGCCGGCTGCGCACGTCCATCGACATCCCGGCCCCGGCGACCGGCTACCCGCTGACCTGGGCCAAGCGGCTCGTTCGCCAACTCGACGAAGCCCCGGCCGACCTGCACATCCAGACGCTGGTGCCGGAGGGGGCGACGGGGCCGCGCGGCACCCTGGAGCGGCTTCGGCCTGAGCCGGCGGATCTGCTGCCCAAGGGGGACACCGAGATCACCGGCTTCCGGCTGTCCCTGTTCAAGAGCATGGGCAACACCCGGGGCCATGCGGAGTCCAGTTTCATCCGCAGTGTCGACGACTGTGTGGACCGCTTCTGCGCGAACGTCGTCGCGGCCCTGGACCGGCCCGCGCCTGCGAGGCGCCCGCAACGGGGGGAGGCAGTGGGCGTGGATGCGGGAGTTGGCGCGACTGCTGGGTAGGGCGGGCGGGCGGTCCGTGGCATAGCCTTCCGGCATGACAGATGGCCGAGCGGACCTCGAACGTCTCGCATCAGGAAAGTACCTCCTGGTCACCACCTTCCGTCGGGACGGCCGGGAGGTCGCGACCCCGGTGTGGGTGATCCGTGACGGTGACGCCCTCGGTGTCTGGACGGTCACCGGTTCCGGCAAGGTCAAGCGGATCCGCAACCGCGCCGACGTCGTGGTCTCCGCCTGCGACCTGCGGGGCAACCCGTCGGGTGAGCCGGTCGCAGGGCGGGCGGAGATCCTGGACGGCGTCCAGACCAAGCACTACCGCGGTCTCCTGGGCCGTAAGTACGGCTTGATCGGCAGACTTACGCTGCTGGGCAGCCGCCTGCGGCGGGGCGCGGACGGGACCGTCGGCATCCGGATCACCCTCGGCTAGGGCCTGTCCGGCGGATGGCACGTGCCTGCTCAGCGGGTGTGGGCCACCACGGCGTCGATGATCGTGGGCCAGAGTTCGCGCGGGCGGTCGTGGCCCATGTCGGGGATGAGCAGCAGTTCGGCACCGGGCACCAGCTCCGCGGTGCGCTTTCCGCCGCTGGGGTCGATCAGGGTGTCGTCCAGGCCGTGGATCACCAGGGTCGGCACGCGCAGTTCACGGAGCGCGTCCGCGCGTGAACCGCTGAGGATCATCGCGCCGAGCTGCCGTCCGATCCCCGCCGGGTAGTAGGCGCGGTCGTAGCTCGCGGCGGCCAGTTCCCGCAACGCTGCGGCGTTGCCGTATCGCTTGGACGCCCAGACCAGTTCCCTCTCCGCCGCCGCGACGTAGCCCTCGCGGTCGGCGGGCTTCGGACCGAACAGCACCGCCTGGGCCTCCGGGCTGGGCCGGCCGTATTCACTCTCGCCGGTCGAGGACATCATCGACGTCAAGGTCAGCACCCGCTCGGGGGAGGAGATGGCCATCGTCTGGGCGATCATTCCTCCCATCGACGCACCGACCACGTGGGCACGTTCGACACCGAGCGCGGTGAGCAGGCCGAGGCCGTCGTCGGCCATGTCGAGGAGCCGGTAGGGAACCATCGCGAGCGCGGCGCGGATGTCGCCCGAGCTGACGGCGGCGATGAACTCGCCCATGTCGACGGGGTGATCGTCGAACGTGGTGGACAGGCCGCAGTCGCGGTTGTCGTACCGGATCACGTAGCGGCCGTGGTCTGCCAGCGCCCGGCAGAAGTCCTCGTGCCAGGCGATCATCTGCGCGCCGAATCCCATCACGAGCAGGACCGGGGGATCCCCGGGGTCGCCGAAGGTCTCGTACGCGATGGACACCTCGGGAGACACACCAATGACCGGCATGCGGGGAGCCTGCCACGGCCGGCGACGGAGCGCACCCGGAATTTCGCCGCGTGACCTGCGCGTACTCCGCTGCGCGGGGTGCGTGGGCCGGGGGGTTTGCGGGCCGGGGAGTTAGCTGGTCGGAGGGCCGCCCCTGACGGGTGCTTGGCCGGGTGTGGGTGCTGCGCGGCAGTTGCATGGGGGACTCGGCTCGGCTCGGCGTCCGCCCCCACCGGGTAGCGGCTGGGACTCATGCCCCGCTGGTCATTGTGGGGCGGTGGGTGCGGGTCGGGGCGCATGGGCCGGGGGCTGTGCGGGCCGGGAAGTTGGCTGGTCGGAGGGCCGCCCCTGGGCTTTGAGTGTCGCGGTTCCGGTCCGGGCGTCAAGGGCGCTCCTGCGTCGCGTCGGCTTCGCCGATTGCGCTGCGCTTAACCCTTGACTCCCGGCCCTCCACCGCAAGTGCTTCTTTGAGGGGGGGGCGGCCGGGGGGCTCCACGGGGGAGCTGGGTTCGTGGTGGCGGCGGCTTGGCCGGGTGCGGGTGCCACGCACCAGTTGCATGGGGGGACTCGGGCTGGCTCGGCGTCCACCCCCACCGGGTAGCGGCTGAGACTCATGCCCCGCTGGTCGCTGTGAGTGGGTGTGGGGCGGGAGGGCGCCCCGGTTGGGGTGGTTGGGCCGGGCAGCGGGTCGGTGGGTGGGGCGGGTGTGATGGTTGTGACTGAGGTGGTTGGTGGGGCGGCCATCGGGCGTCTTTTGCGTCCTGTGTTGCGTTAGGCGCGCCGCAGGGAGCATCAGGTGGGTGGAGGGCCCTGGGTGTCGGGGCGGGTGTGACGGGTGGGGCCATGGAGTCCCGGTCGGCTCCGGTGCGGGTGAGCTGCACCTGGGGCCTGTTGCGGGCCGGGGTGTGTGGGATGCCACCACTCACGGATGACCCATCTGCCGCACCTGCCTCGCCGCTCGGGAGATCGCACGGGCTTGGTGCGCCCCGCAGCGCGCCTAACGCAACCCGCGACGCATAAGGCTTCCGGCGGCCGCCGCACTGGACGCTCCCGTCACACCCGCCTCGCCGCTCGGGAGAACGCACCGGCTTGATGTGCCCCGCAGCGCACCGAAGGCAACCCGCCACGCAAAAGGCGCCCGTCGAGTGCCTTACCGGACACTCCCGTCACACCGGTTCCACCGCCTGGGGCCCGCACCGGCCTGGTGCGCCCCGCAGCGCGTCTAACGCAACGCCCCACGCATAAGGCCTTCGACGGCCGCCACACTGGGCACTTCCGTCCCACCCGCCTCGCCTCTCGGAGGATCGCACCGGCTTCATGTGCCCCACGCATAAGGCCCCTGACGGCCGCCTCGCTGGACACTCCCGTCACACCGCCCGGTGCCCGCACCGGCCTGATGCGTCCCGCCGCGCGTCTAACGCAACCACCCACGCAAAAGGCGGCCGAGGGCCGCCCCACGGGCTACCCTCCGTCACCCCAGCCGCACCCGCCCCACCCACCGGCCCGTTGCCCCGGCCCCACTACCCCCGCCCGGGCATCCTCCCGACCTCCCCCCACTCGCAGTGATCAGCGGGGCATGAGTCGCAACCGCTGCCCGGTGGGGGTGGACGCTAAGCCGGGCCGAGTCCCCCCATGCAACTGGTGCGTGGCACCCGCCGCCCGGCCAAGCACCCGCCACCACGAGCCCAGCTCCCCCGTGGAGCCCCCCCCGGCCGCCCCCCCTCAAAGAAGCACTTGCGGTGGAGGGCCGGGAGTCAAGGGTTAAGCGAAGCGCAATCGGCGAAGCCGACGCGACGCAGGAGCGCCCTTGACGCCCGGACCGGAACCGCGACACTCAAAGCCCAGGGGCGGCCCTCGGCTCAGCTAACTTCCCGGCCCGCACAGCTCCTGGCTCATGCCGCCCTGACCCGCACCCGCCATCACCCGCCCCGCCCAGCCCCGCCCCGCCCAGCCCCGCTCAGCCCAGCGCGTCCGCGAAGCTCGTCGCTTCCATCGTCGTCACTACCTCCGTGCGCGTGTCCGGGCAGCTTTCTAGGACGCCGCGTCCAAGTCGTCCCCCTTGGGGCGGCCTCACGGTTGCCTCAAGTCACCGCCCGCACAGGTCCGGGGCCGCGCGCCTTCATGTGACCGCGAAGTGAAGCCATCTCGGCGTTTCGGGCCCGGTCTCCGTCTCGTTGTTCTCGTGGCTCCTCAACTCCGTTCACTTTGCGTTCCTTTTACTCTTCGACACTCGGTGAGCCCCCAGCAGTGGTTGCCCCCCAGCGGTCGAATGAGAGGCTTCACGTGAAGGACAAGAACAGCGAAGATCCCGAGAACGCGGCGATGTCGCGGCGGCGCCTGGTCAAGTACGCCGGTGTCGGGGCCACGTTGGCCGCTGCCAGTCCGTTGGTGGGCGGCGGCACGGCCTGGGCCGACGACGACGAGCGTAAGCCGGGCAAGTCCGGTGACTCCCACGGCGGTGACTCCCGTAGCCGTGTGTGGCGGGCCGGCGACCACCACGTGCACTCGGAGTACAGCGGCGAGTTCGACACGACGAAGAACCCGCCGGTCTTCCACAAGGGTGCCGACGCCGTCTACCCCATCGTCACCAACGCCATCATGGCCAAGAACTTCGGCCTCACCTGGGCCATGTGCACCGACCACGGCGGTCCTACGCACTCCAAGGTCAACCTGGAGCAGGCCTACCCCGACCTGCTGCGTTCGCGTCGGCTCGTGCCCGAGGTGCTGCAGTTCTGGGGGATGGAGTTCGACGCCCCGGCGCTGGACCACCACACGCTCATGATCCCGCACCACAGTGAAGAGGCCCAGCAGCTCTTCGAGTTGGAGAGCCGCTTCGCCAAGTTCGACGCCTTCCCCACGGATCCCGCGCGGGACACCGAGGCCAAGATGGTCGAATTCCTCAAGGCCGCGCGCGGCATGCCCCGCAAGCCGCTGGTGATCGCCCACCACGCCTCGCGGTCCGCGACCGGTCTCGGGGTGTACGGGCAGGACACGCCCCGCGAGTTCCGTAACGGCAACAACGCGGCGCCCGACATCTACGTCGGCTTCGAGGGCGCGCCCGGCCACCAGGCCGGACCCCTCAACGGCGGTGCGCGCGGCTCGTACAGCAGCTACCCGACCCACGGCGGCTTCGACCAGATGACCGCCCGGGTCGGCGGTCTGTGGGACGCGCTGCTCGGCGAGGGCAGGCGCTGGTGGATCACCGCCACGTCCGACTCGCACGTGCACTGGACGCGCGGCGGCTCCGACTTCTGGCCCGGCGAGTACAGCAAGACGCATGTGCTGGCCCGGCAGGACTACGCCGACATCATGGACGGGCTCCGCAACGGGCGTATCTGGGTCGGTACCGGCGACCTCGTCACCAGCCTCGACGTCAGCGCGAGCAACCACGGCCGCTCGGCGGCCGTCGGTGAGACGCTGGCCGTGAGCAGCCGGGGCCGTACCGACGTCGAGATCGAGATCAGGTTCCGGCCGCTGGACGGCAAGAACGCCAACGGCGACCGTCCGCAGGTCCGCCGCGTCGACCTGATCGTCGGCAAGATCACGGGACCGAGCCGTGATCTCGACTCCGACACCAACCCGACCACCAAGGTCGTCGCGCGGTTCGGCCCGCGCGACTGGGACAAGCACCGCAACGACTACGTCATCCGGCACACCCTGCGGGACGTCGAGGGTGACCTGTACGCCCGGGTGCGCGGTACGAGCACGGACGAGGCCGAGCCGCTCGCCGACGGGCTGGAGAGCCCCTGGGACGACCTGTGGTTCTACTCCAACCCCGTTTTCGTGAAGGTCCGTTAGCCGCCAGGGCCACGTCGGCTCCGCGTCAGCCGTCCGCCTCGGCGGCGCGGGGCCACGGCCGGCCTTCCTTCTCCTCCACCGTCGTGTTGAACCGCCGCAACGCGTCGGCGAGCGTGGCGACTTCGTCCGGGGTCCAGTCCTCCAGCACGGTGCCGAGGCCGTCCGTCGCCCAGGCGCGGTTGGCGCGCAGCTTGCGCAGGCCTTCCGCGGTGATCCGGATCTTGCGTGCCATGCCGCCGTCGGGGTCGGGGATCCGCTCGGCCAGGTCGACGCGGAGCAGCGCCGCCGTCTGGCGGTTGACGGTGGAGGTGTCGAGGCCGAAGGCGTCGGCGAGCTGGCCGATGGACAGCGGCCCTTCGGCTTCGAGCCGGCTGAGCAGCAGATGGGCGCTGCGCTCCAGCCGGACACCGGGCGGGCACTGGTGGAGGGAGCCCATCGTGGCGTGCCGGCCGACCAGTCTCAGCTCGCGCTCGATCGCCTCGATCTGCGCGTCCCGCCGCACGTCCCCCTGAGCGTCGCGCTGAGCGTCCCGTCGCGCGGCCTCACGCCGGTCGGGTTCCCGGTCCGTTTCCCGGTCCGTCTGCACGCCTGTTCCTCCTGGGGCTTTTCACCTGGTTCTCCCCGACCCTACCCCGGCAGATATGCATGGTGCACACGCCTTGCATCATGCATACTCTGTGCATGATGCAAGCCTCCCGACCGGACAACAGCAACAGCAACGTCATCGTCGGCGTCCTCGCCGCCGCAGGCATCACCGTCGCCGTGATGCAGACGCTCGTTGTCCCGCTCATCCCTGATCTGCCCCAACTCCTGCACACCTCGGCGGCCAACGCCTCCTGGGCCATCACCGCGACCCTGCTCGGCGGCGCCATCGCGACCCCGGTCGTCGGGCGGCTCGGTGATCTGTACGGCAAGCGGCGGATGCTGCTGATCAGCACCGCCCTGCTGGTCATAGGTTCGCTGGTGTGCGCGCCCGCCGACTCGTTGACGCCCGTCGTGATCGGCCGCACGCTGCAGGGCTTCGGGATGGGCGTCATCCCGCTCGGCATCAGCATCATGCGGGACGTGCTGCCGGCCGAGAAGCTCGGTTCGGCCATGGCCGTCATGAGTTCGTCGCTCGGTGTCGGCGGCGCGCTCGGGCTGCCGCTCTCCGCCGCCGTGGCCCAAGGAGCCGACTGGCACGCGCTGTTCTGGGGCTCGGCCGGGCTCGGCCTCGTCGTCGGGCTGCTGACGCTGCTGCTCGTACCGGAGTCCTCGGTCACCGCCCGTGGCCGCTTCGACGTACTCGGCGCGCTCGCCCTCTCCGCGGGGCTGCTGTGTCTGCTGCTGCCCATCTCCAAGGGCGCCGACTGGGGCTGGGGGAGCGGCACGACGCTCGGACTGTTCGGCGGGGCCGTGGTGATCCTGCTGCTGTGGGGCCTCTGGGAGCTGCGCCACCCCGCCCCGCTGGTCGACCTGCGCACCAGCGGCAAGCGGCCGATCCTGATGACCAACCTGGCGTCCGTCGTGGTCGGCTTCTCCATGTACGCGATGTCGCTCGTCGCCCCGCAGCTCCTCCAGTTGCCCGGCAGCACCGGGTACGGCCTCGGCCAGTCCATGCTCGCCGCCGGCCTCTGGATGGCGCCCGCCGGGCTGGTGATGATGGCCGTTTCGCCCTTCGCCGCCAAGGTCTCCGCGGCTTACGGGCCCAAGCTGTCGCTGCTGGTTGGCGCGCTGATCATCGCTGTCGGTTACGGTGCCGCCCTCGGCCTGATGGGCAGTACGTGGGGCGTGCTGGCGTTCGCCGCCATCATCAGCGCCGGTGTCGGCTTCGCGTACGCGGCGATGCCCGCGCTCATCATGAGCGCCGTACCGCCGTCGGAGAGCGCGGCGGCCAACGGCCTGAACAGCCTGGCGCGTTCCATCGGCACGTCGAGTTCCAGCGCGGTCATGGGTGTGGTGCTGGCCCATATGACCACCCGGCTCGGCCCGGTCACGATCCCCACCGAGAGCGGCTTCCGCGTCGCCTTCATGATCGGTACGGGTGCGGCGGTGGTCGCCGCGCTGGTCGTCCTCGGCATTCCGGCCCGCGCCAAGATGGGTCCCTCGCTCGTGGCGACCTCGGCCGTGCCTGTTGTCGACGCCGACCTGTCGAAGCAGTGACGGAGCTTTACTGCACATAGGTTGCAGTTACGGGCACGGCGCACCAAGGTGGCGAAAGCAGACCCACCGAAGGAAGGCCGCCGCACCGTGCTCACCGTGTCGTCCGACACCCAGCCTCAGCCCCCCGCCGGATCAGGACCCGAACCAGGACCCGAATCAGGGACCGCACCGGGTACCCCACCCGGTGCGGGGGCGGGGGGCTCTCGCTGGAGTCGCGTCCGTGCCTCGATGACCCGCGAGGAGTGGACCCGGCTCGGCGGCATGGGCGCCTTCGTCCTCGCGCTGCACGTCATCGGCTGGGTCACACTCGTGGCGGTCGTCGCCCCCGAGCACCACAAGGTCGGTACGCAGGCCTTCGGGATCGGTATCGGCGTCACCGCGTACACGCTGGGCATGCGGCACGCCTTCGACGCCGACCACATCGCCGCGATCGACAACACGACCCGCAAGCTCATGGGCGAGGGGCAGCGGCCGCTGTCCGTCGGCTTCTGGTTCTCCCTCGGCCACTCCAGCATCGTCTTCGGCCTCGCGGTCCTGCTCTCGCTCGGGATCAAGACCCTCGCCGGGCCCGTCGAGGACGACGGCTCGCGGCTGCACGACGTCACCGGGCTGATCGGTACGACGGTCTCCGGCGCCTTCCTCTATCTGATCGCCGCGATCAATCTGATCATCCTCATCGGCCTGTGGAAGGTCTTCCGGGGGATGCGCTCGGGCCGCTTCGACGAGGGCGCGCTGGAGCGGCAGCTCAACAACCGCGGTCTGATGAACCGGCTGCTCGGCCGGGTCACGAAGTCGATCACCAAGCCGTGGCAGATGTACCCCCTCGGCCTGCTCTTCGGGCTCGGCTTCGACACGGCTACCGAGATCGCGCTGCTCGTGCTCGCCGGGTCGGGCGCCGCTTCCGGGCTGCCCTGGTACGCGATCCTCTGCCTGCCGGTCCTCTTCGCCGCCGGTATGTCGCTGCTCGACACCATCGACGGCTCGTTCATGAACTTCGCCTACGGCTGGGCCTTCTCCAAGCCCGTCCGCAAGGTCTACTACAACCTCACCATCACGGGCCTTTCGGTGGCCGTGGCCCTGATCATCGGCACGGTCGAACTGCTCGGCCTGCTCGCCGACCAGCTCGGGCTGCACGGGCTGTTCTGGGACTGGGTGGGCGGGCTCGACCTGAACATCGTCGGGTTCGTGATCGTCGGGCTGTTCTTCGTCACGTGGGTGCTGGCGCTGCTGGTGTGGAAGTACGGCCGGATCGAGGAGAAGTGGAGCGCGGACCTGCGGCCCGTCCAGGCCTTGCCGGCGGATGGACGGGCCGACTGACGGGCCCTGCTGCTGCTTTCGGCTCAGCTCAGCGCAGTTCGGCTCAGCTCAGCGCTGCGCCGCCGCCAGTGCCGCCGATACGTCGGCCGCCGAGGCGGGGCCGCCGGGCTGCGACATGAAGTCGTCACCGGGCGTCGAGGCGAACGGCTTCCCGTACGCGGGCGTCCCCGGCTCGTAGCGCCATCCCTCGGCCAGCGGGCCCGCGTCGAACGCGTCGTACCCGAGCGCGTCCAGCAGCTCCGTCGCCTTCGCCTTCGCCGCGGCGTCGTCACCCGCGATCGGCAGCGCCGTACGGTCGGCCGCGCCCTTGGGGCGGGACAGGTCGGCGAGGTGCTTGAAGAAGATGTTGTTGAAGACCTTCACGACATGCGACTGGTCCAGGTGGTCCTGGAGCAGCTCACTGCTCGTGGTCTTCGCCGCGTCCAGCTCGGCGATCTGGCCGTCACGCTGCGGGTAGTAGTTGTTCGTGTCGAGAACGGTCTTGCCGATCAGCGGCTCCTGCGGCACCTGCTGATACGCCTTGAGCGGGATCGTCACCACGACCCAGTCCCCGGCTGCCGCCGCCTCCGCCGCCGTAGCCGCCCTGGCCCGCGGGCCGAGCTCGGCGACGAGGTCGGAGAGCGTCTCGGGCCCGCGTGAGTTGCTGACCACCACGTCGAGTCCGCCGGCGACGGCGAGCCGCGCCAGAGTGCTGCCGATATGTCCACTGCCAATGAGTCCAAGAGTTGCCATACCTGCTGGAACGAGCCTTCGGAGCGATCTGTTCCGCCGCCGTAGCGGGACGGCTCAAGAAGCACCCGCACGGCGGCGACCGTGCGCGCTTTTACCGCTGACCGACGAGCACGGTCACCGTGTTGTTCCGCGCCCGGTTCGCCGTCGAGTCGTCGGGGAACGGCGGCCGGGCCGTGCCGGTGCTGCGGATGCCGATCGCGGTGAGCGGGATGCCGCCGCTGCCGGCCAGTGCCTCGGCGGCCGTCTGCGCCCGGGTGAAACCCAGGTTGATCCGGTCCGGGTACGGGCTGTCCGGCGGGAGCGGGGTGTCGTCCGTGTGGCCGGTGATCACGAGCGGACCGCTCGCCCCCGCCGAGGCGAGCCGGTCGCCGAGGGCCCGCAGGGCCTCCGTACCGGCCGGTGTCAGCGTCGCGTCCTGCCCGAACAGCCCCTCGTCGAAGGTGATCAGCTGCCCGTCGCCCTGCCGGGTCACCGTCGTCCCCGGCCCTGACAAGTCCACCACCGCAGGCGGGAGTTGCGCACGCAGGGTGTCGAGCCGCCCGGCCAGATCCCGCTGTTCGCGCTGTACCGCAGCCAGTCGCCTCCCGACCGCCGGGTCCGGCGGCGCCGGGTCGGCGGCCACCGGGAGCAGCACCCCGGCGACCACGGCCCCGGCCGTCGCCAGTACGACCACGGCGACGCCCCACCGGCGGCCCGCCGTCGGCCGGTACCGCCGGGCCTGGAGCGCGGCGATCCGCCGTCGTCCCGCCATGGCAGCGACGGCCACCGGAGCGTCGGCGGGTGCCGAGGCCAGCACCCGCGCCCAGCAGGCGTCAGCCTCCGCCAGCTCGCCCCGTTGCGCGTGCAGCCGCGCCAGCAGATCCTGGACCACCGGGTCGTCACTGCTGTCACCGCCCAGCTCGTCCAGGGCGCCCCTGGCGTCCGCGTACCGGCCCAGCCGCGCCGAGTCCAGCGCACGGACCAGCGGCGCCGGACGGCCGGCCGTGGTCGTGGCAGCGGCCGTGGCGTTGGCCCTCATCGCTGCGCCCGCACCGTCGTGTCGACGCTGCCGTCGGCCACGACGGCGTCCCTCGGCAGCAACCGCCGCAGCTGGATGACGAGATTGCGTACGCGGGCGGTGTCCTGCGCGGCGACCGCCGCCTCGCCCTCGTGCAGCAGCCGCTGGATTCGTCCGTCGGCGCTGGCCGCCAACTGCTCCTTCAGGGACATGAATTGCAGCACCGGAAGCCGTCCCGACGCGTCCAGCACCTGCAGTCCGACGTTGCGTACTGCCTCGCTCGCGTGGTCGACCAGCGTCGGGTCGCCCGAGGTGATCGCAGCGTCCAGCTCCGCCTCCGCCTCGCGCAGGGCGCTCTTGGCGTGCCCGTCGCCGTACTCCTCGATCACCTCGCGCACCCAGTCCCGTACCGACTCGGCCTCCTGCACGAGCCGGGGCAGTACGAGCGCGTCCTCCGCCTCGTCCAGCGCCGACTCGGCCTTCCTGAGCAACTCCTGTGCGATGGCGGGCCCGTCGGGGTTGACGTCGGCCGAGTCCAGCTCGCGGCTGATGCCTTCGAGCCCGCCCCGCTGGTCGAACGCGTCGAGCAGCTCCGTCGTACGGCCCGCCTGCGACGTCGCCGAACGGCGGCGCAGCTCCTCGTACTGGGCGGTGACAGCGGCGCCCTGCCCGCGCAGCTCCTCGACGTCGGGGGTGTCCCGCCCCAGCTCGACGTCGATCTCGAACTCCTCGTCCAGGATGGGGATGTACGCGTCGACGTGCGTGCGGAAGCTCTCGTCGATCTCCACCAGGACCTCGATCTCGCTGCCCGCCGGCACGTCACGCGCGATCTCGTCGGGGCGGATGTCGAGCTGGCCGACCATCGAGTTGCGGTCGGCCCTCGCCCGTTCGCCCTGCACGATCGGCACCCTGATCAGGCCGGTGTGCTGGCCGCGCCGCACCTCGACCGTGGACTCCAGGACGATCCGCCCCTCGGCCGGCAGTTCCGTGCCCTTGCGCAGGATCCACGCCACCTCGTTGCCCTCCACCCACACCCCGAAGGAATGGCTCAGCGTGGCGTCGCCGCCCTCCATCGCCATTTGCTGGTAGGAAGTGGTGGCAGGGCTCGTCGGCACCAACGTGCCCTGCGGGGTGCGGAATTCGATGGCGTATGTGTTGTGCGCTGCCCGTGCCTTCAGCCGCGCGGTGAAGCTGCCGCTCGCCCCGAGCGGCACCTGACCGCTGCGCCATTCCAGCTCGTTGTCGGCCGTGTTGACGAACTCGACGGTGTAGCCCGTCCAGTCCCGGGCGCCGGCCTCGGCGTCCTGCGCCGTCCTGGCCTGCCCGCCGACCAGCGGCTCCGTGCTGCGGCCGGTCGGCTTGTGCGCGAAGTCCAGCAGGACGTCGCCGACTTCGGCGGCCCGGTCCTTGGCCCCGTGCGGCAGCCGCTGCGTACGCGCGAAGACGGCGGCGCCGCGCGCCACCACGGTCACCGGGTCGAGGCTGTGGTCCAGCCGGATCCCGAGCCCGTCGGCGGGGTCGGCGAGCAGGTCACGCAGGGCGGGCGCCAGCGTCGCGCCGCCGACCAGCAGGACCCGTTCGATGTTGCCTGGCGCCAGGCTCTTCTCCGCGAGCGCCTTGCGGCACAGCTCGACCGAGCGCCGGTACAGGGGCATCGCCACCCGCTCCACGTCGGCGCGGGTCACCTCGTGCACGAACGGGATCCGGTCGCCCCGCGCGTCGGACAGTTCGACGTCCACCTCGACGGCCGCCATGTGCGACAGCTCGATCTTGGCTTCCTCCGCAGCGAGTTTGAGCTTCGCGATGTTCGCCGCCTGGAGCGGGTCGGAGCGCTCCAGCGACGCGAGCCCCGGGTGCGCGGCGCGCGCGGCCGGGATCAGGATCTCCTCGACGAGCAGCCAGTCGATCAGCTTGCCGCCGAGGAAGTTGTCGCCCGCGTGGTTCACGACGGTGAACTCGCCGTCCTGGACCTGGATCACGGCCGCGTCGAACGTACCGCCGCCGAGGTCGTACACCAGCCAGAAGCCGCGCCTCGGCACATCGGTCGCGACCGCGCTGTACGCCCAGGCCGCCGCCGTCGGCTCCTGGAGCAGCGGCGCGAACTCAAGCCCGGCGAGCGCGGCGGCCCGCCGGGTCGCGTCGCACTGATCGAGTTCGAAGGCCGCCGGTACGGTGATGATGGCGGCGCCGATCTCCTCGCCGTACGCGCGCCGGACGTCCTGCCTGACCGACTTCAGCACCTCGGCGGACAGTTCCTCGGGTGACATCGTGCGCCCGGAGCCCGCGAAGCCGCGCGCCGCGTCCCGTACCCCCATCTGGAGTTTGAACTCGGCGTGGGTGTTGGCCGGATCGGCGTCGAGCTTGTTCCTGGCGCGCTTGCCGACCAGCACGTGCCCTGACCGGTTGATGTGGACGGCCGAAGGGGTGTACTCGTCGCGGAGGTTGTTGCGGACGATGTCCGCGTCGGCGCCCGTCGACATGGCGATGGCGCTGTTGGTGGTGCCCAGGTCGATGCCGAAGTCAACGGTCTCGCGAGCCATGGTCCTGCTCTCCTTCCGGTTGGGCCACGATGACTTGGCCCGTCTGAATGCAGCGGCCGTCCCGGTAGACCGAGGGCCGGACTGTCTCGTGCACGGTCTCCCGCGTCGCGTGCGGGGTGGGCTGGTAGGCGAGTACGTCGAGGGCGAGCCCGATGTCGTACTCCATGCCGTCGTGGTCGTGGATCTGCACTCCGGCCTTGGCGAGGGCGTCCTGCGCGGCCCGCAGATGCCGGGCGGCCTTGGGCGCTCGGCGCGACGACGCACGGCCCCCGTTGCCGCTGTCGCGGTCTTCGGCGGTCGGCTCGGTGAGCTTCTTGCCGAGCCGCCACAGCTGGGTGGCGAGATCGGCCAGCGCCGAGTCGGGCGGGTGGGGTACGGCGTCCTGGGGCGCCGACTCGACGCGCGGAGACGGGAGTTCGGGGCGCGGCGGCTGGTGGGCCTGCGTGGGGATGCGGAACTCCGGCGGGAAGTGCCGCTGTCGCAGCCGCCCGCGCAGTCCGGCCCGAGGCGCCTCGCGGTCGCCGTCGCTGGCGCGGTCGCGTTTCACCGTGCCGCCTGGTAGCGCCGCAGCGTGCTGACCCGGTGCTTGCGCAGGGACACCAGCGTCACGTTCAGCGCGAGCAGCGAGAGCATGACGAAGCCCATGGCGGTGGGCGCTCCGATGAACGGCAGCAGCACCAGCCAGGGTGCCAGGACCAGCAGCAGCCGTCGCCACCACCGCGCGGCGGCACTCACCGGCACCTTGGCGTGGATGCCGTCGCCGTTCATCAGATACGCGGCGATCGGGAAGACCGGCACGTACAGCAAGGTGAGCATGTACGTGGCGCACAGCACGCCGTGCGCGTCGGGGCCCGCCGAGCGCCGTGGGCGTACGCCGAAGCCCGCGACCGAGCCGATGAAGGGCTCGCCTCGTACCGGCGCGGCGACGCTCCTGCGGTCGGTGGCCAGGTCCCGCAACTGCCGGGACATGGTGCGGTCGCGCGGACCGACCGCAGACGCCAGGGCCCGCAGATGGCCGGCGGCCCGCTCGACCCTGCCGCGCCGGCACATCGCCTGCAAGTACGGGAACAGATCGGGCGAGGGTCCGGTCGGAACGGCGGCCCCCACACTCGCCTCGACGCCCTTCTTGTTCGTCGCGACCAGCTCCCGCGTCCTGGGGTCGCGGGCGAACTCCGCCGCCCGGAGCAGCAGTTCGAGCGAGAGGCCCGGTGGGTGGTCCGCGTTGTAGTGGGTGACGGCGCACTGGTTGAGCACGACGGCCAGTTCCTCGCTGAGCGCGCCGGTGAGCGTCGCTTCGGCGCCCAGCAACGCCCGTACCGTACGCATTGGTTCGTCGGCCTTCTCCAGCAGCTCGTTGCCTGCGGCGCCCGCCCCGTCCTCGTCCGCCCGCGCCTTCTCGCGCGCGGCGTCGCAGGCCGTACGGACGGCCCGCTCCGCCGGGCGGACCACGTCGCGCAGCGCGTCGGCCACGGCGTCGTCGGGCAGCGGCGAGTCACGCAGCAGTGTCACCAGCCGGTGCCCGGCGCCCTCGCTCCCGGTCCGCACGGCGCGCAGGGCGAACTCGGCGCTCACGGAGGCGAGATGGCGGGGCAGCCGGTCGCGTAGCCGCCGTACGGTCCCGGTGGTCAGCCGGGGGTCGCCGATGTCGGTGATCCGCCGCTTGGCGTGGTCCCAGAACTCGCGCGACGCCAGCACCGAGGCCCAGGCGGCGAGGCCGCGCGCCCACAGCTCGTCCAGCGCCCTGACCGCTTCGGAGCCGGGCGGGTACGGGCCCGCTTCCTCGGTCTCGACGGCCTCGCGGTGGGTACGGACCGCCAGGTCGTGCTCGACGGAGAGCGGGCGGCCGGGCTCGTCCGAGCGCCACAGCCACAGCAGTTCGTGGACGAGCCGGGCGACCGGGTCGCGCATCGTCTCGTACGCGGCCCGCACCGATTCGGTCGCCGGCGGCGCGGTGGCGGGAGTTGCCCCGGACGGGTCCCGCGCCGGATCCGGATCCGGGGCCCGCGCCGGGTCGTGGACCGGGCCGCGCGTCGGCGCGGCCAGCCGGCTGGCCAGGACGGCCTCCTCGCGTGCGCGGCGGATCTGCGCGGGTGTCGCGTCCGACGCGAGTCCCGTGACGCGGAAGGCGTTGTTGCGGTAGAGATCGGCGCCGGAGATCCGGTCCAGGACGGGGCGCAGGTCGTCCCCGGGTGTGCTCATGTCCCGCTACTCCTCTCTGACGACTGGTGCGACTGCGCTGACCGTTCCGCGTCCCGGCGCGCGAACTGCGCTGCCAGCGCGCCCGCGTCGGGCGTCCGCTGCTCGCGCTCCAGCCGCAGGGCGCCCAGCACGATCCGCTCCAACGACTCGTCCACTTCCGGGTTGAGTTCGCGCGGCGGCTCGGGCGGCGCGCGCCGGTACGTACCGGCGATCCAGCCCGCGAGCCCCTTCGGGTACGGGAAGCGGCCGGTCAGCAGCAGATAGCCGACGACGCCCAGCGCCCAGACGTCACCCGTGCGGGAGTCCCCCCGGAATCCCAGCAGGGTCTCGGGCGGCTTGAACGCCAGGACTCCCTGGGCGCTGGCCAGTTCGGTGACGGGGTTGGTGTGCGTCGCGAGGCCGAAGTCGCCGAGGCGCGCCCGCAGCCCCTCGCCGGGGCCGTTGTCGTCCCCGTCGTAGCCGAGCAGGATGTTCTGCGTGGTGATGTCGCGGTGCACGATCGGCGGGTGCGCCGCGTGTGCGACGGCGAGACCCGAGCTGACCTGGTGCAGGATCCGCGCCACGTCGGCCACCGGTACGGCGCCGGTCCGCTCCTCGTGCGCGGTACGGAACCTTTCGAGCGTGCCGCCCGCGACGTACTCCATCGTGAAGTAGCCCCGCTCGCCCAACACCGTCGTGACCGTGCCCGCGTCGAAGACACGGACGATGTTCGCACGACGCCTGTCCCGCTGCCCGCCGACATCACCCGCCCGCCGCGGAGTTGGGTGCTCACCGACGACGAGCGGCTGGCCCTGGTCGTCCTCGGCCGCCGCTATCTGCTGCACGATCTGCGTCCGCAGCCGCTGACCTGGAAGGAGACGGCCGCCCAGCTGACGGAGCTTCAGTCGGAGGCGGGCTGGAACGCCAAACGCGTGGAGCGGCTGGTGACAGCCGTACGGATACGGCTCTCCCGCGACGGGGTGCCGTGGCTGACCCGCGAGGAGGTCGGCGAGCCGGTCGGCAACACCCTCAACGACCACCTCCTGCGGGAGCTTCTGCTCTCTACGACGCTGGTGCCGCCGGACCTGGCACTGCTGGACGGGCTTGAGCTGTGACCTGGTCCTGAGCGAGGGTGACGCGCTCGTGCACGACAACGGACCGGCCGGGCACCGGGAGTTCGATCCCCTCGGCGCGGTACCGCATGTGCAGCTGCTTGATGAACTCGTGCCTGATCAGATACTGGTCACTGAACTCCAGCGCGCGCAGTATCACCGTGAAGCCGACACCGGACTCCGTGAACGTGTGGAAGCGCACGGACGGTTCGTAGTCGGCGACCCCGCCGGTCACCTCCGCCATCACCTTCGTCGCGACCTCTATGGTCACCTGCTCGACCTGGCCGAGATCGCTCCCGTACCCCACCGCCGCCTGGATGAGCAGCCCCATCTGCTGCTCGGGCCGGTGGTAGTTGGTCATGATCGTGCCCGCGAGCTTGGAGTTCGGGATGATCACCAAGTTGTCGGAGAGCTGACGCACCACGGTGTTGCGCCAGTTGATGTCGATGACATAGCCGTCCTCGCCGCTGCTCAGCTCGATGTAGTCGCCGGGCTGCACCGTCTTCGACACGAGTATGTGCACGCCGGCGAAGAGGTTGGCCAGGGTGTCCTGGAGCGCCAGCGCGACCGCGAGACCGCCCACCCCGAGGGCCGTTATCAGCGGCGCGACCGAGACGCCGAGCGTCTGGAGCAGCACCATCACACCGATCGCCAGCACGGTGACCCGGGTGATGTTGACGAAGATCGAGGCCGATCCGGCGACGGCCGAGCGCGACAGCGTCACCGACTTCACGAGGTCGGCGATCACACCGGCCGTGGCGAAGGTGGCGGCCAGGATGACGACCGCGATCATGACCTGATTGACGCGGTGGCCGACCGTGGCGGTCAGCGGCAGCGCCGCGGCTGCGGCCGAACCGCCGATCGCCAGCGCGGCCCACGGCGCGAGCGTACGGAGCGCGGAGACGACGATGTCGTCGCCGCCCCACCGGGTGGCGCTCGCCCGCTCGCCGAGCCAGCGCAGCGCGATCCGCAGCAGCACACCGGCGGCCAGACCGATGAGGACGGCAGCGACGGCGATGGCCATGTCGTGCCAGGTGATCTCGCGGGTCACTACGCTGACTTCTCCTGGTGCTCCCGCTTCGGCGGCCTGCCGCGCGGTACGAGTGTCGGGTTCACGTTGTCGAGCACGGTGTCGCGGTCGACCACGACACGCGCGACGTCGTCGCGGCTCGGTACCTCGTACATCACATTGAGCAGGACCTCTTCGAGGATGGTCCGGGCGGCCCGCGCGCCGGTGCGGCGCAGCAGCGCCTGTTCGGCGATGGCCTCGACCGCGTCGTCGGTGAACTCCAGCTCCACACCGTCGATTTCGAAGAGCCGCTGGTACTGCTTGATGAGCGCGTTGCGCGGCTCGGTGAGGATCCGCTTCAACGCGGCGCCGTCCAGGGGCCGTACGGTCGTGATCACCGGCAACCGGCCGACGAGCTCCGGGATGAGGCCGAACTTCAGCAGGTCGGCGGGCATGACCTCGGCGAACGTGTCGCGCGCCTCCCGCTCCTCCTGGCTGCTGACGGCGCCGCCGAAGCCGATGCCCCGGTGGCTGACCCGCTGTTCGATGATCTGCTCAAGGCCGGCGAAGGCGCCGCCGACGATGAACAGCACGTTCGTCGTGTCGATCTGGATGAACTCCTGCTGCGGATGCTTCCTGCCGCCCTGCGGCGGCACGTTGGCCGTCGTGCCTTCCAGCATCTTCAGCAGCGCCTGCTGCACGCCCTCGCCCGACACGTCACGGGTGATCGAGGGGCCCTCGCTCCTGCGCGCGACCTTGTCGATCTCGTCGATGTAGATGATGCCGGTCTGGGCCTTCTCCACATCGTTGTCGGCGGCCTGGATCAGCTTCAGCAGGATGTTCTCGACGTCCTCGCCGACGTACCCCGCCTCGGTCAGCGCCGTGGCGTCGGCGATGGCGAACGGTACGTCGAGCATCCGGGCGAGCGTCTGCACCAGATACGTTTTTCCGCAGCCGGTCGGGCCGAGCAGCAGGATGTTCGACTTGCCCAGCTCGATCGTGTCCTGCTTCGCCGCGTGCCGGCCGTTGGAAGCGGCCAGCGAACGCAGCCGCTTGTAGTGGTTGTAGACCGCGACGGCGAGTGCCTTCTTGGCGCTGTCCTGGCCGATGACGTACTGACCGAGGAACTCATGGATCTCCATGGGCTTCGGGGTCTCGTGCGGCCCCGCGCCCTCGCCGTCCCGGTCGCCGCCCGCGAGCGCGTCCGGCTCCTCCTCGATCAGTTCGTTGCAGAGCCCGACGCATTCGTCGCAGATGCACAACGGGCTGGGGCCCGCGATCAGTTTCTTGACCTGCTTCTGGCTCTTCCCGCAGAACGTGCACTTCAGCAGGTCGCCGCCGTCACCGATACGTGCCACTCGGAAACGTCTCCTCAACGGTTGTGCGGACCGCGAGGGTCCGGACGGCTCTGAATGCTCAGAACATATGACGTTACCATCTGGAGGATGACGGGCGGATCGATTGGTGAGTGTGAGGGTGATGGGTCGGCTCAGCAGGGCGGAGCTGCAGGAGCGCAACAGGGCCAGGGTACTGGCAGCCGCCGAGGGGGAGTTCGCCGACAGCGGCTTTCGTGACGCCAAGGTGGACCGTATCGCGGAACGGGCCGGTCTGACCCGTGGCGCCGTGTACTCCAACTTCCCCGGCAAGCGCGGGCTGTACTTCGCCGTGCTCGCGGAGCGGGCCGAGCGTACCGAACGCGCACCCGCGGCGCCACGGCCCGAACCCGGCCGCACCCTCGGCGAGGCGCTCGGCGCGCTCGCCCGCGCCTGGGTGGCGCGGCTGCCGCTCGCTGACACGGACGAGCAGCACGGCGCGGCCAGACTCGGTGTGTACGTGGTGCCCGAAGTCCTCGCCGAGGAGCGGATACGGCGGCCGTACGCGCAACTGATGAAGCTCGACGCGCTGCTGCTCGGGCTCGCTCTTGAGCGGCTGGGGTCGGCGCCGGTGTCCGGGGCCGGGGCCGGGGCCGGGTCCGGGGCTACGTCCACAGGGGGGAGCCTGGTTCGGGTCGCCGAGGCCGTCCTGACCGTGCTGCACGGCGCGAGCCAACTGGCCGCCGCGGCACCGGGTTTCGTCGAGCCGTTCAATGTCGTGCGCGCCTGCGGCCAGTTGGCGGGTCTCGTCCTCCAGGAGCGCTACGCACCCACGCATGTGATCACCCGCGCGCTGCCCGCCGACGAGCCGTGGTCCCCGCCGCAGGGCGCGGTGGACGCGGTACGGGACGCGCCGGCGCGGCTCGGCGGCGACGGGGTGGTGGCCGTGCTCGGGCTGCACCGGATCGAGTCCGTCGAGGACGCCGTACGGGCGGCGCGGCCGGGCACGAGCGTGACCGCCGTGCTGGTCACCGGCAGTCCCGACGAACTCGCCCCGCTGGCCCGGCTGGCCGTCGCCGACCTGTGCGGCTGCTTGCGCCGGGCGTTCCCGACGGCCGCCTGGCCGCGGTTGCAGGTGGTGGTCGACCCGTCGGGGGTGGTGGCGGCTGCGGCCGGTGTGCCGGCCGTGAGCGAGGAGACCGAGGTCGCGATACGGGTCGAGGCGGGCCGGATCGTGAGCCGGGCGGACGGGCGCGGCGCGTGCCACGCGGCGGCGGGCGGGGCTGTCCTGACGGATGATCAGGGAGCGCGGGAAGTGGGGGTGCAGGACTCGCGGGTGCAGGAGACGCGGGTTCAGGATTCGCGGGTTCAGAAGACGCTGATCCAGGACGCGGGAGCCAAGGACGCCGGGGCTCAGGAGACGCGCGTGATGGGCGGCAGCCTGTAGGACCCGGTGACCACGGCGTCGCGCGGCTCGTACATCCGCAGGACGGGCCGGAACCGACCGGGCGGTGTGGGCAGCCAGTTGGCCGCCTCCGTCTCGTCCGCCGGGCGCTCGCTGCTCAGACGCAGCGTCAGCGAACCGTCGGAGGCGCGGACCAGGCCGGGGGTGCGGTCGCCGATCGAGTAGCGGTCCGCCGCGTTGTCGACCAGGTGGTACTCGGGCAGGTCGTACATGGTCACGGACCAGAACGCGTCGACGGGCGGCGCCTTCTCGAAGCGCAGCGTGTACGAACTGCCGCCGTCCAGCGGCTCGCCCGCCGCGTCGTTCCAGGTCATCGCGTACGCCGCCTCGTACCCGTGGTTGCCCCACAGCCCGGCGCGCGCGGCTGCCGCCCGCATGACCCGGGCCCTGGCCCGGTCCTCGACGATCCAGGCGGGGTCGGTGACGGTGCCGATCTCGAAGAAGTCGGCGTTGTAGTCGAAGGCGTGGTACGCCAGTTTCCAGCCGTTGTCCTCCGGGCTCATGCCGTGCGTGGTGGCCAGTTCCACCTTCTCCTTGCCGTCGGCGAACCCGGCCCGCAGCGCCTCCGCCAGTTCCGGATCGGGCGAGGTGTACGGACTGACGGCCTTCAGCAGCCCGAGCGGCGCGAACGTGCCCTGGTAGTCGATGTCGGCGGGGGCGGGCGGGAAGGCCGCCATCCGCACCCGCAGCTTCTCGAAGAACATCAGGCCGCCGTCAATGACGTCGACCACGCCGACGTCGGCGACCGGCAGCCCCTCGGCCTCGCCGGGCGTGCCGTACGGTTCGAGCGCCGTGGCGTCCTGGAGCGCGCGTACGGCTGCGATGTCCGCCTCGCCCGCGCACGCCCAGCGCGCGACGATCGAGGCGACGGTGGTGGGGAACGCGATCCGGGTCGCGCCCTGGGGCACCTTCCCCGACCAGCCGGGCGGTGTGCACAGGAAGCGGCCGGGGCGGGTGCCGGTGGCGCGGCGGCCGACGTACGCGAAGTTGTTGGTCCAGGCGTCCACGAACTGCATCACGTAGTAACGCCCGCCGGTGCCGGGCACGGTGAGCAGCAGCGGGCCCGCGCTGAGGTCGATCTGCGCCATCGAGTAGACGGTGTCGTTGTTGACGCTGACGAAGGTGTCGTCGGGGCCCGCGAGTTTCGTCGCGTGGCTGAAGGTGTTGAACGGGGCTGGGGCGACCGCGTTCATGCCCTTGCGGGTGAACCGGTCGACCTCGTCGAGGTTGAACACCATGGGATAGCCGTAGACGTACGCGTCACTGGCCAGCGCCTGCAGATCGCTCATCCTGATCGCCTCTTCCCGGCCGCAGGCTGACGGCCTCGGACATCTTCGGACATTCCCAATCCACGCTCTCATGACCCCGTCCGACCTGCCTGTTCTCCAGGTTGTCCACAGGCTGGGCGCGGTGTCGGGGGTGGCCGGTAAAGTCGGGTTCGTTGTCGTGTGCAGCCAACGGGGGCATTGCGGGCGACGCGGGCAATCGGGGGAGGCTGCCATGCCGGTCGGCATGACGACAGTGCGGGGAGCGGGGCGGGGGAGTGTGCCGCGTCCGGTAGCGCCGCGTGCGGTGCCGCGTCCAGTGGTGGTCGTGGCGTGTGTGCTCCTGGCGGCGCTGGCGCTGCTGGCCGGTGGTTCAACGGCGTCGGCCGCGGGGGGTGACGACGGCGGCACCCAGTCGGCGAGGCTCGCCGAGCTGCTGCGCCACAACCCCGTCTACGTCAGCGATCAGCTGCCCCGCGAGGTGCCGCGCTCCACGGCCCCGGCGTACGCGAAGCTCGCGAAGCGCACCGGCGTCCCCACGTACGTACTCGTCCTGCCGGACGCGAGCAGCGGCAGGTCGCTGCTCGGCGCCGTCCATGACCGGCTCGGCAAGGACGGGCTGTATGTCCTGGTCGGCACGACGGGCGTCACGGACGCGCGGGCCTTCGGTGTACGGGCCCCGGCCGCCGACGCCGCGACCGTCGCGCTGTATGCCTTGCCGTACGACGCGGGAGCGCTGCGCTCGTTCCAGGAGTTCGTCGGCGCCGTGGCGCAGGGCCCGGAGCGGGCGGCGCAGCGTGCCGACTCCCTGCGTGACGCGCACGCGGGGGACGGCAAGGCGGAGGTCGAAGACCTCTACATCGACCGGACCGACCGTGAGAACCAGTCGTTCCTCACGGGGATGCTGCTCCTGGGTGTGCCGCTGCTGGTACTGCTGACCGGTCCTTATGTACGGCGGTGGCGGCATCGCCGTACACAGGGGACGGACGGGAAGGGTGTTTCCCGTGCGAAGGCTGTTTCCGGCGGGCCGCGGGCCGCGCCGAAGGGCCTGTCCCTCACAAAGGCTGCTTCCGGCGCGAAAGGCCATTCCCTCACGAAGGGCGTTTCCCGGGCGCCACGGGCCCGGCCGAACATCATCGAGCTGGTCGTCGCCGGCGTCCTGGCGGCTCTGATCGGTTTCGGCGCGCCCCAGGTCTTCGACCAGACCATCGACAGCGCCACGGTCACGCCCACGCGCGCCGACCTGACGGCGCGGCTGGACCGGGTGGCCGCCGGGCTGCGGCAGGATCCGGTCTACACCGATCTGGAGAGCCCGCAGCTCCTGGACCCGGCGAGCCGCAAGCGGCTGGAGGCCGAGATCAAGGCGTTCACGCCCGGTCTCGTCTACGTCGCCGTCGTACCGCAGCTCACGGACGACGAGTCCGGCGGCGACGCGTACGCGTTCGCGGCGGCGCTGCACCGCCGGCTCGGCAAGGACGGTGCCTATGTCGTCGCCGACCCGCTGAACGGCGACATCGACCTGGTCAACTACGGCCTTCCGCTGGACCCGGACCGGCTCGGTTACCAGCTGCCGGACGACATCCGGCACGAGGACTTCGACCATCCCGCCGACGACCACCGTCTCGCGCAGCGGCTCGACAAACTGATGACGTTCCTCGGCGGCATTCCGCGTTCGGACGCCTCGGACACCGACACCCTGGGCAGCGGTACGGACGCCACGCCGGACCCGCTCTACGACAACGCCCTGCCGGCGCTGTACACCGGTGACTTCTGGCCGGGGCTGATGATCGGCGCGTTCGGTGCGGCCCTGCTGTTCGGCCTCATCACCTCCGGTCTGGGCATCGCGCGCCTGGTGGAGGTGCGGCGGCGCGAGCGCGGGACGGCTTCCCCGGGGAAGCCCACAACGGCCTTCGACGCCCCGGCGGCGCCGTCGCTCGCGTATCTGCGGCGGACGGCCCAGCGGGAACTGACCACGCTGGGGACCGAATTCGCGGTGGAGTCGGCCGACGCCGCGGTGCAGGCGCAGGTCTGGGACTGCTTCGACGCCGCGATGCTGCTGACCGACGGCGATCCGGACGGTTTCGTCGACAAGGATGTGCCGGCCGCCGACCTGGCCGCAGCGATAGCGCTGGCCAGGACGGCTCTCGCGATGCTCAGGACCCAACAGACCTATGCGCACTGCTGTGAACGCAACCCGATGCACGGACCGGCCGGCCGGGGCGGACCGGCTGCCCGGGGAGCGGCTGCCCGGGGCGGTTCTGCCGCTCGGGGAGGCAGGCGCCGTACGCCACGGCCATGGCTGTGCGAGGCATGCCGGACGGCCGCCGGCGGAGTCGAGCCCCCGGGCCTGACCCTGCCGAAGGGCGGCGGCCGGATCCCGTACGCGCAGGCTTCCGGCGCGCTGCCGGCGGCCCGCGACGGGATACCCCAGCTCATCGTCAAGGTAAGGGAGTACGCCAGTGTCCAGTGACCGCAAGCCGCTGCTCGCGGCGCTCCTCACAGCGCTCGCGCTGACCGTGCTCGGCGCGTTGCCCGCCACGGCCGCCGCTGCGACGGCCGCCGCCCCCAGCCCGGGACAGAAGATCGCCGACGCGCTGCGGGTGTCGCCCGTGTACGTGGACCCGGCGTACGCGGGCGCCGTACCACCCCAGCGGCAGAAGGAGCTGGTGGCCCGGATCGGCCGGACGGGGCTGCCGATCAAGGCCGCGCTGGTACCGCTGGTGAAGGGCGACGCCTTCGGCGGCGATCCGCAGATCCTGGCCGACATCATCCATGAGCAGCTCGGACATGGTGATCTCGTCCTGATCACCATGTCCGACTTCACGGACTCGCTGTCCGGACACGAGTGGCCCTCCGACACCCATCAGGCGAGGGACGCGGTCAGCGCCGTCGAGTTCATGGACTCGATGAAGGACGCCGGGCTCGCGGACCGCGTCGACAAGGCCGTCGATCTGATAGCCGAGGGGGACGGCTCGGCCGTGTACGACCGGGAGACCGCCGACCTGGGCGGCGGCGCGTCGTCGGACGGGGACAAGCCCGCGTCGTCGGACGGCGGCGGGGTGTGGCTGCCGGTCATGATCGGGCTCGTCGCGCTCGTGCTGTGCGCGGGCGGCGCGCTGTATCTCGCACGGCGCCGTCGGGGCCGGGCGCACGGCTCGCCGTTCGCGTTCCCGCAGGCGGTGTTCGCCGCGGCCCGCGCGGCCGACGAGGGCGAGCTGCGGCGCCGCGCCGACGCGGAGGTGCTCGCGCTCGGTGAGGCGGTGGAGGCCGCCGACGTGGCGGCGGTGCCGGGGCTCGGGCAGGCGCTCGACGCGTACGCCGCAGCGGGCAAGGTCCTCGACGGCGCGCGCGGTCTGCCGGACCTGGCCGGGGTGCTCGCGCTGGTCACAGCGGGCCGCGACGCGCTGGCCGGCCGGCCCGACGCGCTCCCGCTGTGCTTCTTCGACCCGCTGCACGG
The DNA here is from genome assembly GCF_036084755.1 of Streptomyces sp. NBC_00370. Taxonomy (NCBI): domain Bacteria; kingdom Bacillati; phylum Actinomycetota; class Actinomycetes; order Kitasatosporales; family Streptomycetaceae; genus Streptomyces; species Streptomyces sp. NBC_00370. The sequence goes on from NZ_CP107968.1 coordinate 4,515,044, forward strand.
CCGGGCCGAGCGACGCGTCGACTGGCGTCCGATGGGCCGCCGTGACCGGCTCGACGTGGCGGCGTGCGGCGCCTGTCTCCAGGCGGTGCGCGCCAAGCGGGCCCCCGAGGTGCTGACCGACATACGCGCCGACGGCGTCCGGGTGCCGTACTTCGAGCTGCCGCCCGGCGACAGCGTCTGGGCGGCGACCGGTTACGGCTCGCTGGAGCCGTCCGGCAGCCCGGACGGCATGGCCGAGCGCGTGACGCGCGGCGACTTCACACGCAGCCGCCGGAGCTGACCGGAGGCGGAGGAGGCCGCGCCGAAATAGAGTGAATGTGGCATTCGTGTCATCTTCGTATGTTCCAGGCTCTTCCCTTTGATGATGTACATCGGAGTGATGCATGACTCGGCGGCGTCCCTCCCATGCGGTGAGCGCGGACGATCTGCTGAGCACCCTCGGGCGGCTGACCGCCCAGGCCCGTGAGGGCGCCGAGCTTCAGCAGGCCAGGGTGGAGCTGGCCGTCGCGCTGCAGCGCAAGATGCTGCCGGCCGCGCTGCCCGCCGTACCGGGACTGCGGGTGGCCGCCCGCTACGTACCCGCGAGGGACGGTCTGGACATCGGCGGCGACTGGTACGACGGCTTCCCGCTCTCCGACGGCACGCTCGGCTACTCGATCGGCGACGTCCAGGGCCACGACGTGGACGCGGCCGCGTTCATGGGCCAGATCAGGATCGGACTGCGGGCGGTCGCCAACACGGCGACCGACCCCGGCGAGGTGCTGCGCCGTGCCAACGACCTGCTGCTCTCGATGGACTCCGCCCTCTTCGCCACCTGCAGCTTCGTCTGCTTCGACCCGGTCGCGTGGGAGCTGCGCACCGCACGTGCGGGACATGTGGCGGCGGTCTGGGCCACCGACGACGGCCGGTACGGCTTCGCCGAGGACGAGGGCGGGCTGCCGCTGGGCATCCAGCCCGGCGAGAGCTACCCGGTGACTCGGCACCGGCTGACGCGGGCCGGCGCGTACGTCCTGCTCACGGACGGGGTGATCGAGGGCCCCACCTTCCCGCTCGACCAGGGCCTCGACCAGGTGGCCCGGCTGGTCAGGGAGGGCGCGGACGCCGAGCCCGGCGAGCTGGCAGCCGAGGTGCTGAAGGTGGCCGAGCTGACCGGGCACTCGGACGACGCGGCCGTACTGGTCCTGCGCCACGACGCGGCGCCGCCTCCGTAGCGCGTGTCACGGCCGGGCCTGAGCCGGTGACGTTGTCTGATGACTGCTGTGGTGCGTACCCAGGAACTCCGACGCCTTGCTGTGACCGCTCTGGGGATCGTCGTCGTCGCTGCCGCCTACTACGGGGCGGGACGCCTCGGTCTGATCAAGCGGCTCTACATCGACGGCGCCACCTGCACGCCACTGTGGCCACCCACCGGTGTCGCCCTGGCCGCGCTGCTCTTCATGGGACTGCGGATCTGGCCGGGCATCGCGCTCGGCGCGCTCGGCACCGTACTGACCCTCGGCCCGCTGGGATGGTCGAGCTTCGTGATCCTCGCGGGGAACACCCTCGCCCCGGTCTGCGCGTACCTCGTACTCCGGCGGCTCGGCTTCCAGCTGGAGCTGGAACGGCTGCGGGACGGCTTCAGCCTGGTCGTCGTCGGCGCGCTCGCCGGAATGCTGATCAGTCCCACGGTGGGCACCGCCGTGCTGGTGGTCGACGGGACGCTGCCGGAGTACGGCTTCTGGCCGGTCTGGACGGCGTGGTGGACCGGCGACGCCATGGGGGTGCTCGTGGTCACCCCGCTGTTCCTGCTCATCCGCAAGGCGTGGCTGGCCCGCGCGGCGCGGGGTCCAGGCGACGGCCGGCCGCTCCGTGACACGTACCGCACGATGGAGGTGGCGGCGCTGGTGGTGGCCGTCCTCGTCGTCGTACCGCTGGTCACGCACAGCACCGTGCCGCTGCTCTTCCTGGTCTTCCCCGTCCTGATCTGGGCGGCCCTGCGCTTCCAGCTCGCGGGGGCCGTGCCGATCGCGCTGTTCATCTCCGTGCTGACGATCGTGGCGGCGACGGACGGCACAGGCCCCTTCGTCCACCACAGCCTGACCGGGACGATGATCGCGCTCCAGGCGCTCAACGGGTCGGTCGCGCTGACCGCACTGCTGCTCGCGGCGATCGTGACGGAGCAGCGCAACGTGCACCGGAAGATCGAGCAGGTGTGTGTGGACCTGGCCGAGGTGGTGGAGAACCTCGCGCCGGGAAAGGCGGCGCAACACTGGCCGCCGGGGGAGCTGGGCGCAGGCGGCCCGGGCGACTGACCCCCCTGGGGTTCGTACGCCGTCCGCCCGCGCGCCGGGTCGGGTCGGCGCGGGGCGGGCAGGGGCTGACCGCGCCGGCTGACATCGCCGTACGGTGGAGGTATGGCCTCGCATCGGATGAACAAGTCGCCCGCCGTGGCGCAGGCGGAGACGGCCCTGCGCTCCCTGGGCGTGCGCGCCTCGTTCAACCAGCGGCCCGTGGGGCGCGGCCGGTGGTTCGCCGACTGGGCGGGCAAGCTGGCCGACTCCGACGTGTATGTGGCGTTCACCGGCAAGTCGCCGGACGCGCGCAAGGTGCGGCTGCTGCTCGACGACTGGATCTTCGACGACGTCATCGACGACCACGCGGGCAAGGTGCTCCAGGGGATCTTCTCCGCGGGGGCGACCGGGGTGACCGAGGCGACCCTCAGGACCAGACGCTCCCTGCTGCTCATCCCGGTCCAGGTGCTGAAGGTGTCCGTGGGGATGAAGCGCTACACCGCCACGCGGAAGCTCCCGTCGGAGGACGAACTGGCGCCCTGGGAGAGGGCGTTGACGGCCGACTGAGGCCCCGCCCAGCTGTGATTCGGACAGGCGTGCGGCGGATGAATATGCCGGGATCACGGTGTGTTCGCCTGCGGCTACCGGCACGCTGCTGCATGTCGATCCGAGTGCGGTGACAGCCGGGGGAGCACGTGTGGCCGGAGAACGGAGAAGCGTCCCGCACCACGTCGCGTGCGTGATGGACGGGAATGGCCGGTGGGCGGCGCTACGGTCCCAGCCGCGTACGTCAGGTCACCGGGCGGCCGAGACCACGGTGATCGACGTCATCGAGGCGGCGCGCACGGCGGGAGTGCGGTGGCTGAGCCTGTACGCGTTCTCCACCGAGAACTGGCGACGGCCCACCGACGAGGTCGACTTCCTCATGCGGCTCGTACGCCGCGTCGTACGCAAACACGCCACGCTGCTGCACGCGCGCGGCATCCGCTGCCGGTTCCTCGGTGTGGCCGACCCGAGGATCCCCGCGCCGCTGGCCCAGGACTTCGCCGATCTGATGACGCTGACCAGCGGAAACCGTGGCATGACGCTGACGGTGGCGTTCGATCACGGCGGGCGCGGGGACATCGTCGAGGCGGCCAGATCCCTCATCCGGAGCGGGGTGCGGGCCGACGCCGTGGACGAGCGGCACTTCGCGGCTCATCTGCCCTTCCCCGACACCCCGGACGTCGATCTCGTCATCCGGACCTCGGGTGAACAGCGGATCTCCAACTTCATGCTCTGGCAGGTGGCTTACGCCGAGTGGATCTTCCCGCCGGTGCTCTGGCCCGACTTCCGCGGGCCGCACTTCCTGGAGTGCCTGCACACCTATCAGCAACGCAACCGCCGCTTCGGCGGCGTGCCGCCGCAAGTGATCGGAGAACACCACCCGTGACGAAGAAGACCAAGCCCAAGGCGAACCCCCACCCCGACGCGACCCCCGGCCCCCCGCCCCCGCCCGCGACTCCGGCGGTGGAGATCGGCTCGCTCTTCGGCGCGGACTCCCAGTTCCACCGGTTCTTCAACGACCCGCGCTGGGCGCTCGCGATGCTCAGAGCCACGGTGCTGGAGGCGGCCCACCCGCAGATCGGTGCGGCGCTGCTCGACAACTCGACGTTCGTCGCCCACCCGTGGCGCCGGCTGCGTAACACGCTCGTCAGTCTGCAGCGCATGTTCGGGACCGACGACGCGGTCAGGGAAAGGGAAGCGGCCCGGCTCAACCGGCTGCACGCCCGGCTGAGTGGCGCCGACGTGCAGAACCGGCCGTACGACGCGATGGACCCCGAGGTGCGCGCCTGGGTCGTCGCGACGCTCTTCGAAAGCTCCGTCACCATGTGCCGGCTGAGCGGACAGCCGCTCGACCAGGACACCATGGAGCAGCTCTACGCCGAATTCCGCGCGTTCCTGGCGGCCTTGGGCAGCGACGCGGGCCATCTGCCGCCCACGGTGCCCGAGTTCTGGGTGTACTACGACCGCATGGTGGAGGAGGAGTTGGAGAACACGGAGGCGCTGCGCATCATCCTCTACCGGCTCTTCGACCATCTCCCGGCGCCGCCCCTGCTGGACGGCCTGCCGACCGTATGGGCCGCGAGCCGGGCGCTCGCCGGACCGGTGATCGGCACGATCACCGTCGCGTCCCTCCCGGAGCCCTTCCGCCGCCGGGCGGGCCTGCCCGAAGTCCCCGGCGCCCAGACCCTGATGCAGAGCATCTACCTGACGGCAGGCCTGGCGCGCTTCCTGCCCGACAACTGGCTCAAGACCGAGAGCCTCACCAACTTGCTCTACCTGACCCCGGATCCGTCCCCGGACGGCGACTCCCACGCCGCGACGCTGACCGCGCTGCGCGGCCGGATGAAGCGGGCAGGCGCACTGTTCCGGCTGGTCACGCCCTTTCCCGCGCAACGCGAGCCCGCCGATGGAACAACGCCCCTGCGCAGCGCGGGGGACTTCTTCACCGCGGTGCTGGACCAGACGGGGGACGGCTATCTCGACTGGCCCGACCTCGCCGCCATGGCCCGCGAGTTGGCCTCCCGCCTCGATCTGGACGAACCGGAGGAGACCAAGCTCTACAACGCGTACGCGGCATGGTGGCGAGAGCTCCAGGCGGCCCTGGACATCGACGGCGACGGCCGCGTCAGCAAGGACGAGTACGCCGCCGCCGTCCCGTCCCTGGCGGGCCCCGCGCTGATCAGGGTCGCCGAGGTGCTCTTTGACGTAACGGACGCGGACGGCAACGACTTCATCGACGCGGAGGAGTACCGCGCGCTGTTCCGTACCGCCTTCCGCCGCACACTGCCCGGCGCCGAAGCCCGCTACTCCCGCAGCGAGTTCGTGCAGGACTTCCTCTCCTTCATGTCCGGCCGCCGCTCCTCGACGGCATTCGACCCACTGCTCGCGGGCGCGTGAACACGTCGCGTCGGATTCCCCCTTTCAGGGGAACAGCGACGCGTGCCGGAATGCCCGCCGGCCAGGTGGACAGCCATTACGGGCGCCGGGGACCCGGCGCGGAAAAGGGGTCGGAATCATGCGCACAGAGGCCATCCAGCGGGTCGCACTGATCTTTTCACTGTTCGACGCGAACGGGAACGGAGTTCTCGACGCAGAGGACTTCACACTGATGACCGACAACGTCATCGCCGCGGCACCCCGCTCCGACGGACGGGCCAAGGAAGCGATCCGCGCGGCCTTCGCCCGCTATTGGACGACCCTGCTCACCGAACTGGACGCCAACGGGGACGGCGAGATCAGCTTCGAGGAATTCACCGCCTGCGTCCTGTCCCCGGAGCGGTTCGAGCCGACGATCGCGCAATTCGCCAAGGCCCTCTCCACCCTGGGAGACCCGGACGGCACCGGCTTCGTCGAACGCCCCCTGTTCATCGACCTGATGACGGCGATCGGCTTCCAACGCCCCAACATCGACGCCCTCTTCGACGCATTCGACCCAACCCCCGACGACCGCGTCGCGGTCCAGACGTGGGACGAGGCAATCAGGGACTACTACGCCCCGGACAAGGCCGGCATCCCGGCAGACCACCTGATCACAAAAACGGCGGCCTGACCGTCCGAAGAAACCCCGGTCCCGCGCCGCGAACCAGCGACGCGGGACCGAGGCGGCTCGGCGCACGCACCAACCCGCTGTATGCTCAGCCCCCTTTCAGGGGGGCGGATGTCAGACGTAAGACAACGCGGTTGCACACGCTGCGAGCGACAGTTGACCTCGGCCGAACTGCGCGAGGCTCAGAAGGCGACGAGCCCGCAGCGTGAACTGGAACCGCTCTGCACGACCTGCCTCTACCGAAGGCGACTCAACAACAGACGGCGCGCCGGGGTCGTTCTCCTGCTGTTCTTGGCTCTCATCTGGTGGATCGTGCACGACGCCGACACCAAAGGGAACCTCGACCCCGAATGCACACCGGAGTCCTACGCCGTCCAACCCTGCTGATCGACGCCTACAAGACCGTCGCACCGATCAGCCGGCGGCGGGGCCCGATCGCAGCGTCAGCAGGGTGATCTCGCTCGGGGCGAAGACCCGGAAGGGCGGGCCCCAGAAGCCGGTGCCGCGGCTGGTGTAGAGCTGGGTCCGCTCGCCGTGTCGGCTCAGGCCGTGGACCACCGGCTGGTCGATCCGGACGAGGAAGTTGAACGGCCAGATCTGGCCGCCGTGGGTGTGTCCGGAGACCTGGAGGTCGATGCCGCCGGCGGCGGCCTGGGCGACGTACTTCGGCTGGTGGGCGACGAGCAGGACCGGGAGGTCCGGGTCTGCCTCCGCCAGCGCGCCGGCCAGGTTCGCGCGGTGCCCGGCGAGGCCGGAGGACTCCGCGGTCACGTCGTCCACGCCCGCGAGGACCAGGGAGTCGCCGCCGCGCTCCACGACGACGTGGCGGTTGTGGAGCGGTTCCCAGCCCAGTTCGGCCATGCGGTCCAGCCAGCCTTGGGCTTCGCCGAAGTACTCGTGGTTGCCCGTGACGTAGACCTTCGCCAGCCGCGACCGGATGGTCCCGAGCGGCGCGGACTGCTCCCGGCGTTGTACAGGGGTGCCGTCGGCGATGTCGCCGGCGTGGACCACGACGTCCGCGTCGAGCGCGTTGACGGCCTCGGTGACGCGCTGCGACCAGCGGGCCCGGTCGATCGGCCCGTAGTGGGTGTCGGCGAGCACGACGACCTGAGTGCCGTCCAGACCGCCGCCGAGCCGGGGCACGTGGACGTCCAGCCGCTTCACCCGGGGGACGCGCATGGCTTCGTAATGCCCCCAGGCCAGCAGCCCGGCGGAGACCACAGCGACGGCCACGGCGACGATCCTGGCCCGGTCGGGTCCGCCGTCTCCGCCGACACCGAGCCCGATCAGCACGAGATGCACCAGCCCGCCCAGCAGCGACCAGGTGAACAGCACCCAGACCATCCCGAGGGTGCTGTCCGCGAAGCGAGCCGCCCGGTCGGCCCTCCGGCCTCCATGGCCCGCGACCATGAGGAACGGGAAGGAGACCAGCCATGCGGCGAAGACGACCGTGCCGGCCAGGAAGACCGGGAACGGCCAGTCGACCCCGGAGGCGAACAGCGTCCACCACGGCACGAAGAACAACAGCCCGAGGACAAGAAAGACAACGACCCCGCCCAGCCGCCGCCGCACAGACCGCCGAGGACGCGGACTCCCGCCCTCGTCCGGCCGAACGTCCGTCTCCACCCGGGTGGATTCGCTGTCTGCCACTGCCTCGCCCCTCACATCCGCCGTCCCCGCGTCAGTCCCCATCATCCGCCCCCGGGTGGCCCCGTGGAATCGTCCGGCTCCGTGACCTAACCCGGCGCGCGTCTGCCGCCCTCAGCTCATGAGCGAGTGGAGCAGGCGTAGTACGGCACTGACCAGGGCGTTGGCCGCGCCGGTGGCCAGTGCGAGGGCGAAATGCCGGGAAGTGCGGCTCCACAGTGCGCCAGCGGTTGAGGGGACTTGCCGCTCCTGTGGCGTTGTGGGTGTGACGTCCATGACGTTCTCCATCTCCTTGGTGCCGGTTGGGATGCCGATGGAGCAGCATCCGGAGGGTTTCCGGCGACCGGCCGTCCAGGAGCAGGGCCGTCGCTAGCCTGGCCAGGAGGGGCGCGGCGGGTATTCCGGAGAGATCCGGATCCGGATCCGGTCCCGGATCCGGTCCCGGGCCGGAACCGAGGCCGGGATCGGAACACAGGCCGGAGGGCGGTACAGGGGTGGGACGTGAGATCGAGCGGTTCTTCGCCGAGCTGAGGAAGGCGTACGAGGCTGCCGGTGAACCGACGCTGGATGCGATGCAGCGTCTGGGGGGCGGCCGGTCAACGACAGCCCCGGTGCTGGGGAGTTCGAGCCTCAGTGAGTGGCTGGGCGGTGTCTCGGTGCCTGCGAAGGCGAGCGAAGGCTTCCTCCTGGACCTGGTCGCCTACCTTCATCAGCGGGCCGCGCTCCCCGAGAGCGGGCGTTCTGGCGTCCCCGTGCGCGTCCACGCCGACAGGGCGCTATGGCTGAGCATGGTGCGTGCCGCACGTAAGGAGCGGGCGGCGGAACGGCCTGGTGGCCGGCCGCGAGCCCGCGAACGAGAAGTACGGCCGGTGTCCGGGCCGGTAACCCTGCCGCCACCGCCCGACGACTTCGCGGGCCGCACCGCCGAACTCGACGAAGTTCTGCGCTGTTTGGACCCGGAAGCCGACGGTTCCGCGACCGCGACCGCGACCGCGGTTGTCGTCTCGGCGGTGGCGGGGATGGGCGGGATCGGCAAGACCGCACTCGCCCTGCACGCGGCCCATCAGGCACACGGGCGCGGGCGGTTTCCGGGAGGCGCCGTCTTCGCGGACCTGCGCGGGTACAGCGCGCAGGACCCCGTGGGTGCGGGCGCTGTCGCGGACAGGCTGCTGCGCGCCATGGGCGTACCGGCGCGACAGTTACCCGGCACGGACGACGGCTCGGTGGATGCCTGGCAACGCCTGCTGAATTCCTTGGCAGTTGAGGGAACCTCACTGTTGGTGGTGCTGGACAACGTCCGTGATCTGGGCCAGGTCGGCGCGCTGCTGCCCAGGTCCCCGCACCGGGCCCTGGTCACCTCACGGCAGGCGTTGTCGTCGCTGCCCGCCCACCGCGTGAGCCTTGCACCGCTGCCACCGGACGAGGCGGTGGCCGTACTGAACACAGCGCTGCGGGCCGGGGAGACCGACGACGTACGCTGCGCCGCCGACCCGGTCGGAGCTCTGGACCTGGCCGAGCTGTGCGGCCGACTGCCGCTCGCGTTGCGCATCACGGCCGCGCTGCTGCGGGCGGACTCCGAGCGGCCGTTGGCGGCTCACGCCGCAGACTTACGCGAGGTCCGCAGCCGACTGGACGCGCTGGAACTCGACGAGGAAGACGCCGAGGGCCGGCCGCTGGCGGTCCGGGCCAGCCTTGACCTGTCGTACCGGCACCTGACGGCGGAATCGGCCCGCGCCCTGAGTCTGCTCGCCACCATCCCGGGCCCGGATGTCTCAACGGCCACTGCTGCCGCTGTACTTGACCTCCCCCGGCCTGATGCCCGCCGTCATCTCGCCGGCCTGGCGCGCCATCATCTGCTCACCCGTGCCGACTTGAGTAACGCGGGTGCGGACGCCGTGCTGTCCCCTGAAGATGCCGAACGGTGGTCCCTGCACGACCTGGTACGGCTCTACGGGACCGAGCAGGCCGACCGGCACCCACCCGAGGTCGCGGCTGCGGCGCGGAGACTCGACGTACGTTTTACGGAGTTGACCGCAGCCGCGCGCGACTGTCTGGGCAGCACAGCGACCCCAGCACCGGGCCCCGCCCCAGCTCCGGCTGCTCACGAATTCGGCAGCGCCACACAGGTGCTGGCCTGGCTCGATGCCGAACGGGCCAATCTCGTCGCCCTGGTCGCCGCCGCCCGGCAAGCCGGCCGCTGGCGGTCGGCTCTCACCGTCACTTCCAACCTTCACCACTATCTGGAGGAGGGCTGGTACGGCGCCGACGCCTATCAGTGCGGCACGCACGCGGTGGAAGCAGCGAGACATCTGACGCCGGCTGATCTGGCGGCCGCGCTTTCCTTCGTCGGCAACGCCTGTCGCCTGACAGGCCGTCTGGACGAGGGAGTTGAACGGCTGACCGAAGCCGTGGGCGTGGCAGGGAACGCCGGTCGTCCGGGTGCGCTCAGCTCGGCGCTCCACAACCTGGGCCTGGTCCACGCTCGGCGCGGTGACTGGGCCAGCGCCGAACATGTCCACCGCTTGGACGTGGAACTCTCGCGGAGCTGCGGCGACCGGCGGGGCGAAGCCATGGCACTGGTCGCTCTCGCGGATACCCACCGCGCGAGCGGCGCCCCCCAGGACGCCGTCTCGGCTACGGTCCGAGCCGCACACCTGGTCCGCGAAACGGCCGACGTGCACGGAAGTGCCATGGTGGCGCTGAGCCATGCACAGACCCTGCTGTACGACGGCCGCACACCGATAGCCGCGCTGACTCTCCTGGCCTGCGCAGTCCGCGACTTCCGGACAACGGGCTCGCAGGCGAAAGTAGCGGTCGCCTCCATCAAGCTCGGCGCTGCCTACGGGGCGCGGTGCATGGTCTGCCACGGCTCGGATGCCGTCCGATGGACCCGGGAAGGACTCGCACTCGCCGAAGCGGGCACAGACCAGGCACTCACCGCCCAGGCTCTGCACCAACTCGGCAGCTTCCTCGCACACACAGGTGACCGCGCCGGCGCCCGCCCGGTACTGGAACGGGCCGTGGCCGCCTGTACCGCGGTCGGCGACACCGAACGCACACGGGCGGCCCGCTCGACCCTGTCCCACCTGGGCAAGCCCAAAAAACCGTTGATCTGCGACGAGACGCCCCCGCCGGGGCCCGGCGAGCAGTTCGACGTCACGGAAGCCATCGAAACCATCGCCGGGGGCGCCCCCAAAACCCTCTGCCTCGTCGCTGACCCAGTCTGGCGCGCCCTCTTCGGCGTCGATCGTGACCCCACCTGAGGCACGCTGTGATCACGAACGCCGAAGGGCCCCACCGCCGTGGGTCTGTGCTCACCGCTCCGCTTCTTCACGCAGACTCCGCGGCGCTGCCCGTCATGGCGGTGCGGCGGCGCTCGTGCTCGCGGCGATCGGGCTAGCCGTGGTGGCGCACCAAGGGCGCCCGACTCCCGCGGTAGATGTTGACCTCGTTGTGGATGTCGCCGACGTTGAACTTGATCAGGCCGCCGCAGGCGAGGAGGCAGAAACCGGTCGGGGTTGTGGGAGGCGTCGGCGCCGCTGAGATCAGCACTGTCGTTTCGGCGTTCGAGGCGCTGCAGTTGTCGTTGCCGTTGTAGGCGGCGGTGATCGTGTGCGTGCCTACGGTGGACAGGTTGGCCGTGTACGCCGCGGCCCCGGCGGCGGTGACGGGGACGGTGGCCAGAATGTCGCCGCCGTCGAAAAACGTCATGCCCAGGCCGCCGCTGGGATCATCCGGGCAGGCCACCATCGCGGTCAGATTCACCGGTTGGCCGATCGTCGCGGCCGATGGTGACGCCTGGGCCGTGGTCGTCGACGCCTCCGCCGCCGCTGCTGGCGAGGAGAAGGCCACTACCGCCGTCAAGGCGGCGAGGGGGACCAGGTTCCAGGCTGCCCGATCGTTCCAACGTGTCACTGTTCGACTCCCTGTTCGGTCACGTGCCGAGGTCGACGCGGTACTGCAGTAGCGACACAGTAAGGCGCTAATCCTGCCATTACATGACAAAAATGGGCGATCGGCGGATCTGATCACGGAGGTTCCCCCGGATGGGCGGGACCTGGGCATCACACGGGTGGCGCCTGCCCGGCATCACGCCGGGCAGGCGCCCACACCCCCCACGCGGCGCCAGGCAGGCCGCCGCACCCCTCGACGCGGTTCGGGGTCGGCGCGCCTAGATCCCGGGTGGTGAAACGCGCGTGTACGTGCGGGAGTTGCTGACGCCGCCGGCCGTGGTGACGTTGACGGAGACAGGCCCCGCCGGTCCCGCGGGCGCTTGGGCGACGATGGTGGTGTCGGACAACACGGTGAACGCGGCGGGTACGGCACCGAAGGAGACGGTGGTCGTGGTGGTCATCGCGGTGCCAGTGAGGGTGATGCCGGCCCCCGCGTCCGTCGGCCCCAGAGCCGGCGAGAGGGCGGTGAGCACCGGGGCCGCCACGTAGGTGTAGACCACGGTGTTGCTGGTCCCGCCCGGCCCGGTGGCGGTGACGGGCACCGCTCCTGTTCCGGCGGGTGCCACGGCGGTGATCTGGGTCGCGGAGTTGACGGTGAACGTGGTGGCGGCGTTGCCGCCGAAGGCCACCGCCGTGGCTCCGGACAGGCCGGTGCCGGTGAGGGTGACCGTTGTACCGCCCGACGCCGGACCCTGGTTGGGGGAGACGGCGATGAGGGAGGGCGCGTTCAGGTAGAAGAAATAGACGGGGCCGGTGGTGCCGCCGACGGTGGTGGCGGTGACGGGCACCGCTCCTGTTCCGGCGGGTGCCACGGCGGTGATCTGGGTCGCGGAGTTGACGGTGAACGTGGTGGCGGCGTTGCCGCCGAAGGCCACCGCCGTGGCTCCGGACAGGCCGGTGCCGGTGAGGGTGACCGTTGTACCGCCCGACGCCGGACCCTGGTTGGGCGCGATGGCGGTGAGGGCCGGCGTGGCCGCGTAGGTGTAGGTGACGGAGTTGCTCGTCCCGCTGGGGGATCGCACGGTGACCGCGACGGCCCCGGTGCCGGACGGTGTCACCGCGGTGATCTTCGCGGAGGTGTCGACCGTGTAGCTGAGGGCGGGGTTGGCGCCGAAGGTGACCGACGTGGCTCCGGTGAAGCCGCTGCCGTTCAAGGTGACCGTGCTGCCGCCTGCGGCGGACCCGGTGTTGGGGACGACGGAACTGAGGACGGGGGCGGCGGCCGCGACGCTGGGTTGTACCGCTCGCGCCGTTGGATCACTGTTTTCCACGGTGTCTCCGTAGGTGTGCCTCCCCGCCCGGGAAGGTCGGGGACTACTGATCGGATCCCGCCCGCCACCACCACCCGTCACGCGGGCTCCGGCGACGTCGGGAGAACGCTCGCGGCCTGGTCTTGACGTGGCGCGGGGTTGGACGGCTCGGGCCCCCGGCCCGGGGATGACTTCCGAACCGGGGGCTTGTGAGGCGGGCACGGCGCCCTGTGTGGTCGGCGCGTCCGCTATGGGTGGGACGACGATCGCCGGCGGTGGCCGGTCCCCTCCGGGGCGGTCAGATGCCGGGCCCCGCGAGATAGGTGTACGCGTCCGCGGCGGTCGCGCTGGCCGCGTCGTTGGTGACGACGACGTCGACGGCGCCGGCCGCCCCGGGAGGCGTGACGGCCGACACCGCGGTGTCGGAGAGCACGGTGAAGGGCGCCGGGTTCCCGTCGAAGGTGACCTGGTTGGTACTGGTGAGGCCGGTACCGGCCACGGTCACGGTCGTGCCGCCCGTCGTCGGCCCCTCCGCGGGGGTGACCGTAGTCACCGTCGGAGCGGCGACGTAGGTGTACGACAGCCCGTTGTTGGTGCCGCCCGCAGTGGTGACGCTGACTCCTACCGACCCTGCGGTGCCCGCCGGTGCGGCGACGGTGATCCTGCCGTCGGACACGACCGTCGGGACCGCGTTGTTGGCGCCGAAGGCGACGCTGCTGGCGGTGGACAGGCCGGTCCCGTTGATGGTCACGGTCTCGCCGCCCGCCGTCGACCCGGAGGTCGGGCTCAGGGACTGCTTGAACGGTGCCCCGACGTAGAAGAACGGGAGGGGGTTGCTCGTCCCTCCCGGCGTGGTCACGGTGACGCCGACCGACCCGTTACCCGAGGGGGAGACGGCGGTGACCTGGGTGGGCGAGACGTTGGTGACGGCGGTGGCGGCCCGGGTGCCGAAGCGCACGGCGGTGGTGCCGCTGAGACCGGTACCGGTGATGGTGACGAGTGTGCCGCCGCCACTTGATCCTTGATTCGGGCTGATTGGCATGAGAGCTTCTTCCTCGCTCGCAATGCGGTACATTACGAGCAGTGATGGGGCGTTCGGATTTCTCGGGTGCCTCGACCGGGTGCGAATCGGATCTCATGTCCACTGGCCAGGTGGTCATTCGGTGGCCCTGCGATGGCGCGCGCTTGGCGGTGTCGGCCGCCTGCGTGATACGCGGGGCTATCGAGGAACACCGTGATTCCGGCGTCGGCCGACGCTCGAATCAGCGACCTGCTCGCATCTGGCCCGAAGGTTACACATCCGTCGAAACGGACACTTCGAGTAGGCCATCCGGGTGGCATGACCACAAGGCCTATGCCAAAACGCCAGCCATTCGGTCGAGCGCTCAAGAGTGAAACACGGCGCCCTGAGGGCGTATTTGTGAATAAAAGATATTGATTTTATAGTATTTTTGAGACCGGAATTGAGCGGTCCGCCTCCTCTCGCGACCGATCGGTGACCTCACCACCACTCACCGCCGCCCCGCAGGGCACTCGCCGCCCCCTCGTGCCGCGCTCCCCCCCCCGTTCGGGTGAAAAAGCGCCCCGGGCATTGCCACCGCCGCTAGCCACTGGGCTACTTCGCCTAACAAACAGCTGTGTTGGTCGACAGGCCGGTCCGCGGTACTCCAGGTTCGTCGACCCATGGATTCGAGGAGTCCCCCATGGCGGTTTCACCGAACCAGGGATCCACCGGCGGCGGCGACGCGGTGACCCTCACGGGCAGCCACTTCACCGGCACCACCGGCGTGCGCTACGCCTCCCGCCAAGCCGTGAGCTTCACGGTCGTCAGCGACACCACCACCGAAACCATCACCCCCTCCGGCCACGGCCCCGTGCCCGTCTCGGTGACAACCCCCGGGGGAACGGGAGTGGTCGGAACCTTCTACTACCTGCCACCGCCCTCTTTCCGCCTCGTCCCGCCTCCCGCCGGACCCCTGGCAGGCGGCAACACGGTGACCCTCACCGGCCTCGGCCTGTCCACCACGAGCCAGGTCAGCTTCGGAACGCAAGCCGCCCGGTTCACCGTCGACTCCGACGGTCAACTCACCGCGATCGTCCCCTCGGCGCTCTCGGCGGGCCCGGTCGCAGTCACCGTACGCACCCGGGGAGGGATCGCCGGCGCGGTCACCTACACCTACCTCGGCCTCCCTGTCATCACCGTCGTCACCCCCGATTCGGGACCAGAGGACGGCGGCAACCTCGTCGTCATCACCGGCACCGCGTTCTCCCACACCACCGCCGTCACCTTCGGCGCGATACCCGCCACCTCCTACCGGGTCGCCTCCGACACCGAGATCGACGCCCTGGTACCCGCCGGAGCGCGCGGCCCGGTCGATGTCTCCGTCACCACCCTCGGCGGTACGACCACGGCCTCGGACGCCTACACCTATCTGGGGCGTTTCGCGGTGCTGGGCGGACAGTCCGTCACCAACACCGGCTTGTCCACCATCACGGGAGACCTCGGAGTCAGCCCGGGGGTTTCCGTCACCGGATTCCCGCCCGGCCAGGTGGACGGAACCATCCACATCTCGGACGCAGCTGCTCTGGAAGCCCACGCCGATCTCGCCGCGGCGTACGACAACGCCGCCGGCCGGATCCCGGACGCCGGCATCTCCGGAGACCTCGGCGGCCTGACGCTGACTCCCGGCGTCTACAACGCGACCTCTTCCATCGCGCTCACCGGCACCCTCACGCTGGATGCTCAGAGCAACCGCAACGCCCAGTGGATCTTCCAGATCGGATCGACTCTGACGACGGCAACAGCAAGCCGCGTACTTCTCGCCCATGGCGCCGCAGCCCGCAACGTCATCTGGCAGATCGGAAGTTCCGCCACCCTCGGCCCCGACACCGCGTTCGCCGGCAGGATCCTGGCCGCGACATCGATCACGGTGAACGCCGGTGTGACCGTCGCCGGCCAGACCCTGGCCCGCGACGGCTCCGTGACCCTGGACACCAACACCATCACCCGCCCCTGGTGAGCCAACCCGCCCGTGGGTACCGCCGTTGCGGCGGCGGGCGGCCCGTGGTCCCTGGGGGCGCACGAGGCCGTGCACGAGGAAGCGGGGACATTCTGACCTGGGATGCGGCGATCGGTGCTGGCTGGTTCGGACGGGGCCGGACGGGAGCGAATGAGACCAGGGAACTGAGACCGTCGCGACCCCGCAGCCGATGCTGGGGGGTCGCCACTGCCGCTTCTGACCGTCAAGGCTTCAGCTTTGTGTGTCTCCGGGTAGGCGACACCGGGACCGGTCAGCAGCTGCCGCCGCCCTTTGGTTCGCTCGTCACGGAGTCGGATCGCGATCACGGTCCCGTCGGCGCGGATGGACACCGCGTTCCACTGTTCCGATGTGCTGCGATCCGGCCACTGCGCCGGTGTGGCCGCGGCCGAGGCGGACGGATGAGCTCATGGCTGCCACCCCAACGACCAGAACCGTGGCCCCGCCCTCCGGAATAGGGCGGGGCCACGGCGTCGGTGGGCCCGTCGGTACACCTATGGGGTCTTCCCGGCGGCTTTGTCGTTCACGGCCGGGTCGACCCACTGCTGCCAGCGCGGGCTGGCCGCGATGGTACGCAACTGGGCTTCGGTGAGCGAGGTGGCGGTGACGAGGACCCTGGTGCCGTCGGGGCGCAGCAGGTCGGCGGTACGGGTGCGGACACCGTCGGTGGTGGTGGTGTACGCGAGCAGCATGGCGCCGCCTTCGAGGCTGCTCAGGTGGCAGTCGGTGAGGGGCGTGGTGCTCCGGACGTCGCAGGTGTAGAGGTGCTGCAGCTGACTCCTGCTGGTGTCGTGGCGCTGTTTGGCGATGTCCGATTCGTGCCTGCGGCGGGCGGCGTCCTTCTTGCCGGCCTCCTTGTCGGGTGCGACGGTGCCGCCGCTGTCCGTCCCCGGCGATGCCTTGTCCGCACCGGGGGCGGTGCCGGGAGCGGCCTCGGCCTCCGCGGGGCTGAAGACGAAGTCGCCCATGAACCGGACGTCGACGACGTTCTTGTCGGGGCGGGTGGTGATGCTTCCCGTGGTCTGGACGGATGCGAAGCGCGGATCGGTGTTCTGCCAGCGGACGGTGGGCTGTGCGCCCGCCCCGCCGGGGAGCAGGTCCCGCAGGATGTCCACGGTCGCGGCTCCGGTCAGGGCCTCCTTGCCCGCGGGCGGGGAGGTCTGCGCCCCGACGGCCGCGAAGTCGGGGATCCTGACGCTGGTCGCGGTGGTGTCGTCGGCGTGGCTGCCCGGCAGCACGGTGACGACGGCGAAGGCGGTGAGTGCGGAGAGCGCGGTGCCCGCCGTGCTCCAGGCCACCGCCCGCCGGCGGCGCCGGGTGCGGCGGCCCCGGGTCACGGCGCCGCTCACCAGGGTCTCGGTCTGCACCGGAAGGTCGCTGAGCGTCGAGCTCATGGTGCGGGACAGCTCGGGTCCGAAAAGGTCTGCGGCTGGGTCATCGTGTTCGTGCAGCGGCATCGGAGCACCGTCCTTCTCGCTGGCGGGCAGGGTGGTTCGGTTGGACTGCCATGATCAGTGCGGAGAGTACGAGGCGTGCTCGCCACCGATGAGCTTGCGCAGCCGGGACAGGCCGCGCGCGCTCCGGTTGCGGACGGATCCCTGGCTGAGGCCGAGTTCACGTGCCGTCTCGGCCACGCTCCTGTCCTCCCAGTACCGCAGGATGACCACGGCTCTCTCACGCACCGGGAGCTCCGCGAGCGCGGCAAGGAGCGTGACCCGCAGTGCGGCGTCCGAATCCATGGCCGTGCCTTCGGGCACGGCCGAGACCGGGCGCTCGGTGGAGCGGCGCAGCCGGGTGTGCGAGATGAAGCTGCGCATCAGCATGGTCCGTACGTACGCCTCCGGGTTGTCGGCCCGTCGCACCCGGTGCCAGGAGGCGTACGCCTTGCCCAGGGCCGTCTGTACCAGGTCTTCGGCGAGGTGCCAGTCCCCGCAGAGCAGCAGGGCGGTACGGAACAGGCGCGGGCTGCCGGCACGGGCGAACTCCTCGAACTGCCCGAGGTCCTCCGAAGACGCCACTGTGCCCCAGCCCTTCAGCCGATCGGAGTGCTTCCACATCCTTAAGGACGCCGCGGGGTGCGGATCCTGTCACGGCGTCGGGAAAAGAAATACCGATCTCAGCGTCGACATACCGATCTCAGCGTCGCAGTGCTTCCGCCGGCTGGATGCGGGATGCCCGCAGCGCCGGATAGAGACCGGCCACCAGGCCGGTGACCAGGCCGATCACCGGGGCGGCCGCGACGGTCGACGGGTGCACCACCGGCGTCCAGTCGCGGGCCGCGGCGACAGCCACCACGGTCACGGTCCCGAGACTGGTTCCTATCAGGCCGCCGAGTGCGCCCAGGGCGGCGGACTCGGCGAGGAACTGCACGGTGATGTGGCGGCCGCGAGCGCCCAGCGCCCGGCGCAGACCGATCTCTCCGGTGCGCTCGAGGACGGCGACCAGCGTGGTGTTCGCGATACCGACCGCGCCGATGACCAGACAGATCGAGGCGAGCAGCAGGAAGAGCTGACTGAGGTCGTTGGTCACGTGGGAGCGCAGCGACTTGGGATCCGGCGGTGGCACGGCCTTGAGGTAACCGGGATGGTCCGGGCGTAGGGCGGTCGGCGCCTCGGCGGCGATCTGCTGGGCGGCGCCGAGGCGGGTGGAGATGAGCATCTTCGCCGGGGTGTCCTGCGGCTCGCCGTACAGCCCGAGCGCGGTGGAGCGCGGGATGACGACCGACGAGAGCAGATCGGCCTTGCGCCGGACGTCGTCGATGATGCCGATGACGGTGAACGGCTGCTCGCCGACGAAGATCGCCGGATGCGTCTCCAGGGTGGTGACGCCGAGTCGCTCGGCCAGGCCGGAGCCGATTACGGCCACGTCAGCGGCGTGCTTCTCGTGGTAGGCATCGAAGATCCTGCCCTGGGACAGGTGCGGTACGGCGGCTTCGAGGACCCCGGGGGAGGCCGCCACCAGGGCGGCGTCCTCGCCGGTCCCGTCGGCCGAACCGCCGCCCAGGGAGGCCCGTACCCGCATGTCGGGGCCGGTGCGCACGGTCCAGAACACCCCGGCGTGCTCCACCCCGGCGAGTCGCCCGATCCGCTGGTCGGCGTTGTGGGGAAAGGCCATCGACGCGTACGGGTCCTGCTCCCGTGCCACGTCCTCGACCGTGACCTCGGTGGCGGTGAGTACGGAGAACCGGGCATCGATCTGCGAGGAGGTGGTGGCGGTCAGGCCGAGGATCGCGACGAAGGTGCCGACACCGAGGACGGTACCCAGCGCGGTCAGGGCGGAACGGGCCGGTCGCTGGAGCAGTCCGGCCAGCGATTCGGCGAGCAGGTCACGCACGCTGAAGGAGGACGGTTCGACGGCCCGGCCCGGCCGTTCGGTGTCGCTCACGCGGTGCTCTCCCGGTCCTCGTGCAGCACGCCGTCGCGGATCGCGACGGTACGGGCGCCGCGGCCGGCGACCAGCGGGTCATGGGTGATGACGACCACCGTCATGCCGTCGGCGTGCAGTTCGTCCAGGAGTTCCAGCACCGCTTCGGCGTTACGGGTGTCGAGGTTGCCGGTCGGCTCGTCGCACAGCAGCAGCGAGGGACGGCACGCCACGGCGCGGGCGATGGCGACGCGCTGGCGTTCACCGCCGGACAGCCGGGTGGGCAGCGCGTTGAGCCGGTGGCCGAGCCCGACCCGTACCAGCGCGTCGCGCGCCCGCGCGGAGCGCTCCGCGCGGGCGACGCCGTTGTACGTCATGCCCAGGACCACGTTCTCCTGCGACGAGCGGTGCGGCAGCAGGTGGAAGGACTGGAAAACGAATCCGATACGGCGTCCGCGCAGCGCGGTGCGGTCCGCGTCCCGCAGGGCGCCGGTGTCGATGCCGTCCAGCAGATAGCTGCCGTCGGTCGGTGCGTCGAGCAGCCCCGCGATGTTCAGGAACGTCGACTTGCCGGACCCGGAGGGGCCGACGACGGACACGAACTCACCGCGGCGGATCATCAGGTCGCACGGTCTGAACGCCGGTACCGGCGGCGGTCCCGGATAGGTGAGGCCCGCCTGCCGGAACTCGATGACCGGAGGCGGTACGCCGGGAGCCCGCGGTACGGCGTCCTGCTGGGTCAGCGTCACGAACCGCTCCCCGCGCCCTTTTTGACGCCGGTGATCACCAGATCGCCCTCCTTGAGGGATGCGCCCGCTTCGGGCGTCACGGCCACGAACCCGTCACCGGAGGTGCCGGGCCGCACCGCGACCCTGCGCTGTCTGCCGCCCTGTTGCCCGTCACCGGCCTCCAGGACGGTGACGACGCTCTTTCCGTCGGCTCCCGACGACAGGGCGGTGACCGGAACAACCAGTGCGGCGCCCGATGTGGAGGCCGCCTCGATGGTCAGCCGTACGTCCTCGCCGGCGGATTTCGACGGCAGTGGCCGGT
The DNA here is from genome assembly GCF_036084755.1 of Streptomyces sp. NBC_00370. NCBI lineage: Bacteria > Bacillati > Actinomycetota > Actinomycetes > Kitasatosporales > Streptomycetaceae > Streptomyces > Streptomyces sp. NBC_00370. The sequence continues at coordinate 4,535,207 of NZ_CP107968.1, forward strand.
TCGGGTGGACCACCATCAGATAGCCCTGAGGGACGGAAGCGGGGCTGCCGCCCGTGTCGCTGCCCGCGGTGTCACCCGCGGTGGAACCGTCGGTGCCGCTCTGCCCGGTCGCCTGTTGGCTGTTGTCCTGGGAGTCGGCCACCGAAGTGACCGTGGCGGGCACGGTGAGGCCGGCCGACTCGATGTCGATCTGCACTTTCTGCCCGGATCTGATCAGGCCCTTCTGCTGTTCCTGCAGGTAGCCGTCCACCACCAGTTGACCGGCCGATATCTTCATCGCCGCACCGTCGGCGCCGGAGCCCACCACCGCGGAGACCTGGGTGACCCGGGCGGGGAAGCTGCGGATGAACACCACTTCGCCGGACGGCAGCATCGGCCCGGCCTTCTGCTTGACCTTGCTGAGGGCTTCCCGGGCCGTGGCGAGGTCCTCCGCGGCGCGGTTGACACCCTTCCGCAGCGCACGGGTGTCCGCGCCACCGGACGTGCCGTCGCCGCCGCCCGAACCGGCGGAGCCGGGAACCGTCTTGCCGTCGGCCAGGTCGGCCGCCGAGAGTGTCGCGGAAGCCGAGGGGCTCGGTGCGGCTGTGGACGCCGAGGCAGTCGAGGGCGCTGTGGCCGCCGTCGCTTCGTGCAGGGTGTCCAGCGCGTCCTCGTGGGCGCGTTCCGCTGCCGTCACCGCGCTCTCCGCTGCCGATATCTGGTCGGCCTCGTCGGAGGACGCGGGCAGCGGGTCGTAACCGATGGAGGCGTAGTAGGCGCTGAGGGCGCTCTTGGTACCCGCTCCGAAGTGTCCTGCGCGGTCGTTCCCTGTGCGGTGTCCGAGTGAGGTCAGCGCCTCCTGGAGCTGCTTGACGTCGTCGCCCTCGGTGCCCGGCTTGAGGTCCCGGTACACCGGCACCGAGCCCTTGAGCGCGAACACCGGGCGACCGGACACCTCCATCACGACCTGGCCCGCGGAGACGGTCTGCCCCTGGCGCAACGGCAGTTTGGTGACGACCGGGCGGCCGCCGTCCTCTCCGCCCGCGGTGGCCGGGGTCACGTCGACGGACTGTCCGGCGGTGACCGTGCCCCGCAGGATCACCGAGTCCTTCAGTACCCGGTTCTCGACCGGTGAGGTCAGGATGTCCGGAGAGGGGGCCCGCGCGTCGGCGGCGGCCTGCGCCGGGGATTTGATCAGCAGGGAGGCGCCGACGCCGGCCCCGGCCAGCAGCACCGCCCCGGCGGCGACGAGGGCCACCCAGCGCCGCCGCCTGGCGAGTACGGACGCGTTGTCGTCCTCGGCCGTCGTCATGTCACCGGTCGTCGTCATGTCACTCAGCCGTGACCTGCGCGGCCAGCTTGACGTCGTGCTCGATGTCCTTCTTGACGTCGTCCAGCTGCTGCGCGTTCTTCTCGATGGCCTGCTTCTGGTAGGCGACGTCGACCGCGTTCCAGATGCCCGCCACGTTGTACTTCTCCATGCAGGTGGCACTGGCCGTCGCCACCTGCTTCTCCTCGGCGCTCACGGTCGTGCCCGCCCACTTCGGGTCACCGTCGGCCTTGATCGGCGTCGGGTAGTCGAAGCCCTCCTTCTTCATGCAGCCGGACCACTTGGTGAAGGCCGCCCTGACCCGTTTGTCCTCCGTCGACTTCTGGAAGCTGTTGATGTTGACGTCGACGGCGACCGGGGCGTCCTGGTAGTTGCCCAGCTTCTTCTTCGCCTCGCCGTAGCAGCCGCCCGCGGGGACCTTCTGGCCGTTGTAGTCCTGGCCGCCAGGACCGGACTTGACCGAGGGATCGGTGGTGCCCCTGAGGACACCGAGCTGGGCCGTCGACAGGTTCGACCGGGAGTCGGTCCCCGCGTTCTTCGCCTTGGCCAGGTCGGACGCGGTGTGCTGGCCGGGAACCTGGAACCCGTACTGGGCGGTGACGGCAGGGTCGAGTTTTCCGTACCGGTACTGCGAGATGACGTACTTCGGGCCCTTCAGCTCCGTCGTGGGCTCGTGGAACTGGATGCCGAACCGCTGCATGCAGCGCTCGCGCAAGGTGTTCTCGGCCTTGCCGAGCGCAGCCGACTGCTCGTCGGTGAGGAGGTAGGCCTCGACCGGAACCGGCGTCTCCACCCGGGTGGTGATCTTGGGGATCGACGAGACCTCGGGGGCGGCGTCGGAGCCCGCGGCGTCGGACGCCGCGGGCTCCGACGATGAACCGGAACAACCAGTGGCCAGCGCGGCAGCCAGAACGGTCAGAACGGCTGCGCCCTGGAGGGAGCGGGAGCGGACCTGCTTCACGAGCGGCACTTCCTTGTTGATGAGTGGGCGTCTGGGAGCTGAGCAGGAAGAAGGGCACTCCGCCCGATTCCGGCGAGCGGAGTGCCCGTGCACCGTGCGGAGAATCTCGTCCACGTCCTGAGGACGCTTCGGGGCACGGTTCTTGTCACGCGGTTCTGCGGATGGGCTTGCTCAGTACCAGTCGCCGGACGCGTTGTTGTTCTTCATCGTGGAGTTCAGGTTCGCGAAGCCGCCCTTGCCGATGGCCTGCGAAGCGAAGCTGGAGTTGTAGTTCGAGTTGTAGTAGATGCGGATACCGAGGTCGAAGTCCCAGTTGTCGACGGACGCGGCGTTGTTCTTGACCGGCTGCCCGGCGCCGTTCGCGCCGTTGACGCTGGTGCTGGCGGAGAACTTGAGGCCGGCGTAGTCCGGGATCGCGTAGTACTGCTTGTACAGGGCGCCCTCGTTGTTGGAGTTGTAGTGCAGGCAGGCGTAGTCGACGCTGCAGGAGACGGCCGCACTGGCCGGCGAAGCGAGGACGAGGCTGCCCGCGGTGGTCGCCAGAGCGACCGCGCCGACAGCTGCCAGGTGTTTGAGTCTCATAGAACTCCCTCTCGGTGAGATCGAGTTGGACCTCAGTGGTCCGTCGATGACCCTAGGTCGGGTACGGAGGTTCGACGAGTGAGCTCTTTTGGCTGGCGCAAAACGACCTTGCGCGGACCCGTTCGGAGCGGACGGAAAAGTTCCGTGGATACCCCCAGGTGACCGTCGGCAGGAATGGAACATTCCGGAACAATTCACGGTGCCATGGCTATATTTTTTCACCACAGAACGTGTCATACCGCGTTTATCGACATCGTCGGCGGGAGCGAAGGATGGCGAAATCTGGTGCGTCACATCTCAGTGAATGGGACGAGGCCCTACCGAAACCGGCCGGGACGTCCTGGTCGCAGGACGTGGCCGCCGGTCGCTGGCGCGGGGACCATCTCCGCCGTGCGTGCGGCAAGGGTCGGATCGGCGGTGACTGTGACGACTGCAACCCTCAACGTCGAAGGCCCCCGCTGCAAGAGCTGCGGGGGCCTTCGACGTATTGCCCGGTGAGAGCAGTGGCGGAGGATACGAGATTCGAACTCGTGAGGGGTTGCCCCCAACACGCTTTCCAACTGTTCGTCCTGGGGTTCGCGCGGGTTCGGATACGTCCTGGGCTGGGTTTATGTGCCGTTACCGGTGGTCAACGGACATCGCTGAACGGGGCTGAATGCAACCCAAAATGCAACCCTCCCGTCCAGGCCACTCACCCTTGCAGAGACAGCAGGGGATCCCGTCCGAATGGCGCGGTGCCGGCACGCGGAAGGAGCAGGTGGTGCCTTTGGTAGGAGTCGATGTCGACTCGGAGCTGCCTCCACAGCCTGCAATGAGTCAGTCAGGCGGCGTGTGCGGTGAACGCAACGGATGAGGTGTCGCCGTCGAGTGCGATGTTGAGCGACGCGTCGAGGGCTTTGGTGAGGCGGGCCAGGAGTGGGAGCGTTGGGACCGTGCCGCCTAGTTCGAGTTTCGAGATCTGTGGCTGGGTCATGTTCGCGCGTCGGGCGAGCTCGGTCTGGGAGATACCCAGTTCGGTTCTGCGGTCGTGGACGGCCTGCCCGAGGTCGAAGGCCATGCGGATCTCGGTGCGCATCGCTTCGACGTCAGGTGCTTCCTTGCTGCCCTCCGCAGTGGCACGTTCGCGGGCGAGCTTCCATCGAGAGTGATTCATCAGCCCTCTCCCTTCGTGACATCCCGGCTGAACTCGTCATGGGCTGTGTGGCGCTCGGTCTCGCAGACCTTCATGGCTTGCTTCGCGCGCGCCACCTCGGCATCCTCGCGCATCCGCGTCTTGCGAAACGCGGTGAGCAGCACGATCCGGCGGTTCTGTGCGAGCCAGTACGTCAGCCGAATGGCGTTGCCGTCGTGTCCCAGTGCGAATCGCAGCTCGCGTAGGCCCTCACCCAGGTGGCGGGAGTATGGCTCGCCAAGCGTCGTCGGGGCATCGAGCAGGCGTTCCACGACGTGCTCCGCCTGCAGATAGTCACGATCGGACAGGTTGTCCAGCCACTGCCGGACCTCCGGTTCGATCTCGATGTCCCGCCCTTAGTCGAATGTTGGCAAGGTGGCCGGCGAGAGCCCCTCCTTTGTTGGACATGGATCAAGCCGTCGTTTCTGTGGATCATGTACCGCAGTTCCTGGGGTTCCGCGATGGGACAGGACCGCGTGCTGGCGATCCGGATCCGCCGGGCAGGGTTCGAATGGGCTCTCTCCCACAGTGTGTTGTCCGGGTACGACGGCCGCGTTCATCCGTTCCGGCAGTGGAAACGCGAGATGCGCCGTGGCCCTGTGCGCATCCAGTGATCATGGGATGCGAGCCGGGCGGCGCCGCGCGGATGCGAGCGCGGTACCTGCACGTGCCCGACCACCTCCTGAAGGATGTGGCCCGGAAGATCGGAACGGCGATCCGGGGTGCACCGGGAACGGCCTCTGTGGACAAAGACTCAGGACAACGGAGGTTGAGAGAACGCCGAAGGGCCCCACCGCGACCGGTGGGGCCCTTCGACGTATTGCCCGGTGAGAGCAATGGCGGAGGATACGAGATTCGAACTCGTGAGGGGTTGCCCCCAACACGCTTTCCAAATGTTCGTCTGGGGGTTCTGGGGCGTACGGCAACGTCCTGACCTGCGGTGCAGCTGGTCCGGGTGGGGCTTCTGAACGGTGCTGTGCGCCGGTGAATGCAACCAGAACTGCAACCACGGAAGTGGAGCCGCGTGAGCGTGCCAGCTTCTGCTCGTGGTTCCTGGTCAGCGGGGAATCGCCTTTTTACTCCCCGCTCTGAGACCAGGCAGCGGTGAGCGCGGTGACCGGGTTACTTCCCACTGGCTACTTCTGATCGGACGCGGTTGCGGCCGAGAGCCCTGTTTCGGGCGTCAGGTAGCCGATCCTGGCATCCACGATCCACTCGGCAGCCGTGGGATCGAGTTTCCACGGGCTCTCCAGCAGCGTGGAACGCAGAATATCGCGGTCCTCCACGGAGGGCGGCTCGACGCCCAGTCTCTCCCTGCGCTCCCCGTTAGAACCCCAATGGGGCTCGGTCGCATCGTCAAGGACGCGAATGAAGCGTTCGACGCGGTCGGGCCATGTGGGATGCGCCCACCACTGGGAGCAGGCCAGGGCACCGTGGCAGGCGGTGCGGAGGAGGCCGAATCGGACGCCCTTGTCCTCCATCTGTCCGGTAAAGCCGCTGAGGGCCCGATCCGCGTGGTCCTCGTACTCTTCGAGGTCTTCCCTGGAACGAGCCAACTCGCCGAGAGCCATGCCGGTGGGGAGCCTGCGCTCAGCATTCGTCAGCCATCGGAAGATACGACCGACAAGGACGTCCACATCCTCCACGTCGATCCCTTCCAGCGCGCTGCTGCTCGCCGAAATGATTCCGGACTCGATGCACCAACCCTTCAGACGTCGACGTACGGCATCCGTGGTGTAGCTGTTGATGCGCATCATGTCGCCGTCCGACAGTCGGCCTTCGGCGTGCCAATTCTCGACGCAGCTGTTCCGCCAGGTGCCGTTGGTGATGCCGATCGCCACGAGATCCAACAATGTGGCCAGGTGGCTGGGGTCAACGCCGGCCTTGCTGCGAAGCGTCTCCTCCATGACCTCGTCGGTCATCATGGCCTGCGCTTCTTGAATCATGCGCTGCACCTCAGGGGACATGCCGTCGTCGTTAGCCATGCCAGGCGGCCTCTCGCGCGTTGTCGGGTGTGTGCAGTTGAGGGTAAGGGTGAGCAGTGACAGTGGCCGACTGGCAACGGCACTTTGCGCTTTGCCTAGTTCGGCCGGCGAGCCGTGAACTGCGCGATCTGCTGGGCGCCAAAGACCTGTCCTGTAACTGCTGGTCGCAGGTGAGATGATCTTGTTGTGGCTAGTGTGATCACGGCGTCGGAGTCGTCCTGGATAGTCCCGTTCACCGGGCTGAGCCCCCGGCTGTTCGGGAAGCTGGTAACGGCACTGCGGCGCGAGGGTGTGGACGCGGTCCGCAAGGGCCGGCCGTGGAGCCTACCTCTGGAGGACCGGGCTTTACTGGTCGCGGCCTACTGGCGTACGAACCTGACCATGCGCCAACTGGCCCCGCTGTTCGGGGTCTCCAAGTCGGCCGCAGACCGCATCATCGATCACCTCGGGCCGATGCTCGCTCTCCAGCCCTGCAAGCGATTCGCGAAAGACACCGTGCTCATCGTGGACGGCACCCTCGTGCCCACCCGCGACCACAGCATCGCCGAGCAGTCGAAAAACTACCGGTACTCCACCAAACACCAGGTGGTCATCGACGCCGACACCCGCATCGTCGTAGTGGTCGGCCGGCCTCTGCCCGGCAACCGCAACGACTGCAAGGCGTGGGAGGAGTCCGGCGCGAAGGCCGCCGTCGGCCATACCAAGACGATCGCCGACGGCGGCTATCCGGGCACCGGTCTCGTGATGCCCCACCGACGCCGCGCGGGCGAGGAACTGCCCGACTGGACGCAAGCGCACAACAAGTCCCACAAACAGGTCCGCGCGCGCGTCGAGCATGTTTTCGCTCGCATGAAGAACTGGAAGATCCTCCGCGACTGCCGCCTCAAAGGCGATGGTGTTTACCACGCCATGCTCGGCATCGCCCGGATGCACAACCTCGCCCTCGCCGGATAACCCACCGGGCCGGACAGCGACCCACCCTGCCCTCGGCGACTCAGAGATCATTTACGGGACAGCCCTTAGGTGCAATGTCGGGCCTATGGAGGATCAAACGCTCAGCATCAGGATCGTCTTGCCATGTCGTACTCGCGGTCGATGACGGCCAGGAACTCGTCGATGCTCTGGGGGCGTCTCTCGATCTCCTGCTGTGTTGCTTACTTGACGATGGTTCGCCAAGGCTCCTCCGCCGGCAGGAGGGGGATATTTGCTTGTGGCCACTCCCCAGTGAGAGCCCAGGCAGCTACTCGGCCGAGGCTGTAGATGTCTGTCGCCGGTACAGAGAGGTCATGTGGCCCGGAGGAAAGCTCAGGGGGAGCGAAGCCGGGAGTGCCTAGGTGGGCGCCGGTACGGCCGGCAAAGGTCGTTTGGCCGCGTGGCCGGCGGACGGTGCCCCAGTCGGCCAAGGTCCAACGCCCGTCCAGCAGAAGAATGTTCTGTGGCTTGACGTCGCGATGACGCCAACCGTGACGGTGCGCTTCTGCTAGGGCGGATGCCACCGCCTTGATCATCCTGTGGAGATGCTTCGGCTCCTTCAGGTGGAGGAACTGTTCTTCAGCAGTTGCGTCGGCCAGAGGCATGATGAACCAGTGGTGCTGTGCCTCAAAGTCGAGGACTGGCATGACATGTGGGTGTGCGCTCAGGATGCGGGCGATCTCGATCTCGCGCCCCATCCGGGCACCCGCCTTCGTCCACTGAGATAGTCTCCGCTTGAAAGCAATCTCGATCCCTGACGCTTTGTGCACCCCCCCGGAGCACTTCTGCTTGCCCGCCCCGCTTTGGTACGCGTTCCAGGGAATAGTCCTTCTTCTCGCCCCGTGCGGCCTCGATGACTTCTCGGTAGCGCTCCAGGTTTGGCGTAATTTCTCCTAGCGGACCCACAGCTCGTGCGAGCAGTCGACGGCTGAACCGGTCGACGAATCGTTGCACCGACATGGCTTCCGATGGCTCCTGCAGTCCCGCCTCGGAGTAACAGGTGTAGGCAACCTCGTCATAGAGCTCGTCGTCGAGGAATTGGTTCAGCGCCGCTTCAAGTCTTGGCTGGACAGAGGCACTTCTTCCTTGCTCCCACATGATGAACAGCCCGAGCTGTGGCTGCAGCCCGCCGCTGTGGTCAGAGGTTCGTACCGCGAGGGCCCGTGAGGTCGCCTCGTGGATCCGGTTAGCCAAGTTGTTTGCGGCTGATGGCCCGGACTGTGCGGTGAACTCGATTGCTCCCAGCGGAATTTCATCCTTGATGACGACAATGTCCCACCGTGTATCCCTCAAGCCGAAGGATGCCGGTAGAGAAGCCTCACGCCCCGTCTGAATCCAGGAGCGGTCGATGCCGCGTTCAACGAGTGCATCGATGGTGGAGCTGACGATGGGCTCCATGCGTTGACCTCTACTGGCCCAGCTATCGGAATCAACCCAGTAGTTCCGCACCGCAGCTGTCAACGCCCCTGCCATCTACTCCCCCTTATCGAGTGTCTCCTACCCTGGAGGAGCCTACCTATAGAGTCGTCGCACCAGGGGTGAGCGATCGTCCGGTTCCGATCTATGCAGAGACAGACGAAACGTCCATCAATGCTCCACCTGCCTGCCTATGCCTGTCTGCTCGCCTCCGTGTCATCTGCCCCTACTGCCCGGAACCTGCGTTCGGACAGGCAGTCCCGACGACCGGGGATCGGCCAGCTTCCATGTGTAACCCCCTTGTCTGCGCTTGAGGCGGCGGTGCATCGACGTAGCCTCCGCGTCGGCTGTCAGTGCTACCCCTCAGACTTGGGCCGACTGAGGTTCGTGAGTTCGAGCCTGTGGCGTATACCGAGTGAGGATGGGTGACGTGAAGCCCGAGGCGATTCAGCAAGCGGTCGAGGACTTCTGGTCCAAGCGGGGTGAGCAGAGGGAGAGCCAGGAGGACGGCGGGAGGGCCGGCGGAGAGGCTCGCGCCAATGGACACATCAAGGGCTTCGAGGACGTCGTGAAGGAGGTCTTCCTCGACTGCGGTATCCCTGCGGGAGATATCCGAACGGGAAGGCCCTACCTGCCGGGCTATTACCGTGTCCGCAAGCAATGGGATTTGGTCGTCCTGTACAAGCAAGTCCTCGTAGCTGCCCTTGAGTTCAAGTCGCAGGTCGGTAGCGTCGGGAAGAACTTCAACAATCGCTTTGAGGAGGCGTTGGGTAGCGCCACTGATCTGGGGGCTGCCCAGAAGAAGAACGGGCCATTCGGCGCCGTACCGCCGTGGATTGGTTACGTTTTCGTGCTTGAAGAGACGGAAGAGACCGAGAAGCTGAACAGGCAGTCTCACGCGCTGTTCGAGACCGATCCGGCTTTCAAAGGGATGTCGTACACCCAACGTTACCAGGAAATGATCAGCCGCTTCGTGGGCGAGAACGTCTATGACATCGGGTGGTTCATCACTACCCAGCGGGCGGAGAACGGCAACATCACCTACAAGGAGCCTCTACCGACGGCGACTGCGCGAACCTTGCAGGTGGCCATCGAAGGCCGAGTCAAGCTGGTGAAGGCCATGCTTGGTGAGTGAGTCGTACGCCCCTTTCCTCCAGAGGAGACCTGGAGGAAAGGGGCGTACGCGCGTCTGTTCCGGAGAGCTGTGGACGGCTCTAACCGGGAAGCCCAAGGTCCTTCAGGTAGGTGAGACGGGCGTTTATCGCCGCTGAGAAGTGCCGCCAGTCGAGGCTTTCCACCAGCTCGATGGGCTTGGGGTTCTCGGCCGAGGACGTGACGTAGCACGCGGCGTCGTAGAGCTGTTCGGCCATGAGGCGCTCGCAGAAGATCCCGAACCGATCCTGGTATGAGGTGCCGTGCCAGATCTCGTCGGAGGGCAGGGCGCCCTTCGCGGTCTTGACCGGCCTCCGGGAGCCTTCGCCGTCCTGCATTATGAAGAAGTAGCCGAGCCAGGGCTTCTCCTTCGGGTACAGCTCGGCGAGGGCTGCGCGGCGGAGGTCCACAGCGCTGCCGAGTGCTTCCTCTACCCGGTTGTTGTAGTTGTTGCCGAACGACGGCCCTCCGAGCGCCTTCATCTCGAAGGCTGCGACGAGTACGCCCTGGTGAACGACTACGAGGTCCCACTGTTTCTGCGGCCGGTAGTAGCCGGGCAGCTCCAGGCCCTGGGACTTGCTGACGCGGATGCTCTCGGGCGGGAAGCCTGCATCCAGGAAGAACTTCGCCAAGAGGGTCGCGATCACATCGAAGTGCTTGCCGCCGCGTACCGATCCGGCTGTGCCGGCGCCAACCGCGGCTTTGATCGCGGACTGCTCGTTCTGGAGCTGTTTCGCACCCCAGTAGGCCGCAATGGCGTCTTCGAAGTCTTGGCGGGTGACCGTCAAGATCCGTTCCTCCCTAGTCAGGCAGCTCGGCGAGTCCGTAGACGCGAAGCGCGGCCTCCGTGGCGGCCTTCACGTCGCGCTTGTCGAAAGCCTCTGCAAGGGCAACCCGGTCGCTCTCGCTGATCGCTGCGGGGTCGGGCACGCGGATCTTGCGGAGGTACTGCGCCTGGAACCGGAGAGTCCCCCCTCGCATCTTGACCGCGTACGCCTCCACGAACGCTTCCGCGACCTTGGAGAGCAGCAGACCACCGAGTACGCGCATGTCCCAGACGTCCGAGACGATGAAGTACAGGTTGTGGTGAGGGTACAGCTCACCTTCGTCGAGAACCGGATGGATCGTCAGCTTCATGTCCGGAAACAGCAGCTTGGGGCGCCCTGCCAGACGGTGATCGACCTTGTCGATGGTCTTGTACCAGCGTTGGGGCTGCTTGACCGCGATGTAGCGCTTACGCAGGGCGGCACCGTGCTCTTCGAAGTACTTGAAGAGCCGGGGGTGTGCGGTGAGGTTTACGAGGTCGCCGTCGGTAGTCCATGGGTTGACCAAATAGGTGCCGTGCCAGTTCAGCGTCCCGCTGGTGGTGTCACGGACCATAGCCATCGGCAATAGCCGGTCACGTTCGACGAGGCTGTCGTCGTCCGTGAGGAAGACCTTGTCGGCGCCGGTGGCAATGCCGATGCCGACGCGCGTTCCGGTCTTGCCGTCCTCCAGCAGCCGAAAACGTTCGGTCAGTTCCTCCAGGGTCGCCAGCCTGGCTGGGGACGCTGCCGGCCACGAGTCCTCGTCCGGGAACCAGTGCGGCATGCGCGCGGCCTGGAAGGCGGCGGTAGTGATCGACTCCGACGTGCCCTTCGTGTACCAGTCGGCGAAGTCGTGGGCCTGAGTGCTTCCGAACGCGCGCGTGGTGTCTGCTGCCACTGCCTCACCTTGGGCACGGTTTGAGATGATCGTGATTGCCGGATAGGCCGAAACTTGATCATCGAAGGCGTCCACGTCGTGCATGACGAGCGCCAGATCCATGCTGAAGCGACGCTTCACCAACTGCCGGAGCTGACGGCCGTACTGGTTCCGCATCCAGCGGTCCGCGCAGATGAAGCCCAGCTGACCTCCGGGCTTGAGACTCTGCAGCGCGGTCTCGTAGAAGCCGATGTAAATGTCAGCTCGGCCGCCCATCGTGGGACAGGCGCTGCGATAGGCGGCCATCCGATGGTCGGGGACATGTTCAAGACGAATGTACGGAGGGTTGCCCACCACGTAGTCGGCACGGTGATCGGCGTCGGACTGCAGTAGGTAGTCGCCTTCTTCGACCCACGCTGCTGCCATTTGCTGGGCTTCCTCAGCTTGCCATCCCTCGTCTACCAACTGCTTTTCGACGACGGCACGGCTTTGTTTCACGTTGCGCTCCAGTAGGTCTAGAGCACGAACCGCTGCGAGTGCGTCTCCGAGGGGCCGATTGTGAGTGCGGCAGGAGGCGCTGATCCGCGATGCCACAGCCGTCAGAAAGGCTCCCGATCCGCACGCTGGCTCCACGAGCTTCACGTCGCAGAGATCCTTGTCGGCCGTGTAGCCGAGGGCGTCGAGGATCAGGTCGACCACCCAGCGTCGGGTGAAGACCTCGCCGTGCTCCACGGCGTCCGCGGGAAGAGCAGGGAGACCGTGCAGATCGGTGTCAGGGAACAGAGGAGTGGCCACGTCTCGACACTACTAGGGAGGATCTCGGCCACGAGAGTTATCCACAGGTCGGCGGGGTGCTTGGGACCTAGGCTTGCGAGCCACCCACGGCCTGATCCCACCGTTGCAGGTGGGCCATGCGGACTCCGACCGTCAAACGCGGAGTCCGCACTTTGCGAAGCGTGCCCGCAACCCTCCGAACTTCGAGGTCCGGCGCCCTTGGGTTTGAGCCTCTTATGCCTCTACGGTGAATGCTGCTTCGTATCCGTCTCCGATCTTGATGTCCTCATAAACGACGGTCTGACACAGCCGGTTCCATCGGTTGCCCAGTAGAACAGCAAGTCCCATCGGGCAGGCGAGGAAGAGGTGCATGCGCTGAACTCGGCGAGTGGAGCGGCGGAGATGATCCCGGATGCCCACTGCCAAGGCGTTGGCGGCGGTGCTGCCGGAGACGGAGCCGTCGTTCGCTTTACCGCTCGGCGGGGCGAAGACGATGAGCTTACCGACCGGGAGGTCCTGCTCGCGCAGGTACTCCAGGACATCCCTGGTGATCTCCGTCGCGACCGCGATGGCGACAGCGATCTCTTGGCCTTGGCCAATCTCGTACTCAGCGACTTCCGGGACCAAGGCGGTCTCGAACGGGTCGTTGGTGGACCAGAGCTCGCTGCCGGCCCTACCCCGCTGCAGCGCTGCGAGGTCGGTCCCGGTGACCATGCGGAAGGTGGTACCAACCAGGAAGGCTGGCGCTAGACGGATGCTGCCCGTGACAGAGACGGCGGTCGTACCGGCGGGGAGGCGTCCGGGCGCGGCCTCAATGTCCGCCTGCAGCTGGGCCCAGGTATTCGGCGACAAGGGCCGACGCTTGGTGTATTCGGAGTCGCTTTCGAAGCGGTCGACCCAATCAATTGCGTGGTCGGCGTCCGGGGCCATCGGGTCTGGCTTAAGGGTGGCGATCGACAGGACGGCCCGAGCGGGGCCGGCCTTCAGGCCCAACTCGGCGACGGCGCTCTCGACCATTGCCAGCGTGAGCTCGCGCTGGCCGTCGCGGACCATCTTGGCGACCCATCCGGCTCCCGCCTCCAACGCCCGCTGGTCGTTGTGTAGACCCGTGACGGCCATTAACAGCTGCAGATGTTGCTGGTACTTGACCATGTTCACCGACAGGTCGAAGTGCAGAACCGACAGTAGGTCGAGGAGCTCGGCCTCGGTCAGACCTGCTTCCTCGGCCCACCGGGCACGGGCCTTGCCGCGATCCGACTTGTCTCCGCCGATACCTGCCTTCGGCATCAGGAGCCCGGTGCGGGCGTCGCAGACCTTCACCAGATCATCAGCGGGGTCGGCCGCCCTGTTGGTGACCAAGTGCAGTTCGACGCTGCCGCCGTCTGCGGTCAACTGCTTCCACGTCCTGGCGATCTTCTTGAGGATCGACGGGCCGCCGCTGTTGCTGGGCTTGGTCAGATATCCCGCGTTGACCGGCGTGGTGCTGTCGACCGCGTACTTGACCTGCTTGTAGGTGTTCGGTGGAACGTCGCGCAGCAGGACGACGTCGTCGAGGTTGCCCGCGCCGTCGAGCTCGACGCCGACAGCGCGGACGGGATTGTGCGAGCGGGCGGCGTTCTCGCGCAAGAGGGTCAGGCAGGCTTCCCAGGCGACGAGCCATTGGTAGTAGTCGCCAGTGGTACGGACACTGGTGGGACCGGGGGCGGGGAGGTGGGCCATCAGCGCTCCTCGGTGAAGACGGGGGTGGGCTCAAGGTTCTCGGCAAGGACGAGGAGGTCCTCGTCCATGACGGGGCGGTCGGGGAAGGCTCGGAAGACCGCTGCCGGGACAAGGCGCTGGGTGAGGTCGGAGAAGGTGTAGCCGGGGCGGCCCTCGGTAGGGCCGGTGAGCTCGACGACCTTGCGGACGGTCTCCGGCCGGATGCCGAGTCCGTCGAGTGCTTGGGTGAGGACCGCGTGGCGCTGCTCGTCGCCGGGGCGGGTGAAGGTGAATGTGGCCGCGGCGCGGCGCATGACGGCCGGGTCGAGGGCGCCGACCCGGTTGGTGCACAGCACGACGACGACTGGGAGCGCGGCGCCGGCCAAGCCGTCGATGCCGGCCAAGAACGCGTCGACGCCGGCCCGATCCTCATGGTGCATCTGTTGGGCCTCGCGGGACTGCACCAGGGCGTCGGCCTCATCGACGACAAGAATCTGCACCGGGCGTGCTCGCTCAGCGCCCGACGCGCGCTTGCCTACCGTGTGCATGTGGGTAAAGGCGTCTCCAATGAGGGAGGTCATCTCGCCGACCAGGCCGCTACCGCGGGTGGCGAGCTTGAGCCGGTACAGGTACACCGGCAGATCGAGCCAGTCGGCGAGGTCACAGCCGAAAGATTCGGCCAGTGCGGACTTGCCGGAGCCGACGTCGCCGGCGAAAACGAACAGCGGCGCCCTATCTGTGAACAGGGCAAGAGCGGCGACGTTGCCGCCGTGGTACTGAGCGGCCCAGGACCGGAGTCGGCGCGGGTCCGCGAGGAGCGCGGCTTCTTTGCGTAGGCGCAGCTTCGTCTCGTCCAGGCCGACCAGACGGTCGTAGCGGGCGCGTCGAGTGGGCTCGGGCAACTCGATGACGGGGTGGAACAGGTCGTCCTGGCTGGTCACGTGCTCGTTCCTCCTGCGGATGGCGCTGGACTAGTAGGCGACATAGACGTCGCGTGAGACGCCAGTGCCGTTGCGGGCGTAGCCGTGCCCCGTTGTGCTGGTGCCCGCGAGGGCGCTCGGGGCGGTGCCGGTCGTCCGGGAGATCGGCAGATCCTCCTTGACCTCGGCCTGCTGGCTGCTGGTCAAAAGCGCGAAGGAAGAGCTGTAGGTCAGGAAGCTGTGAAAGGTGTAGCCGGTGAGGTCGAGCGGGTCCGGGAAGCTGCCCGGTCGGGAGTCGATGAGCTGGCCGCCGGCCGTGGCCTTGTAGCGCAGGCGGAACTTCCAGGCGTTGGTGGCGGTGTCGCGGAAGCCGTAGTCGACGGTGTCGAGATAGCCGTCGCGCAGGAGCAGGGCCACCTCCTCGGCGAACTTCTCGATTCTCTCGAGGGAGGGCTCGCCGTAGAGGTTGTACAGCAGGCGCAGGTCGGCGGCGACTCTGCCTCCGACGTAGCGGGCATCGGTGATCGTGAACGAACCGGAAGTGGATCTGGAGTACGAGCCGGTCATGGTCACTCTCCCGAGAAGGTGGGGCCGAACAGCTCGCGCCAGAGGTCGAGCGCCTCGCTCTTCGTGGTCGCGTAAGCGGCCGTCGTGAGGGTGTCGAGGGTCGTCTTGGCGTGGTTGACCAACCGCTGGCGGTCGAACTCGGTGTAGCCGCGAGCGACGTTGTTTTCCGGGTTGACCGGGTCCCAGACCTGGATAGGGTCTGTCGTCGCACTCACCTCGTCGGCCGTGTAGTAGTCGGTGAAGACGACCGGTGTCTTCAGGCCGGTGCGGACGATGTAGGAGAGGACCTGCTCGATCGCCTGCGGATAGTCGTCGACCTGCAGCGGCTTTCCGTTCCAGCCGACGTCCCAGAGGTGCGCGACCAAGAGTTCGATCAGGAAGGACTTGCAGCGCAGCTGCGGATCGCCCTCCTTGCTCTCGCGGATCCACGCCTTCAGCAGGCGGATCAGCTCCCGGTAGCCGTCGCCGGCCTCCCCTTTGCGCTTTTCGATGAAGCGCAGGTGCAGCGTGACCGAGGTGAGTACCTTGATGCCGCCGCTGGTGACCAGGTAGCCCCGGTCGTCCGGCTCGCCGGTGTAGAGCACCGGCACCACGTCGATCTTCAAGCCGGAGCCCCGCATAGTGATACCGACCGCGTGATCGGAGGGCTTGAAGTCCTCCGCGATCTTCGTCTTGCCGTAGACCTCTTTGCAGCGCTCCTCCAGCCAGGCCAATATCGTCGAGACGTCGATGCCGGGGTCACCGACGCACAGGTACGCGGCGACGTCCGCGTCGGACCCTGTGCCGCGCCTGCGACAGATCGCTGTGTGCTTGGCCGTGCTGCCGGACGCGCGGAGCTTCACCAGGTCGAAGTCCGGGTGGGCGGCGATGTAGTCCTCCAGCCGCTCCCGCAGGTAGTTCACCTGACGGCGGCGGTCCTTCGCCTCCTCCTTCGGCACGTTCACCTTGTTCTTCGCGAATGCCTTGAGGACCTCGTGGTCGACGTAGCTCTCCCCCGCCATGGCTGTTCACCCTTCACCCGAGGAGCCGATCGGTAGGAGAACAGGGTTACCACGCACCACTGACAAACCCGGTCGAAGTTGCGAGGGATGCCCCGGTGCCGATAGCGGACCGTCTGCCGGGCCCTCCGGCTACGCCCGCCACACGAACTGCAACCAAAACTGCAACCACACACGAAGAAGGGCCCCACCGCGACCGGTGGGGCCCTTCGACGTATTGCCCGGTGAGAGCAATGGCGGAGGATACGAGATTCGAACTCGTGAGGGGTTGCCCCCAACACGCTTTCCAAATGTTCGCCTGGGGGTTCGGGGTGAGTCATCGGCGTCCTGACCTGCGCCGGAATGAGAGGCGGGGCACCCAGTGGACGGTGCTGGACGGGGGTGAACGAGACCCGAACTGAGACCACATCCCATCCCGGACCTCGGCCTTTGCGGCAGCTCGCGGTCGCGAGGGTGCCCAACAACGGTGAAGGGCCGGGCGGGAGGCGTCCGGCCCTTCACTTGCCGCGCGAGGCCAGCAAGGAATTGCCTGATGGCCACCATGCACGCCGAACAGGTAGCTGAGACCGCGTGCTTCACGGAGCTCGGGTTTCTGCGCTCGTCATCGTCGTCGGCCCGGATGCCGGGCCTGGCCGCTGCAACGTCTCGCCGGCGTCTCCTAGGCTGAAGAGAAGCGTCAGGACGGTCATGACGCCCACTGCCGCTCCGATCGCGCCCACCAGGTCTCCTCGGGTGGAGGCACCGGTATGGGTCTGCGTGGTGTGCTTGTAGACGGCGAGCCCGACGACGCAGCCGATGACGAGGAGCATCACGGCTTCGGAGGAGATCTGTACGGTCATCGCTGGTTTGCCTCGAAGAACTGCGGCCGACTGATTTTCCCGCTCGCCGCGAGCACCCGAGCGGTTCCGCGGAGCCGGTGCAGCTGTCCCTCGACCGCGCGGGCGCTCATACCGCCCAGCAGAGCACCGATCTCGCGCTGGTTCAGCTCCGGGCGGCGCAGCATCAGCGTGCAGATGGCAGCAGCCTCCGGGGTGGCCTCGCTCAGTATCCGTCGCAGCGTGTCACGCGAGGCGACCGTTTCGGCAGGGTCGTCGAACAGACTGAGCTGGCCGGGGAACACGGCTTCGATATCAGTGAGGTTGAGGAGCCCGTAAGCCCTCATGTTCACTTCCCGGCGCCGCTTCCGGGACCAGGTCTTGAAGACGTCGCCGAAGGCCATGACGCATCCGCCCACGAAGAAGGTGAACATGCTGGCGCCCTTGTCCGGGTTCCATTCGCCGCCGCGCAGCGAGCGCTCCAGGAAGCGGGGTGCGGCCGCCGTGACGCTGTCCACGGCCAGGGCTTCGCGCACCTCTGAGGTTCGAGCGAGGATGGACAGTTCGACCTCTGAGGTGTCGAAGGCCACGTTGTAGCGGTGGCAGTGATGGGAGATGGCGCCCGATCGCATCCATGCCGTCAGGGTGCGGATGGCGTAGGTCCACAGCTCCTGGGCGAAGACGTCGTAGCGGGGGCCGCGGAACTCCACCCGCAGCAACTCGTCGTACAGTTTCCGGTCCTGCACGAGGGTCGGGGGAGGCGGATCGTCCCCGTCCTCGAATGGGATCTTCACCTTCAGCTCGGCTTCGTCGCCACTGCTGATCATTTTGAGCAACACCAATCCTCGCGCCGTAGTTTTAAGTCTGGCGACTCATATGGATGCGAAGACTCGAGACCCCACACTTTGCTGCGACTTTTTCTGGCGCTGCCGATAATTTCTAGGCGCTGTGCATTGGCGGTCAGCGATGGCAGGACTTGGACCCGACGCCGGTCATCGATGCCGCCGTAGTCGGATCGCCTCAGATGGGCGGCAAGCACCCGACGCTCCATCTCCGGCCCCAGCAAGCCGGCCAACCGGATCGCCGAACTCTTCGCCGGCACCGCTTCGCCACCCGGGCGGAAGCGAGGCCGAAGATCGCGATATGGGTCACCGGCTTCTGCCGCACCAGGCGCCGCCACCGCGCGGCCGCCCGCCACCGTCGAGAACACCATCCGAGAAGCGCGTGGCCACACCGCCACCAGGACCAGGCTGCATGACTGATGCGTGCTGGTGTTGCCGTTTTCTCATGAGCGCCGTGGCCGAGCACGTCCGATCGATTCAGTTGAGACTGAGCGGGATTCCGCTAGGGCACGTAATGAGCATGAACGGATCGATGGCGAAGTGGGCATGGTCGGTGGCCGAGGCGGAGCTGCATGAGCCCCTTCCTCGTCGATGGATGCACTCGCAAGGGGTCGCGCGGCGCGCGGCCGAACTGACGGAACTCCTGGGCGCTGACGCGGACCTGCTGGCCTCTGCCGCCGTGCTTCACGACGTGGGCTACGCACCGCGGCTGGCAGCGACAGGCTTTCATCCGTTGGATGGTGCCCGTTTTCTTCGTGACGACCATGCAGCGGATGAGCGGCTGGTGCGGTTGGTGGCGAACCACTCGTTGGCGTTGCTGGAAGCCGACGAGCGCGGGCTTCGGGGCGATCTGGAAGCCGAATTTCCGCTGCTCGACGACCGCTGGCTCGTGGATGCCTTGGTGTATTGCGACATGACGACGACGCCTGACGGGAAGGGCACGTCTGCCGAGGGCCGGCTGGAGGAGATCATGGATCGTTACGGTGCAGACAGCGTGGTGGGGCGGTTCATCCGTCGAGCGTCGTCGGACATGCTCGCGGCCGTGGGGCGCGTGGAGGCGGCGCTGGCGGCTCAGCCCAGATAGGGGTAGGTGCCAGCGAGGTAGTCGCCGATCTGTTGGCGCATGCTGGGGTGGATGTCGTACCGGTCCAGGTCGTCTGGCTGTACGTAGCGGACCCCGTCGGCCTCGTCGTTAATGGTGGGCTCGCCGCCTACGGGGCGGCCGATGTAGGTGTTCTCGTACTGCTGGCGGATCTCGCCGTCGGTGTAGGCCACGATGTGGTTCGGGTTCGTGTAGACCCCCAAGAAGCCCGTGATCTCGGCGATGATCCCGGTCTCTTCAAGGCATTCACGCACTGCGCACTGGGCCGCAGTCTCGCCGATGTCCTGCGCGCCCCCCGGCAGGGCCCACTGGCCGGTGTCCCGGCGGCGCTGGAGGAGTATGGCGCCGTTGTCGTCGACGACGAGCAGGTTGTTGGCGGGGATGAGCGTGTTCGCCTTGGGGGCCTTGGGGTCGTTGTAGTACTCAGTCCTGCCCATGTGGCGAGGGCTCCTCCTGGTCTGGTGTCCAGGGCCGTGCGGTGGCCCAGACAGCGTCGAAACTCTGAGCGTAGTTGTCGAACCAGCCCGCCGTGTCTGCTCTGCGGAGATGGAGGAGGGGGTTGGCACTGGCGGGCTGGCCCCAGACATGCGGGTTGATCAGAAGATCATCGTCGTACCGGAACATGGAGGTGTAGAGCGTGGTGTCGTGCAGTCTCACCTCGCATCCGGCCTCGGACAACAGGGGGCGGTAGTAGGTCAGGGAGGCGCGGATCTTGGCGGCGAGTGTGTCGCCGATTCCCTCTTCGTGGCCACGGATTGCTGCAGCCCGGCCCTTCGAGTCGCCGAAGCAGAGCCGCACTCGCACCCCGCTCGACGCACGTTCGGCGAGCATCTTGGCCACGTGCGGGTTGGACTGAGCGAAGAAGGTGCCGGAGAAGACGAGGACGCTGATCTGCTCCTGGGCGCCGTTGAGCAGCGACAGCCACGTGTCGCGCGGGACGCTCGCCCGGTTCTGGTAGGTCCCGATCAGCTCCTGTCCTGAACCAGTGAGCTGCTGCTGCGTGCTCGGCGCCGGTGCGGGCCAGAGGAACAGTTCCTCCACCCGTAAGTGCTTGGCCACGCGGAAGCGGTGGCGAGGATGGGGAACGCGTCCGCCGAGCCACCGGCCAACGGTCTTGGGGTCCACCTCGCAGACTTCGGCGAGTGATTCGGGTGGGATGCCACGCTGGGCGAGCACGGAGTGCAATCGCTCGTTCACAGACGCCATACAAGCCGAGACCGGTCAGGAGCGGCAAGGACGTTTCGGGACGTTCCACGGAAGGAGGGGGGGCATGGCTGCTGTATTTACGCTGGATGCATGGAGCTCATCGTCCTGTGGGACATCGACCACACCCTCATCGAGAACGCCGGGGTCAGCAAGGAGATCTACGCCGCCGCCTTCACGGCCCTGGCGGGAAGGGCGCCCGCAGGGCCGGCGCGGACGGAAGGGCGTACGGACCGGCTGATCATGCGCGACATGTTCGAGCGGAACGGCTTGGCCGAGCCGGACTGGGCAGCGGTCGAGGGGGCGCTGTCCGACGCAGGGGAGGTGCGTCTCCAGGACCTCAGCCGTCGGGGAACAGCCTTGCCCGGCGTACGGGAAGTCCTGAAGGAGGTCTCTGTACGCAGCAGTTGGGTGTCGTCGGTGCTCACCGGCAATATCGCGGACAACGCTCGCGTGAAGGTCGCGGCCTTCGGCCTTGATCCACTCCTCGACCTGCCGGTCGGTGCCTACGGGGCCGATGCCCTCCAGCGCCCCGACCTGGTCGCTGTCGCCCGGGAGCGGGCCCAGCGACTGCGGGGCGCCCAGGATGGCGTGCCCGTCGTGCTCGTCGGAGACACCCCAAGGGACGTGGAAGCCGCACTCTCCACGGGCTCCGAGATCATCGCGGTCGCCTCCGGCGTACACAGCGCCCAGGAGCTGGCAGACGCCGGTGCCCATACGGTCCTGCCCGATCTCACGGACACCGGCCGTGTACTCGGGATCCTGGAGGGGCTCTCCGCACGCTGAAAACGTCCCAGGACGTCCTTACAGCGTCCCGATACGCGGTGACGAGGTCCGTACCTGTCCCGCCAATATCAGGTCTCCCACCAGGCAAGCGCCTCGAAGGAGACCCTCGTGATCAGCGAAGTCACCGGGATCCGCAGGATCCGGATGCTGTACCTGCAGCTGCTCTACCGCTGCAACTTCGAATGCCTGCACTGCTTCCACGGCAAACGGCTTCAGCACGCCGACGCCTTCACCACGGACGAGGCGGTCAACCTCCTTACGCTGATGCGCGACGAGTACGGCACCGAGGCCGTCACCCTGCTGGGCGGTGAGCCGTTCGTCTATCGGGACCTCGCCCAGGTCGTCCGGTACGCCAAGCGGGACCTGGGCATGCAGGTCGAGATCTGCACCAACGGCTACCGCATCGAGCGCCGGCTGACCGAGATCGCCCCCGACCTGGACCTGCTCCGGGTGTCGCTGGAGGGCATCGGTACGACCAACGACAAGATCCGGAAGTTCGGAAGTTACCGCAGTGCCCTGAGCGCACTCGAAATCGCCCAGCAGCTCGGCGTCCGCGCCGGCGCGACCATGACGGTCACCTCACGCAACATCGACGAGGTCCTGCCGCTCGCCCGCACACTGCAGCACTACGGGGTGGAGCAGCTGAAACTCCACTGCCTCCGGCCGGTCGGCAACGCAGCGGACCACCCCGAGCTCCTCGTCAGCGACGCCACGGCCTACACCCGTCTGCGGGAGCGCCTGGCCTCGGCCGAGCTGGGCATCGAGGTGATCCTCGACGAGGACCTGTCCGAGCTCGGTGCGCCGGACGCCTGCCTCCCCGCCGGGGGTCCCGTGGAGATCGAGCGGATCGAGGCCGACCCGCGCGGCGCGCTCACCATGTCCTGCAAGGCCGTCGGCAAGGACTCGCACGCCTTCTGGTACGACAAGCTCGCCGACCACATCGACCACCGGCCCTCCGCCACCGACGAACTCACCCTCGCGGTGCCGGACGTGGTGTACGGACGTGTCTGACCCGGCGTCCTTCGAGAGCGTCGAAGGGCTCCGCGGCACCGGAAAATCGACGCTCGCTCCCATGCTTGCGGCCGCCCGTGGCGCGGCGCTGGTCCCGACCGTGCCGCCCACCTACCAGGCACTACGGCAGGAGGTCGACCGGCTGGGAAATGCAGAGGCACGCATGTGTTTCTACCTCTCGGCTCTGTTCGCCGCAGCCGATCAGATCCAACGGTATCTGTCCGCCGGTATCCCGGTCGTCGTCGAAAGCTACTTCGCTCGGTGCCTGGCCAACCACCGCGCTTTCGGAGCCAACCTCTCCGTGTCCCTGCCGCCGGGCATCCCGCGTCCCATCACCTACTACCTCGTCTGCGCGGAGGACGAGCGTCAACGCCGACTCGCCAAGCGCGACAAGCCTGTGTCGCGTTGGGACGCCCTCGCTGAAATTACCGCCGACAAGATCACCGACGGCTACGCCTCGTTCCCGATGCACCGCGTGAACACCACCGGTCTCACCCCTGACGAGGTACTCCAAGCCGTCCTGAGCACCGACCCGCAAGGAGAGCAAGCCAGTGCAGACACCCAGCATGTGGCGGCACACCCTCACGTTCTTCCCTCAGTTCCTCGCCGCGCTGAAGGAGCGTACGGAGCCTGACTCCACCGTTACGGTCATCGGTGCGAGCGACGGCAGACTCGTCGTGCCGCTGGCCGCGGCCGGCTACCGCGTCATCGCCATCGAGCGCGACCCGCTCGCCCTCCACGGTGGCGAGGTCGAGCTTCCGGGTGACAGAACCGGTCACGCGATGGGCATGATCGAGCGGCTGAAGCAGGAAGGGCTTCACGACCGTGTCCAGGTCGTGGAGGAGGACTTCCTCGCCTCCGAACCCATCACCGCCCCCTGTGATGCCGTCTGGACGAGTTGCTCGTGGCACTACAGTGCCAACCACCACCGCCCGTTGGGCGAGTTCGTCGACCGCATGCAGCGCCTGGTCCGGCCCGGCGGTCTGTTCGGCGCGGAGTTCATGATGCCCCTCACGCAACGCCACCACGTGCTGGAGCACTACACATCCCCCGAGAAGCTGCGGCGTTACTTCATCGGGGACTGGGGCGTCCTGCTCACTCTGCGGACCAACGAGTTCACAGAGCAGGCGCATGTCGGACAGTTGCAGGATCACAACCACCGCATGGGCCTCCTCCTCGCCGCCCGTGCGGCCACCCCCTCCTAGAGCTACGGGAAGAAGGACCGATGAAGCACGAGTACGAGGCCAAGTTCCTCGCCGTCGACGTCGACGGCCTCCAGGCCAAACTGACGGCGCTCGGAGCCGTCCAGGCATTTCCGCGCACCCTCCTCACCCGGAAAATCTTCGAGAACGACGCCCTCGAAGGCGGCGCCTGGGTCCGCCTGAGGGACGAGGGCACCCGCTCCACGCTCACGCTGAAGCAGGTCACCGACTCCACGACGATCGACGGCACCACCGAGATCGAGACCGAGGTGTCCGACCTGCACGCCATGGCCGAGATCCTCCGCAACGTCGGCCTGCGTGAGGTGCGCTACCAGGAGAACTACCGGGAGGAGTGGTGCCTGGGCGAAGTCGCCTTCGACTTCGATACCTGGCCGGACCTCCCCACCTTCGTCGAAATCGAAGGACCCGACGAAGCATCCGTCCGACAGGCTGCAGACCTGCTCGACCTTGACTACGCACAGGCCCGGTTCGGCAGCGTCGACGAGATCTACAAGAGCGAGTCCAGCCGGGACATCCTCGCTGAACCGACGCTCCTCTTCGCCGACGCAGGCAAGCAGGAGCAGGCCGGGGCGGCTGCACCGAGCGATTGATCTTGAGGACCGAGCGTGTTTATGGAACTGGCCGTGACGCCGCGGGTCGTACCCGGCGTCGCCGAGTTCGCCCGCGGCGGTCTGCCGGCAGCGGCGGACACCGACGACGGCAACACCTGGACCGATGGGCACTGCTGGCTCTACTGCGGTCAGGGTTGGACCCGCGTTCTGTGGATCGGCCCCGTTAGCGTGGCCGGCGCCCAGGCCGCCATGCACGCCTGTGGCCCGTGCATCCGGGCCCTGCAAGAGCAGGTCTGGCAGGCCATCCTCCTCCACGATGCACCGTCGTGTCCGGCCCCGTTGAGAACGTTCGCGACGGCCGAGCAACCTGGCGGACGCCGCGTTGGTAAGCATCGCGCGCGGGGCAGCGTGCTGCGTCGTGGGTGAGGACGACGGCAGAACTAAATAGCCCCGTGACGTCTCTTCACAGCGAAGGATCCGCAATCAGAAGTACGCCGACTGCTGGGCCGGTCACCACGCATGGTGACCGGCCCAGCAGTCGTTGTTGCTGCGGCGTCTTGCCGCGGGCTTCTAATGACGATGCCGGCGTTACCGATCTGCGGCTGTGGCAGGGGCCTCCGACGCGGGCTCTGGCCTGAAGGCTTGCACCATGACCGCTTTCCAATTCAATCAGCATCGGAGAGTCTGCGAGCACCGAGTAAAAGAGCGCCCATCGCCGGAGGAAGGAAATATCATGCTTCTCACCTCGCGTTGGAACGGCCACATAAATAATTCCACTTCCTCGGGGGGCATAAAAAGATAGCCAGTGTCTGTCGGCCTCTCACAAACGCTCTACTGGACATCTCCCGGAAAGTGAGGGCGTTTCTGAGCAACCAAGGAAGCCGCGTCTCGCCCCGGCGGGAGCTGCCACTCAATTACGTGCAGGCCCGCCAACTCGATGATTTCTTCGGGCACGCCCAATCGGTACAGAGGTGTAGCTCCATACCGGTTGAGCCAAGCAACGCGTCTCGTTTTCTCGCACGAATCAAGGTCCCGCCACGAATCGAGGACCACCCCTGGAGTAATGGATGCACCCAGCGATCGCTGAAGCACTACGTGCCGAACGAGCGGAATGTATTCCACTGGGTCTCGCGCGAGAGCGACAAGACACCAAGCCGTCGAGTCAGACATAGATAGGCCATGAGCGTCTACGAGGCGTCGAGCCCTCCATTGCCAGAGCGGAGCGAGGAGCCACCTGGTTTGCCGCGCCCTCATTTCCGGACTCCAGAAGGCCCCGTCAAGCGTCTCATCGCGACGGAGTACGCAGGGTTGCACAGGGCAAACATCAGCTCGCGCGCTCCTCATTCCCGGAGCTGGATGTTTCGAGCTGAAGCTCGCGCTTGCGCTGCTCTTCCTTCAGCCGTTCCACATAACGCGCAAATATCCGAAGCCGTTCAGCTTCAGGGAGAGGCGGTTCGCCATCCCGCCCAGCGTATTCATCGAGCATGAATTGCGATGCGTTATAGTGCTTCTCGATATCATCGGCCGTGGATTGCAGATTGTATCCTCGTTCGCGAAACTTGAAGTATCCGGTGACGCCTGCCGAAATTCCGACGAGTGCACTGAGGGAAGCCGCAGAAAGGCGCAGCACTTGACTACTGCCCTCATTCATGGCCGCAAGCGTCGAAGTGACAATTGACCCAGTGATGATGATGCCCTGAAAGACGTTGTGAATTCGGCGATTTTTGTTCGCTGAAGTTCGGTACTGATCAATCAGGTCAAGCGACGCTTCGCGGTAGATGCGAAGTCCGGAAGGGGAATCGAGAGGTAGCTTGGCAGCGGCAGTTTGTCGATCCTGAAGTGCGTTGCGCAGCGCGCCAGTTCGAGCAACAACCTTCTTTCGGTTCTTCCATATCGCCCACCCCATCGCCACCCAGAGGCAGTTGACGATGATGAGCCCTGCCCATCTAGTAAAGACAGGCTGCGACTTCCAGAGACCCACGATAACCGTGTAGCCGAGAAGGAACGTAAGGATTATGCCGCCCAGCAGGCAGAGAACGTATATCCTTTGAAAGGTTCGCGATGTCCGCAGGTCATCTTCGATCTCATCGAATCTCTTGACACTGCTCCGGTATTCCTCTTGGCGTCGAGCCTCATCAGCCTCGGAAATCTCGTTTGACTCAGCACTTCCCCAACTCACCAGCGACCCCCACTTAGTTCAAGCCGCCCCAGCGGCAGGTGAAACGCCCGGTAGCTTTCGGTAACACGAGTGGGCGATCGTAGAACCGGCCTTTCGGGCCAACAAGAGCGCCTTGTAAGCCATTACCCACGGGGGAAATTTCGCCAAGATCCGAATGGCGGGAACTAGTTCCTCGCTCAACAGGTGTGATCGCATCGATGTTGAATACAGGCCAAGATCAAATTTCGATGATCTCTCTCATTTTTTCCAAGAAGGGAATCTTCTCCCTAAGGAATCGTTTTCCGGGCGGGGAGAGGAAGCTCCTGGTGAGACGCGCCACTGGAGCGTCGCAAGCGGGGCCAAGGCGGTACTTGAAGTCGATCCGGCGGATTGCGGTCCAGGGCTGCAGGACTCCTGATGGATCGGACAGGAGTGTGGTGGGGCGGGCTCGTGCTGCGGGCGGGCTCTGGGAGCGAGCTCTCCTTGCTGGGGTCAGCGGCGTGGGCGGCTGAGCCTGTTCGTGGGGGCTGAGGGTGCCGTGGGCGGCTGGGTATCGGCGTACGGCACGCTGAAGGCTGATGCGGTGGTGCTTCGCAGGCGGGCTGCTTCCGCGCGGCGGTTGGGTGCGGGGTTGCGGCTGGTGTGCTGGATGCGGGTGATCAGGACGCGGGCGGGGCTGTGGGCGGTGCCGAGTTCTCGTCGGGCTGCGGCTTCCTTGAGGAGCTGGTGGGGTTTGTGGCCGCCGGCTTCAGCGTCGGCGAGGACGGTGGCGAGGGCGGGCCAGCCGGGGTCGGCGAGGATCCGCTCGGCGTGTTCGGGAACGGCGGCGCGTACGTCGCTGGCCAGGGTGCGGCGGGTCTCCTCCGTGGTGCGGCGGGTTTCGAGTTCGGTGAGCGTCGGAGCGAGTGCGTCGTCAGCTGCTGACTGGAGGTGCCAGACGGCTTGGCGGGACGCGTCGGCCTGGTGGGCATGCCCGTTCGCTTCATGCCAGCGT
Organism: Streptomyces sp. NBC_00370; assembly: GCF_036084755.1. Taxonomy (NCBI): domain Bacteria; kingdom Bacillati; phylum Actinomycetota; class Actinomycetes; order Kitasatosporales; family Streptomycetaceae; genus Streptomyces; species Streptomyces sp. NBC_00370. Next base: position 4,562,080 of record NZ_CP107968.1, read on the forward strand.
CCGGCGAGGACGGCGGCCCAGACGAGTGCCGCGACCAAGGCTGCGAGCGCGCTGCCGTCGGGGCCGGTGGCGGTGTTCACGATGTCGCGGGCTGCGGTCCTCAGAGCGTGGGCGGCGCGGTCTTCGGCCCGTACTTGGGAGCGCTGGGCACGGGCAAATGCCCTGCTGGCCGCTTGCAGTTGGGGGCGAAGGTCGATGGGGGCCATCTGGGCGGTGGCTTCGATGAGTTCGCCCAAGGCCATGATGTGCGCCTGTGCTCGTGCGTCCCCGCCGTCATCGGGGCTCTTGTCGGTGATCTCTGCGTGGAGGGTGTCGAGGGCGTCAGTGGCCTGATGCCAGGCAGTGGTGGACCGATTGCGACGGGCGGTGGGGTGTTCCTCGGGGGCGCTGGTCTCCAAGCGGGCTTTCAGCCTGGGCAAGGACAGGTCGGGGGCGATCTTCCCGCCGGGGTGGTAGATCTGCTCGCCGTCCTTGTTCAGGTCGCCGGGCCGGCCGACTGCGTAGCCGAGGAGGTCCCCGGACGGGCCACGCCGGGGCTTGACCAGGATGTCGTCGGCTTCGAGGTAGGCAAGGAGTTGTTCGGCGCTGGCGGTGTGCGGGATTGCGGCGCGGATCTGGTCCTGGAGCCATTCGCGGCTGGTCTGCTCCCAGCAGAGGCGCTCAGCTTTGTGCATCTCGGACTGGGTGGGGCGCCGGCTGGCGGTGCGGTCGCCCTTCTTCAGGCGGCGCAGCCCGTACTCCTTCTCGATCTCCCGGCACTCATTGCCGACGCGGATGCCGCTGCCGTGGAGCTTGGGGCGACGGCCGTCCTCGCGAACGGTGGTGGCCAGGATGTGGATGTGGTCGTCGGCGTGGCGTACGGCGATCCAGCGGCAGGCCAGATCGTCGCCGTCGGGGGCAATGCCGGCGGCCTGGACGATGCGCTGGGCGATCTCGCCCCACTCGGTGTCCGAGAGGTAGCGGTCTTCTGGTGCGGCGCGCACGGGGCAGTGCCAGACATGGTCGGTGACAGGCTTGCCGAACTCGCTGTTCCGAAGTTGAACGGGCTCGTCGAGGTGGCGGGCGAGCTGGGTGAGAGTGGCGTTTTCGTCGCGGCCGGGGTCGGGCATGCCGAGCATGGAGAATCCGCCGACGAGGTGCGGGTCGAGGTGTTCGTCATGACGGCCGGGGCCGTAGAGGTAGGCGAGCAGACCACGGGTGTTGGATCCGGCCGCTTTGATGGCGGCGATCACGCGGATCAGCCCTCCCTTCCGTCGGTGGGCTGGCGCAGGGCGTCGGCGATGAGGGTGAGCAGGCGGTGGAGTTCATCGAGGCGCTGGCGGATGTCGGGCGGGGTGTAGTCGCTGTTGAGGGCGCGGGCGATCTGGTTGACGTTGACGCCGGTGCGGTTGAGGGCGCGCAAGACCTGGGCGCGGAACATGTGGGTACGGCGGCGGTCCTCGGACAGGGGGAGGTTCGCGGTGAACCGGCCGTCGAGGAAAGCGAGGACGATGTCGGCGGCGAAGCCGGATTCGCCCTTGTAGCCGTGCTCGGCTGCGGCCTCGCGCAGGCTGGTGTGCTCGTCGTCGGTGAAGCGCATGGGGCCGACGCGCTTGGTGCGCTTGTCGCCGGTGAACCGACGGATCGTTGGCTGGACGCTCTGCACGGCGGATTCGCTGGCGGCGGGCGCGTCGGTGTGCGTCGGGTGGAGGATCGCTCGCTGGGCTGTGTGAAGCGTGTCCGGGGCAGAGCCGCACTCGGTCTCGACCACCTGGTCCGGCGCCCCCTGGCGCTGGGCCGTCTCCGCCACCCCCGGGGCGGAGACCCCCGAAGACCGGCCACGAGTCGGACTCGGGGTACTACTGGCTCCGCCAGGAGCAGCCCGTCCGAACGCCCGCCACAAACGTTCCGACAGCGTAGGCGACTTCGTCAGTGTCAGCGGCGATCCGATTTCGGAGTCGGGGTGGTGCGGGTCGTGGGCCACGGATATTGCTCCGGAGTAGCGCGGGAGGGATGGCGGCATGCGGGGGCACGGCTACGGCCGTAGGCGGTAACGAGCGATCAGGCGGAGGGGTGGGGCACGCTCTGACCGGTGGCCGGAGGAGTTCCGGCCACCGGATGGCGGGCGATCAGCTGACGTTCCGATCGGCGCCGGGTTCCGACCGGAGGATTTCCATGACTTCGGTCAGCCTCTGGCCGCCGACCGTGTGTCCTTTGTCCCGTATGGCCTGTTGGACGATGCCCCGTGTGAGCTTGCGCTTCTCCGCCGCGGCGATCCGCCCGATCTCGACCAGTTCCTCGACCGTTGCGCTGACCGGTCGGCCGCCTCGAGGAAGGCTCTTCGAGATTCGGGGCAGCGCGTTCTGGGGGCCGGATGCGGTGGCTTGTGATTGTCCGATGTGCGCGGGCGGTACGGCAGGCGAATCCGGCGTCTCGACGGAACCGGTGGCGGGCCGGTCGGAAGCCCGGTCGACCAGTTGGTGGATCTGCCGCATCAGCACGCCGAACGCCAGCAGGGCTGCGGTCGGGGGAACCGCCGCGACCACGTAGTCGAGTAGGGGTGCGACGCGCTCGTTGCCCGTGCCGCTCACGCCGGCCACGTTGAGCGCAATGGATCCGGCCGACCCGATGGCGGTCAGACCGACCGCCCACCAGTCGGTCACCCGGCGAAGGCCGGCGCGGAGCATCAGCAGTTCGCCCGCGACGATGAAGGCGTCCAAGGTTGCGGGCCAGGCCCATTGCCGGACCGGGGAGCTTCCCAGTCCATGTTGTCCGGCGACCTGGGCGAGGTGGGCGTAGGAGAGCCAGAAGCCGCCGGCGGTGAGGGCGATGATGACGGTTCCGGCCGCGGCGAGGGCGTATCGCTCGGCAGCGTGCTGGGGCGTTGCTTGTCGCTTCCTGTCCTGGGCGCGGGGCGTCGCATGAGTGTGCCGGGGGGTGTCGTGGGGTGTGGCGGGTGTGGTCATGCGGGGTTCTCCGGGATGGTTCTGCGGAGGCGATCACGGCGTTCACGGAGGGGGCGTACACGTGAGCCCCCTTCTAAAGGGGGGCTCACGCGTGAACGCTGGCGTGCGTGTACGGCGTGAACGATCGCGTGATCGTCTGACCTGGGGTTTTGTGCTTGGCGTGTACGCCTGCGGTGAGGCGTGCGCCGGTGCGCGGGGGAGGGGTGCGTGTACGCCCTCGTGTACGGTCCCGGTGTCCGGCGGTGGGGTCAGGAGACTGCGCCAATGTGGCGGAGGGAGGCGCGGTAGCGGGCTTGCTGGCCGCCTCCGGTTCCGCCTGCGGCTCCTTCGGCCTTGTCTGCGAGGCCAGCCCTGACGAGCCGGTCCAGGGTGCGCCTGGCTTTCTCGGTGGCCGAGCGCTCGGGGTTGTTCTGGCCGCTTTGGATCATGGCGAGCTCGCGCACGGTCAGTCCGTCGGGGCGCTGGCGCAGGATGGCGACCGGGTCGAGGGCTGGGTCGAGTGTCGAGGTGCCGCGTTCGTGGTCGTGGATGACCTGGAGGGGGCCGATCTCGCCGGTGGGAGTTTTGAGGTGGTGCAGGGTGACAGCGAGGTCGCCCGCTTCCCCGGCGATGAAGAGGACGCTGCCCGCGCCGGAGGTGATCCAGGTGGAGCCGTAGACCCGGTCCAGGGTGGGCTTCTGGGCGCGTGGGGCGCCCTCGGTGGCCTTGCGCTGGTGGTGGAGTTCCATGATCTCGACGCCGTTGCGCATGGCTCGCTGGCGGGCGTTGTTGTAGGCGACGCCAAGCGCGTCGTCGACCAGGGTGCTCACCGCGTCCTTGAGGCTGTCGATCACGATGGTGTCGGCCTGGTGAGCGGCGGCGAGGTCTGCCAGGAGGTCGGGCTCCTTGTCCAGGCTGGCGGGCAGAGGCCCCTGCCAGACAGCGAGCCCGTCGCGCAAGCGCTGCTCGTGTTCGGGCCCGACGCTGCGGGCCATGGCGCGGGCGATCTGCTTGTACCGGTCCAGCGCCAGGTACAGCACTCGTCGGCTCGGTGCGACCGGCATGTCCAGGACGCTGTCGGCCAGACCCAGGCGGGCGAGGATCACCTGGTGAGCCAGTGTGGTCTTTCCTACGCCGGGCGCTCCGACGATCATCAGGCTCTCGCCGGATGACCAGGCCGTCTGCTCCCGCGTGCCCCACAGCGGCTCGGTGTCGGCGCCGGTCTCGGTGACGAAGCGCCATCCGTCGGTGATGAACCGGGAGAGCCGACCCTGTCCCGAAGCGAGTGCACGCTCGCGTTCGATCCGGATCTCCGACTCCACCTCGCTGCGGATGGCGTCCGGGTCGGCGCCCGGCGCCATCGCGCGCTGGGCGGTGCGGATGCCGGAGGCACGCAAGCGGCGCAGGTCGGCCAGCTTGCGCACGATGCCGGCGTAGTAGGCGGCGCCGCTCGTCGAGGGCACGGCGTCGGCCAGCTGGTGGACGTACACCACGCCGCCGACCCGCTCCAGGTCGTCCTGGGCACGCAGCTGGTGCGACAGGACGATGGGGTCGGTCGGCTTGTCCTCGCCGTGCAGGGCGAGGATGGCGCGCCAGACCGTCTCGTGCGCGGGGCGGTAGAAGTCGGCTGCGTCGAGCAGTTGGCGTACTTCGTCGATCACCGCGGCCTTGTGCATGCACGCCCCCAGCACGGCGGCTTCGGCGTCGACATCGTGCGGCGGAACCGCGGTGAGGTCGCCCGGCGTGGGCTGGCGGCCGCTTCCCGCGAGGTGTGGCGCATTCGGCCGGGGTTCGTCCATACTGGACATTGAGCTCCTCAACTTGCGGGCCGTACGGGACGGCGAATCCCAGGCCACGCGGGTCAATCGTTCAGGGATGGGCGGTTACGAGAGTTCGTGCTTGGCCCCCGACGTTCGTAGCGTCGGGGGCTTTTTGCGTTCACCGCCGTTCGAGGGCGGACGTCTACAGTACCCGACGTTTTCGGAAGCGCAACGGTTGCATTCGGCTCCGGAATGGTGTTTAGTTTTCACCATCGCCCCGGCTGTCCGTCGGGCCCCGGCAAGGAGGTGCAGTGATGAGCAGTGACGAAGGCGCCTCCCGCGCGGGGCCGGAGCGGCCGCTGGCCGAAGATCACGTCGCGGAGCGCATCAAGCTCGAACGCGAGGCTCGCGGATGGAGCACGGTCACCCTGGCCGAGCGAATGGCAGACGCCGGCCACCCGGTCAACCAGTCCGCGATCTGGCGCATCGAGAGCGGCAAGCCCCGCCGCCGGGTCAACCTCGACGAAGCGCTCGGCTTCTGCAAGGTCTTCGATCTGACCTTCGACGAGCTGACCAGCCCGCCCGGCCAGCTCGCCAATCCGCTGGTCCGCCGCTTGGTTGGCGAGTACGTCGCGAGATGGAGAGAGTGGCGGGCCCTGGGTAAGGACATGCAGCGCATCCAGGACGAACTCGCGGCGTACACGGATGCCAACCCCAACCAGGAAGACATGGTCAAGGCCCTGCTGACCCACGAGTTGGCCGTCGCCTCGAACGGCGAGTTCCATCACCACCTCGGTGCCCCGACACGGCTCCGCAGTTACCTCGGCGAGCGCATGGACGCGCCGACCGAACAGAGCTGACGCGACCCCTCGCTGCTACGAACAGCGAGGACTCGTCGTGTCCAGCTCCATCTCTTCACGCCCATCCCTGAACGACGCGCCGGCCAACCGGGATTCGCCGTCCCATGGCCCGCCAGGAGAGGACCCTCCCTTGCGCCGAAACGATCTTCCGCTTGCCCAGATAGCCGACCTGCTGGACGTCCCTGAGGGCGACCTGCGGGACCTGCTGTCCGGACGCCGTCTCCCCGAGGGGGACACCACCCTCGTCGCACTCACCGTCACCGAAGCGGCGCGACGCATCGGTGTCGGCCGCACGAAGTTGTACGAGTACGTCACCTCCGGCGAGATCGCCTCGGTGAAGATCGGCAGCTTGCGTCGAATCCCAGCGGAGGCGGTGAACGACTTCCTGGCCCGGCGCCTCACGGCCCGCGACTTCCGGGCCGCAGCATGACCGGGGGCGGGATGGCGAAAGGCCGTCAGCCCAATGGCGCCTCATCCATCTACCTCGGCAAGGACGGTCGCTGGCACGGCCGCGTCACCGTCGGCGTCAAGGACGACGGCACGCCGGACCGGCGCCACGTCAGCCGCAAGACCCGCGCGGAGGTCACCAAAACCGTCAGGGAGCTGGAGCGGCAGCGCGACAAGGGTGCGGTACGCAAGGCTGGCCAGAGCTGGACGATCGAGACCTGGCTCGCCCACTGGGTCGAGAACATTGCAGCGCCGAACGTCTCCGAGAACACCATCGACGGCTACCGCGTCGCGGTGCACCACCACCTCGTCCCCGGCCTGGGCGCCCACCGCCTGGAGAAGCTGGAGCCGGAACACCTGGAGCGCTTCTACAAGAAGATGCAGGAGACCGGCAGCGCCGCCGGCACGGCCCATCAGGTGCACCGCACTCTCCGTGCCGCTCTCAACGAGGCCGTGCGCCGGGGGCACGCCATCCGGAACCCGGCGACGATCGCGAAGGCCCCGCGCCTCGAAGAAGACGAAGTCGAGCCGTACTCCGTCGAGGAGGTCCAGCGCCTCTTGGCGGAGGCAGGGAAACACCGCAATGCGGCCCGCTGGGTCATCGCCCTGGCCCTCGGTCTCCGGCAGGGCGAGGTCCTCGGCATGCAGTGGACCGACGTCGACTTCGAACTCGGAGTCATCCGCGTCCGACGAGGCCGCCTGCGGCCCCGCTACGAGCACGGCTGCGGCAACCGCTGCGGGCGCAAGCCCGGCTTCTGCCCGCAGAAGATCAACGTCCGACGCGAGACCAAGAGCGTGAAGTCACGGGCCGGTCAGCGGCCCATCGGCGTTCCGGACGAGCTCATGACCCTGCTCCGCCGGCACAAGGAGGAACAGGGCCGAGAGCGCACTCTCGCTCGGGACCTCTGGACGGAGAAGGGGTACGTCTTCACCTCGCCGGTCGGCGAACCCCTGAACCCGAACACCGACTTTCACCGGTGGAAGGACCTGCTGAAGGCAGCGGGGGTGCGCGACGGCCGTCTTCACGACGCCCGTCACACGGCGGCCACGGTTCTGCTCATTCTCGGGATCTCCGATGCTGTCGTCGACAGCATCATGGGCTGGGAGCCCGGTAAGTCCGCTCGGATGCACCGCCGTTACCAGCACATGACCGGTCCCGTCCTGCAGCAGACCGCCGCCAAGATTGGAGCCCTGCTGTGGGCCGCGCCTGCGGACGTGGCGGTGCAGGCCGAACTCGGGTCCGCCGGGAGCTCCGGCTCTGCCTCGGTCGACTCAGCGGTCTACCTCGCCGACCTCGGTGGCCGACGTCTGGCCTTCGCCTCCCGAGAGCACGCGGAGCAGGTGGCTGCGCAGTGGGGCGAGGACCGGCCCGGTCGAGCGGCTCGGGTCGAGGAGATGGAGCGGGAGCAGTGGGAGGTCGGGGCGGGTGGCGGCACCCAGTCGATCCGCCACGCGATCCCTGACCGCCGGATGGTGCACCACGCCCACGCCGTGTTCCTGGCAGGCGGCGAACGGCTCAATGTCGGAAGTCCTGCCCGATGGTCGACGTGGGCATGGGACTTCGAGCCCGACCTGTACACGGACCTGCCGGTGCGCTGGCACACTTCGCGTCGGCCCGGCCAGGAGATCGAGGCCCACGTGCGTGGCACGGACGAGGACGCGGTCTCGTCTGCCTACGTGGAGGCGTGTGCACAGGCTGTGGACCGGGCGCGGAACCCCGGCGCGTACGGCGAGGGGCAGAGGTAAGGGTCCTCGCCCCTACGAAGGCACCCGAATGTGGGGCCTCGACCGGATCGGTCGGGGCCCCGTTCGTCTTTCCTAGCCGGGGATCCCGAGCTCCTTCAGGTACGTGAGTCGGGCGTTTATGGCAGCCGAGAAGTGCCGCCAGTCAAGGCTGTTCACCAGTTCGACGGGCTTGGGGTCCTCGGCTGAGGATGTGACATAGCAAGCGGCGTCGTACAGCTGCTCGGCCACAAGGCGCTCGCAGAACATCCCGAACCGGTCCTGATACGAGGTGCCGTGCCAGATTGAATCGGCAGGCAGCGCGCCCTTCGCGATACTGACCGGCCTCCGAGAGCCGCTGCCGTCCTCCATGATGAAGAAGTAGCCGAGCCAGGGCTTCTCCTTCGGATACAGCTCGGCCAAGGCGGCCCGTCGCAGATCCACCGCGCTGCCGAGTGCTTCCTCAACCCGGTTGTTGTAGTTGTTTCCGAACGACGGCCCACCGAGGGCCTTCAGTTCGAAAGCCGCAACGAGCACGCCCTCGTGGACCACCACGAGGTCCCACTGCTTCTGGGGGCGGTAGTAACCGGGGAGTTCCAGCCCTTGTTTCTTGGTGACCCGGATGCTCTCGGGCGGGTAGCCGGCTTCGAGGAAGAACTTCGACAGGAGGATCGCGATCGCGTCGAAGTGCTTACCACCGCGCACGGATCCGGCGGTGCCGGCGCCGACCGCGGCCTTGATCGCGGACTGCTCCCGCTGCAGCTGCTTGGCGCCCCAATAGGTCGCTATCGCGTCCTCGAAGTCCTGGCGGGTGACCGTCAAGATCCGCTCTCCTAGTCAGGAAGCTCGGCAAGTCCATAGACGCGCAGGGCGGCCTCCGTGGCGGCCCTCACGTCTCGCTTGTCGAAAGCTGCCGCCAGGGCTTCTCGGTCGCGCTCGCTGATCGCTTCCGGGTCTGGGACCCGGATCTTGCGGAGGTACTGAGCCTGGAAGCGGAGGGTCCCCCCTCGCATCTTGACCGCGTACGCCTCCACGAATGCTTCCGCGACCTTGGAGAGTAGGAGACCACCCAGCACGCGCATGTCCCAGACGTCCGAGACGATGAAGTACAGGTTGTGGTGAGGGTACAGTCCGCCCTCGTCGAGTACCGGATGGATCGTCAGCTTCATGTCCGGGAGCAGCAGCTTGGGCCGCCGAGTCAGCGCGTGATCGACCTTGTCGATGGTTTTGTACCAGCGGTGTGGCTGCTTGACCGCCACGTAGCGCTTACGCAACGCGGCTCCGTGTTCGTCGAGATACCTGGCAAGCCGGGGATACGCGGCGAGGTCGACCAGATCGCCTTTGTCCGTCCAGGGGTTGACCAGGTAGGTGCCGTTCCAGTTGAGCGTGCCGCTCGTGGTGTCGCGGACCATGGCCATCGGCAGGAGCCGGTCGTCTTCGATCAACGTGCCGTCGTCGGTGAGGAAGACCTTGTCCGCTCCCGTGGCGATGCCGATGCCGACTCGGGTACCGGACTTCTTGCTCTCAAGCAGGTGGAAGCGCTCTGTCAGCTCCTCGAGGACTGCCAGTCGTGCAGGTGAAGCACTCGGCCAGGAGTCCTCGTCCGGGAACCAGTGCGGCATCCGAGCGGCCTGGAACGCTGGTGTCGTGACCGACTCCGTCTGGGCAGTCGCGTACCAGCGTGCGAAGGCGGTGGCCTCAGGAGCACCGAAGGCTCGCGTGGTGTCCGCTGCCACAGCGGTGCCTTGGGGTCGCTTGCTGATCAGGGTGATGGCGGGGTACGCGGAGACCTGGTCGTCGAAGGCGTCCACATCGTGCATGACCAGTGCCAGGTCCATGCTGAAGCTCTTGGTCACCAGCTGGCGCAACTGCCGACCGTACTGATTGCGCATCCAACGGTCCGCGCAGATGAAGCCCAGCTGTCCGCCTGCCCCGAGGCTTCGGAGTGCGACTTCGAAGAAGCCAACGTAGATGTCTGCGCGGCCGCCCATGGTGGGGCACGCACGACGGTAGACCGCCATCCTGTCCGCGGGAACGTCCTCCAGGCGGATGTAGGGCGGGTTGCCGACCACGTAGTCCGCGTGCTGGGTCCCTTCGGGCTGGAGTAGGTAGTCACCCTGCTCGACCCAGGCCGCCGCCACCTGCTGGGCATCTGTGGGGTTCCAGCCGTCGTCGACCAAGTGCTGCTCGACGACTTCGCGGCTCCTGCGGACGTTGCGTTCCAGTAGATCGAGCGCACGCACGGCATGGCTTGCGTCACTGATGGGACGGTTTTGCTCGCGGCAGGATGCGCTGATCCGCGAAGCCACGGCTCCTAGAAAGGCTCCTGAACCGCAGGCCGGCTCCACGAGCTTCAGGTCGCAGAGGGCTTTGTCAGAGGTGTAGCCCACAAGGTCGAGGATCAGATCGACGACCCAACGCCGCGTGAACACCTCGCCGTGCTCCACGGCCTCCTCGGGGACTGAGGGGAGGGTGTGGAGGGCGGTGTCGAAGAACAGGGGAGTGGCCACGTCTTGACACTACTAGGGAGGATTTCGGCCACGAGAGTTATCCACAGGGGCGCTCGTGCTCAACGGAGTGATCTGTTCCATCTGCGGAGCATCGGGCCCGTGGGATCGACATCCACTCGTACCCATGATCAACGGGAGCGCGCTCCGGCTCGTCGGCCGTGAGGGGGTGCGCGGCGGAGGAGAGCGGACCGGCAACCGAGCCGACGCGTCGCCTCGGAGCAACTGAGACCAAAACTGAGACCACCAACGTCGAAGGCCCCCGCAGCGAGCTGCGGGGGCCTTCGACGTATTGCCCGGTGAGAGCAATGGCGGAGGATACGAGATTCGAACTCGTGAGGGGTTGCCCCCAACACGCTTTCCAAGCGTGCGCCCTAGGCCACTAGGCGAATCCTCCGCGACGAACCATACAAGATGGGGAGCGGTGCTCGCGAACTCGTTCGTGGGGGTGGGGATCAGGTACTGTGTGCGGAGCCCCTCACGTGGCGCTATCTGACTGAACTCCCCCAGGGCCGGAAGGCAGCAAGGGTAGGTTGGCTCTGGCGGGTGCGTGGGGGGCGTCTGCGTTGTGGGGGCGGTTCGGGTGCGTTGTCGGTGGGGGCCGATATCGTCGTAGGTGTGTCGTCCCTTGCGCTGTACCGCCGTTATCGCCCCGAGTCCTTCGCCGAGGTCATCGGGCAGGAGCATGTCACTGACCCGCTGCAGCAGGCCCTGCGGAACAACCGGGTCAATCACGCCTACCTGTTCAGCGGGCCGCGAGGCTGTGGGAAGACGACCAGCGCGCGGATCCTCGCCCGGTGTCTGAACTGTGAGCAGGGGCCCACGCCGACGCCCTGTGGGGTATGCCAGTCCTGTCAGGACCTGGCCAGGAATGGGCCGGGGTCGATCGATGTCATCGAGATCGACGCCGCGTCCCACGGAGGTGTGGACGATGCCCGTGATCTGCGCGAGAAGGCGTTCTTCGGGCCAGCGAGCAGTCGGTACAAGATCTACATCATCGACGAGGCGCACATGGTCACCCCGGCGGGGTTCAACGCCCTGCTGAAGGTGGTCGAGGAGCCGCCGGAGCATTTGAAGTTCATCTTCGCGACCACCGAGCCCGAGAAGGTCATCGGGACGATCCGGTCGCGTACGCACCACTATCCGTTCCGGCTCGTGCCGCCGGGGACGCTGCGGGACTATCTGGGGCAGGTGTGTGCCCAGGAGCAGATCCCCGTCGCCGACGGGGTGCTGCCGCTGGTCGTACGGGCCGGGGCCGGGTCCGTGCGTGACTCGATGTCCGTCATGGACCAGCTCCTCGCCGGCGCCGCCGAGGACGGTGTGACGTACGCCATGGCCACGGGCCTGCTCGGATACACCGACGCGTCGCTGCTCGACACTGCCGTTGACGCCTTCGCGGCAGGTGACGGGGCAGCGGCGTTCGAGGTCGTGGAGCAGGTCATCGAGGGCGGCAACGACCCGCGGCGGTTCGTGGCCGACCTGCTGGAGCGGCTGCGGGACCTGGTGATTCTGGCCGCCGTGCCCGACGCCGCGGAGAAGGGGCTCATCGATGCCCCGGCCGATGTCGTCGAGCGGATGCAGGCCCAGGCCTCGGTCCTCGGCGCCGCCGAGCTGAGCCGCGCCGCCGATCTCGTCAACACCGGGCTGACCGAGATGCGCGGCGCCACCTCGCCGCGGCTTCAGCTGGAGCTGATCTGCGCGCGGGTGCTGCTGCCCGCCGCCTTCGACGACGAGCGGTCCGTGCAGGCCCGGCTCGACCGGCTGGAGCGTGGGGTCGCCACCGCCGCGTTCTCGGTCGGCGGTCCGGGGCCGGCCGCCGGGCCCGCCGTCGGGTACGTTCCCGGGCCCGAGGCCCATGCCCCCGCGCCCGCACCGGCGCCTGCCCCCGCGCCTCCTGTCGCGCCCGCGCCCGCCCCGGCTCCGTCTCCGGCTCCCGTACAGGAGACACCGTCGCCGTCCCCCGCTCCCGAGCCCTCGCGGCCCGGTGCCTGGCCCGGCGCTGCCTCCGCCGCGCCCGCCGCCTCCGCCGACCCCGGCAGCCGGCGTCCCGGCGGGTGGCCCACCGCCTCCGCGCCCGGCGCCGCACCGGCGGCCACACCCCAGCCCGCTGCCGCGCCCGCCGGGCCTGCCGCTGCCCCCAGTCCCGGCGCCGCGCAGGGCGCCGGCCAGGTGCGGAACATGTGGCCGGACGTCCTGGAGGCCGTCAAGGGCCGCCGGCGCTTCACCTGGATCCTGCTCAGTCAGAACGCGCAGGTGGCGGGGTTCGACGGGACGACGCTGCAGGTCGGCTTCATCAACGCCGGCGCCCGCGACACCTTCGTGAGCAGCGGCAGCGAGGACGTGCTCAAGCAGGCGCTGTCGGAGAACTTCAGCGTCCAGTGGAAGATCGAAGCGATCGTCGACCCGTCGGGCGGCACCCCGCAGCCCCCTCCGGGCGGATACGGAGGCGGGAACGGCGGGGGAGGAGCCCCCGGGCCGGGTGGTGCCGGTGGCGGAGGGTTCGGCGGAGGTGCGTTCGGCGGGGGCCCCTCGTCAGCGCCCGCCCCCGGCGGGCCGGCTCCGCAGCAACAGCAGGGGCAGCCGGGACAGCAGCAGCAACGCCCCCCGTCCTCGCCGCCCCCGTCCTCGTCCTCGCCTTCGCCCTCGCAACAGAACGGACAGGCGCAGCGCACCCCGCCGCCCCCGGAGCCGTCCAGACCCTCGGCCCGCCCCCCGGTCGCCCCCGAGGACGACACCGCCGAGGCGGACGATCCCGATCTCGTCGACTCCGCCCTCTCCGGGCACGATCTGATCGTGCGCGAGCTGGGTGCCACGGTCGTGGAGGAGTACACCAACGACTGACGAGTACACCAACGACCAGGGGCGCTTGACCGGCTCGGGCCGCCCCTTTGGATCTTGGCCGGCTCGTCTGCCCGGCTCGGGCAGCGGCAATGGCCTCCGGGCCGCCCGGCTAGGCTGCCTCCCGTGAAGGTCCTTGTTATCGGCGGCGGTGCCCGCGAACACGCCCTGTGCCGCTCTCTCTCCCTCGACCCCGACGTCACCTCCCTCTTCTGCGCCCCCGGCAACGCCGGCATCGCCGAGGTCGCGGAGCTGCACCCGGTCGACGCCATGGACGGCGCCGCCGTCGCCCGGCTCGCCACGGAGCTGGCGGTCGGGCTCGTCGTCGTCGGGCCCGAGGCGCCGCTGGTCGCCGGGGTCGCCGACGCCGTACGGGAAGCGGGCATCCCCTGCTTCGGCCCGTCGGCGGAAGCGGCCATGCTCGAAGGCTCCAAGGCCTTCGCCAAGGACGTGATGGCCACGGCGAACGTCCCCACGTCCCGTAGCTACGTCTGTACGACACCGCAGCAGATCGACGACGCGCTCGACGCGTTCGGCGCCCCGTACGTCGTCAAGGACGACGCGCTCGCCGCGGGCAAGGGCGTCGTCGTCACCGACGATCTCGCCGCCGCCCGCGCGCACGCGCTCGCCTGCGGCCGGGTCGTCATCGAGGAGTTCCTCGACGGTCCCGAGGTCTCCCTCTTCGCCGTCACCGACGGCCGTACGGTCCTCCCGCTCCAGCCCGCGCAGGACTTCAAGCGCGCCCTCGACAACGACGAAGGCCCCAACACCGGTGGCATGGGCGCCTATTCGCCGCTCCCGTGGGCCGATCCCAAGCTGGTCGACGAGGTCCTGGAGACCGTCCTCCAGCCGACCGTCGACGAGCTGCGCCGGCGCGGCACGCCCTTCGCCGGGCTGCTGTACGCGGGTCTCGCGATCACCAGCCGCGGCGTACGGGTCATCGAGTTCAACGCGCGCTTCGGCGACCCCGAGACGCAGGTGGTGCTGGCCCGGCTGAAGACCCCGCTCGCCGGTGTCCTGCTGGCGGCGGCCGAGGGCACGCTCGCCGGGTTGCTCCCGCTCAACTGGCGCGACGACGCCGCGGTCACCGTGGTCGTCGCCTCGCACAACTACCCCGACACCCCGCGCACCGGCGACCCGATCCTGGGCCTCGACGAGATCGCGGCGCAGGATGGACCCGACGCGTACGTCCTGCACGCCGGCACCCGCCTCGCGGACGGCGCGGTCGTCAGCGCGGGCGGTCGCGTCCTGTCCGTGACCGGTACGGGCAAGAGCCTGGCGCAGGCCAGGGAGCGCGCGTACGCCGCCGTGGACCGGATCCGGCTGGACGGTGCCCAGCACCGTACGGACATCGCTCGCCGCGCCGCGGAGTCGGAGGCTGAGGCGGGGGCCGGGGCCGGGGCCCGTTCGGGCGCCGGGGCTGACGCGCGGGCTTGAGCCTGCGGCACCGGCTCCCCCTCGGGTACGCGTTCCCGGACCGGCTACCTCCTCCGGGCACGCGTTCCTGGACCAGCTACCTCCGGGCACGCGTCGCCGGACCAGCTCCCCTGGCACGCGTCCTCGGACCAGCCCCCGGGCACGCGTCCTCGGACCCCCGTAGAACCCCGAACTCCTCAACCCCGCCGCGTCAGCAGCTTTAGCCAAAGCCATTCCATCGGGTGACGGCTAGGCCATCCGGATGACTGCCGCGAGGGCCCCAACTAGGGTGCGGCGCAAGCATTCGGGCACATGGCCCACCGGCATTGCGATGTCGGTGGCGGGTGCCACAGTGGGGGAGTGAGCAACGCCGCCGCAGGGCAGAGGGGGTGAGGTCGACCATGTTCGGTTCCGCTGGTTCCACGGGTTCCGCCGGCTCAGACATCGGCGTCGAGATGGGCGCTCAGGGTGCCCGTTCCCGGGCGCTCGGCGTGCTGCGCGTCCGTAGCCGGGCGCTCGCCGTCGCGCTGCTGCCCGCGGCGGTCGCCGTCGTGCTGCTCGTCGGCGGTGCGACCGGGCATCTGACCGGTGCGGGCTGGGACGCGGCGCGCTGGGCCGTGTCGGCCTGCGCGGTGCTCGTACTGCTGCTCGCGGCGGCCGTCGCCGTCGTGGTGGCGAGGGCGAGGCCCGCCCTGAGCCCCACGGTCGAGGTCGATGAGCGGTCGGCGCCGGACCTCTACCGCCTGGTCAGAGACCTGGCGGACCGGCTCAACGTGCCGGCGCCCTCGGCGATAGCGCTCACCCCCGACTGCGACAGCTGGCTGGAGGACCGTACGCACCCGGCGCACGCGCAGGGCGTACCGACCGCGCAGACCGGACCCGATGTGCGGGCCGGCGGGCGGGGCCGCAAGGCACCCGCCGCCCCCGTTCTCGTCATCGGCTCGCCCTTCCTGTGGTGGATGCGGGTCGCCGAGCTGCGCGCGGTGCTCGCCCCCGTCGTCGCCGGTACGGGTCCGGCCGCGCAGCCCGACATAGCCGCCGCCCGCCGCTTCGTGCGCGGGCTGGACGCGGCCGTCGCGCTCGGCGGCAGGACGGACCTGGGGCCGATACGCCGCGCACCGCTCCGGGTCGTCGGCCGGGTCGCCCGGCTGCTGCTGCGTGGCTGCGGTGAGCATGCGGCCCTGATGGAGCGGGGGGTGGCCTCGGCCGCCTCGGAGCGTGCACAGGCTGTGGATTACGGACTGCGGATCGTCGCCCAGGAGCAGGTCGGCCTCGCCTACGCGGGCTGGGACCGGCTGCTGACGCGCGTGGCGCTGCCCGCCTGGCGGATGGGCCGCTGGCCGTCCCGGCTGGACGCGGGCGTGGTCTCGGCCCTGACCGAGCTGTCCCGCCGCGACCGCCTGGCCGACGGGTTCACGTCCCGGCTCGGCGAGCGGCCCGCCTGCGACCTGCTCGAAGAGCCGGGCGCGATGGACGAGGCCACGTCGCTGCTCGCGGCCCGGCTGTTCCACGGCGGTCCGGCCGGCGCGGGCCCTGACTGGGCCCCGGTGGACTGGCAGCAGTACCCGGAAGAGGTTGTCGACCGTAAGTGGCGTACGGAAGCGTCCAGGCTGCATCGCGTACTGGACGACATGGGCGTACGCCGCCCCGTGGGCCCCACAGGCCCCGGCGGCCCCACGCTCAGCCGGGTCATGGAGCACCTGTCCCAGGCGGGCCGGGCGGATGAGGGTGGCGGCAGCCACGCCGATGGCGATGACGATGGCGACGGGTGGGGAGCGATGCTGGCCGCGGGGATCAGCGCCGAGGTGGCCCGCGAGGAGGCGGCGACGCCTGCCGCTGCGGGCGGCGAGACGTCGGCGCCCCCGTGGGGGACCGACCCGCTGCCGCTCCTCCCGCTCCAGCCGCCCCGCACGGGCCGTGATCTGCTCGCGGATCACGTGACGGCGATGGTCTGCTGCTCCGCCGTCGACACGGCGGGCGCCGTCCCCGGCCTCGACTGGCTGGACGGCCCGGCCCTCATCGTCGACGGCCGCCGCCGCGCGGACCTGGGCGGCCACGTACTGAGTCTGGTGGAGGAAGGCGACCCCGAGCCCCTGCGCGCGTGGCTGGCGGCGCTGGGCGTACGCCCGGAGAAACCGGTCCGCCTCGTCTGACGCTCGCCTGTGCCGGTCGTCCCGGACGGCCCCGCCCGTCGGCCCGGCCCTGTCTGACGGCCCTGGCGGCCGACCCGTGGCGGTCGGCTCGAACGGCCGGGCGGGGTGGCGGCCGGTCTGTGTCGGCCGGCCCTCTTCGCACTGCCCGGCTCGGTAACGGCTGGCTCGCGCCGTCCGGTCCGCACGCCCGGTCCGGACCGCCCGGCCCCTAGGACCGGTCCGCCGTGCGATCCACGGCACCAACGCGACACCGGCCGCGTCCGCGGGCGGGCGCGCTCCCTGATCCGGCCTGATCCGAACGTCAGGCCTTAGTGGGGCCGGTGGTCGCGGGTCCCGGGCCAACCGCCCGGTCCGTGACGGCCGGTCCGTACGTCCTGGACGGCCCCGTCCGTAGTGGCCGACGCCCACGGCGTGGTCTGCACCGCTCGGCCCGTCCTGTCTGACGGGCCTGACGGCCTGCCCGTACGCGGCCGCCCGGCCCGGCAGCCGGCCCCGAACGGCCGGGCGCGCGACGGCCGGCCCTGTTTGCACTGCCCGGCTCGGTAACGGCTGGCTCGGACCGTCCGGTCCGCACGCCCGGCCCGGACCGCCCGGCCCCTAGGACCGGTCCGCCGCGCGATCCACGGCACCAACGCGACACACGCCGCGTCCGCGGGCGGGCGCGCTCCCTGATCCGGCCTGATCCGAACGTCAGGCCTTAGTGGGGCCGGTGGTCGCGGGTCCCGGGCCAACCGCCCGGTCCGTGACGGCCGGTCCGTACGCCCTGGACGGCTCCGTCCGTCGGCCCGGACCTGTCTGACGGGCCTGGCGGCCGCCCCGTGGCGGCCGGCTCGATACGTACCGGCCGACCTGTAGCGGCCGGTTTCGGCGCTACGGGCCGGCTCGTCCCGCGGTCCTCACGGCCCACACGTACCGCCGCACCGCGGCAGCCGACGCGTGCCGCCCCCGCTGCGGCAGCCGACACGTGCCGCCGACGCGGCCAGCCGAGCCGCACCCGCCACCCCCGCCGCGCCGCCGAAAAACCCGTCGCGCCCCCAACTCCCGTCCTCCGCCCGCCCTTCCCTCTGTGACCCTGGTCACCAACAACCCCGACAATCCCACCCAAGAGCCGGAACTACCCCTTCCGTTAACGCCAATTCGCGACGAACGGTGACGGAGTGCGTGCGTTATGTGATGTGCTGGGGACCGGCGCTGACAGCCGGCGTTTGAACGATCGCGCCACCGGTGTTCCGGCCGTCGCCAATCGACAGCCCGGAGCCGGAGGTTCGAAGGAGGGTCGCACCATGGGGGCTGAGCCGATCCGGCGTTGGGATTCGGGCGCTCTCGCCCATGCCGTCTCCGACCCCTTCGGCCAGGGCCCGTTGCCCTGGCTGCGCGGCAGTGAGAACTACTTCGACGACACCGGCCATCTCGTGCCCTGGTACGCCGACGAGACCCTCACCGGCGGCGGGCGCAGCGGCGGGCCGCGTACCGCTGACGATGTCGGGCGGCAGATCAAGGGCTTCGTCTCGACCGGCGCCGCCGCCCCCGGCGAGGCGATCGACTTCCACGTCACCGTCGACCCGCCGCAGCAGTTCTTCATCGACATCTACCGGATCGGGCACTACAACGGCGAGGGCGCCCGGAAGATCATCACCAGCCCGCGCATCTCCGGCCTCGTCCAGCCGCCGCCGCTCGCCGCCGACCGCACGGTCTCCTGCCACCACTGGTGGCTCTCCTGGCGGCTCCAGATCCCCGCGCACTGGGCGATCGGCGCGTACGTGGCCGTGCTCACCACCGTCGACGGCTACCGGTCCCACATCCCCTTCACGGTCCGCGACACCCACCCCGCCGACCTGCTCCTCCTGCTGCCCGACATCACCTGGCAGGCGTACAACCTCTACCCCGAGGACGGCCGCACCGGCGCCAGCCTCTACCACGCCTGGGACGAGCAGGGCACGCTCCTCGGCGAGGAGGACGCGGCCACGACCGTCTCCTTCGACCGCCCGTACGCCGGCGCCGGGCTGCCCCTCCACGTGGGCCATGCCTACGACTTCATCCGCTGGGCCGAGCGTTACGGGTACGACCTGGCGTACGCCGAGACCCGCGACCTGCACGCGGGCCGCGTCGACCCCACCCGCTACCGCGGCCTCGTCTTCCCCGGCCACGACGAGTACTGGTCGGTGCCGATGCGCCGCAACGTCGAGCTGGCCCGTGAGCACGGCACGTCGCTCGTCTTCCTCTCCGCCAACACCATGTACTGGCAGGTGGAGTTGGGGCCTTCGGCCTCCGGCGTCCCCGACCGGATGCTGCACTGCCGCAAGCGGCACGGCCCCGGAAAGCCCGCTCTCTGGCGCGAGGTGGACCGGCCCGAGCAGCAGCTCCTCGGCATTCAGTACGCCGGCCGCGTCCCCGAGCCGCACCCGTTGATCGTGCGCAACGCCGATCACTGGCTGTGGGATTCCACCGGCGCCGTGGACGGTGAGGAGATCGCGGGGCTCGTCGCCGGTGAGGCCGACCGCTACTTCCCCCGTACGGCACTGCCCGACCACCAGGACCGCATCCTGCTCGCGCACTCCCCGTACCGCGACACCGAGAACGCCAAGCGCCATCAGGAGACTTCGCTCTACCGCGCCCCGTCAGGCGCGCTCGTCTTCGCCTCGGGCACCTTCGCCTGGTCCCCCGCGCTCGACCGGCCCGGCCACGTCGACGCCCGTATCCAGCGCGCCACGGCGAATCTCCTCGACCGCATCTGCAAACGGGACTGAGCCGTCCGCCACGGCGGTCACCGACTCGCCACGCCGATCCGGAACGGCACCCCTCCACTTCTTCCGCACCGGGCATACGGGAGAATAAAGGCGACTTCCAGGACCGAACTCCAGGACCCAACTCTCGGATCTCTTGGATCGAATCGAACGACGCGGAGGAACCGTGCCCGGATTCGTCGAAAAACCCGAACCCCTTGAGGTGCCGGGCCTTGTGCATCTGCACACAGGCAAGGTGCGGGACCTGTACCGGAACGAGGCGGGCGACCTCGTCATGGTCGCCAGCGACCGTATCTCCGTGTACGACTGGGTGCTGCCCACCGCGATCCCCGACAAGGGCCGCGTGCTGACCCAGCTCTCGCTCTGGTGGTTCGACCAGTTCGCCGATCTCGTCCCCAACCATGTGATCTCCACCGACGTGCCCGAAGGCGCCCCCGCCGACTGGGCGGGCCGCACCCTCGTCTGTACGTCGCTGCGGATGGTCCCCGTGGAGTGCGTCGCCCGCGGCTATCTGACCGGGTCAGGTCTGGTCGAGTACGACGAGCACCGCACCGTCTGCGGACTCGCCCTGCCCGAAGGGCTCGTGGACGGCTCCGAACTCCCCGCGCCGATCTTCACGCCCGCCACGAAGGCGGCCGTCGGTGACCACGACGAGAACGTGAGCTACGAGGAAGTCGCCCGCCAGGTGGGCGCGGAGACCGCCGCGCAGCTGCGCAGGGCGACGCTCGACGTCTACGGCAGGGCCCGGGACATCGCCCGTGAGCGCGGCATCATCCTCGCCGACACGAAGTTCGAGTTCGGCTTCGACGGTGACCGGCTGGTCATCGCCGACGAGGCGCTGACCCCCGACTCCTCGCGGTTCTGGCCCGCCGAGTCCTGGGAGCCGGGACACAGCCAGCCCTCCTACGACAAGCAGTTCGTCCGCGACTACCTGACGTCCGACACCTCGGGCTGGGACCGGCACGGCGAGCTGCCGCCGCCCGAGCTGCCGCAGCATGTCGTGGACGAGACCCGGGCCAAGTACGTGGAGGCGTACGAGCGCCTGACCGGCACCCCCTGGCAGCAGTAGGCCGGCAGTAGCCGCACACGAGGAAACCCCCGGCCGCGTCGGCCGGGGGTTTCTGTGACTTCTGAACTATGAGCGGACGACCAGGTTCGAACTGGCGACCTCAACCTTGGCAAGGTTGCGCTCTACCAACTGAGCTACGTCCGCAAGCGCCGAAGCGCGAGAACCACTATACCGCCGCTTGAGGCGGCAGTCGGACCGTTCGCCCCGGCTCGATGTGGCGACCCTCACACCGCGCTGTCATCGCCGCTCATGACACATGTCATCGGCGCTTCCCGGGCGTGACACGACGAAGGCCCTGATCCAGTGGATCAGGGCCTTCACTCTGAGCGGACGACCAGGTTCGAACTGGCGACCTCAACCTTGGCAAGGTTGCGCTCTACCAACTGAGCTACGTCCGCGAGCGGGTGACAGGAATCGCACACTGCGCCTCCCCCTTGGAAAGGGGGCGTTCTACTACTGAACTACACCCGCACGCTGCTTGAGGTCCGGCCTTTCGGCCTCGCCCCTCGGCGTGCTCCAGACTCTAGCCGATCGGCAGGGGTGGTCCGCAACTCGGGACACGCCCGGGTCGCTCAACTGGCCTCGCGGAACGCCTCGTAGACCCGCTTGGGGATCCTGCCGCGGGCCGGCACCTCCATCTTGTGGGACTGCGCCCAGGCGCGGACGGCCGCCGGAGCCGGTTCGAGTGAGGTGTGGTGGTACGTCGTGCGGGCCTTGCCGTTCCTGGCCGCGTTCGTCTGCTTCCTGGCCGCTGCCTGGTACGGGGCCAGGGCCTTCCGCAGTTTCTTCGCGTTGGCGGGGTTCAGGTCGATCTCGTACGTCTTCCCGTCCAAGCCGAACGTGACCGTTTCCGCCGCTTCTCCGCCGTCGATGTCGTCGGAGAGCGTGACCACTACGCGCTGCGCCACGGATATCGGTCCTTTCCTGCGGCGCCGCCTGCCGTGCCCGGTCCCCGCTCGCACGGGAATCGCGGTTGACGTGCGGCGGCACCGGCCTTCCGGCTGTCAATGGGCAATGCTGTTTTCCGCTGTATTCCTTTGTACAGCGGAAGACCTCGCATTGTGAAGCCCAGCCAATTGCATCAGCGTGTCCCCGGGCAATAGCTGACGCTGATTTTTTTCGCGGACTTTTCGGTTGTTCTCGGTGGAGGATATCGCCGGGTGATCTGTGACCTGGGATATCTACCCGCGTAGATTTCTGAGCCGGGTACCCTGAGTCAAGCACGGAAGCTCGGGGGGTCGAGGGGGATTCCCCTGGAGAACACAGCCGCACCACACCACCGGGAGTGCCAGTGGCACGCGTCGTAGTCGACGTCATGCTCAAGCCGGAGATCCTCGACCCGCAGGGACAGGCAGTGCAGCGCGCGCTGCCGCGTCTTGGCTTCGAGGGGATCGCCGACGTCCGTCAGGGAAAGCGTTTCGAGCTGGAGGTGGCGGGACCGGTCGACGAGGCCGCGCTCGCCCGTATCCACGAGATGGCGGAGACGTTTCTCGCCAACACCGTCATCGAGGACTTCGTCGTGAAGGTGGAGTCGTGACGGCTCGTATCGGCGTCGTCACCTTCCCCGGCACCCTGGACGACAGGGACGCGCTGCGCGCTGCCCGTATCGCCGGTGCCGAGCCCGTACCGCTGTGGCACCGCGACAAGGACATCAAGCAGGTCGACGCCGTCGTGCTGGCCGGCGGTTTCAGCTACGGCGATTATCTGCGGGCCGGCGCCATCTCCCGCTTCTCGCCCGTGATGGGCACGATCATCGAGCAGGCGCGGGCCGGGCTGCCGGTCCTCGGGATCTGCAACGGATTCCAGATCCTGACCGAGTCCCATCTGCTGCCGGGCGCGATGCTGCGCAACAACCATCTCCACTTTGTCTGCCGCGATCAGAAACTTCGGGTGGAGCGCGCGGACACCGCCTGGACCGCCGACTATTCCGAAGGCCAGGAAATCTCCGTCCCCCTCAAGAACATCGACGGCAGGTATGTCGCCGACGAGCACGTCCTCGACGAGCTGGAGGCCGAGGGCCGCGTCGCGTTCCGTTACGCGGACGGCAACCCCAACGGCTCGCTCCGTGACATCGCCGGAATCTCGAATGCCGCGGGGAACGTCGTCGGACTCATGCCGCACCCCGAGCACGCCGTGGAGCCGCTGATCGGTACCGGAGGTACCGACGGCCTCGGATTCTTCACCTCGATCCTGAAGAAGCTGGTAGCCGCCTCATGACTCTGGACACAGTCGAGCACGCGTCCGGGACCCCGGACATCGAGCTGCCCTGGAAGGAGCTCGGCCTCAAGGAGGACGAGTACGCCCGGGTGCGCGAGATCCTCGGCCGCCGCCCGACCGGCGCCGAGCTGGCCATGTACTCCGTCATGTGGTCGGAGCACTGCTCGTACAAGAGCAGCAAGGCGCATCTGCGCCAGTTCGGCGAGAAGGCCCCTTCGAGCGACGCGATGCTCGTGGGCATCGGCGAGAACGCGGGCGTCGTGGACGTCGGGCAGGGCTACGCGGTCACCTTCAAGGTCGAGTCGCACAACCACCCGTCGTACGTCGAGCCGTACCAGGGCGCGGCCACCGGTGTCGGCGGGATCGTCCGCGACATCATCGCGATGGGCGCACGCCCGGTCGCGGTTGTGGACCCGCTGCGGATGGGCGCTGCCGACCACCCCGACACCAAGCGCGTCCTGCCGGGCGTCGTCGCGGGCATCGGCGGCTACGGCAACTCGCTCGGCCTGCCGAACATCGGCGGCGAGCTGGTCTTCGACGCCTGCTACCAGGGAAACCCGCTGGTCAACGCTGGTGCCATCGGCGTGATGCGGCATGAGGACATCCACCTGGCCAAGGCGTCCGGCCCCGGCAACAAGGTCATTCTGTACGGGGCCCGCACCGGCGGTGACGGCATCGGCGGCGCCTCGATCCTGGCCTCCGAGACCTTCGACGCGACGAAGCCGTCGAAGCGCCCCGCCGTGCAGGTCGGTGACCCCTTCCAGGAGAAGCTGCTCATCGAGTGCACGCTGGAGGTCTTCGCCGAGAAGCTGGTCGACGGCATCTCCGACCTCGGCGCCGCCGGCCTGTCCTGTGCGACGAGCGAGCTGGCGTCCAACGGCTCCGGCGGCATGCGGGTCGAGCTGGACGACGTACCGCTGCGCGACCACACGCTCTCGCCCGAGGAAATCCTCATGAGCGAGTCGCAGGAGCGCATGTGCGCGATCGTGGAGCCGGCGAAGGTCGAGCGCTTCATGGAGATCTGCGAGAAGTGGGACGTCATCGCGACGGTCGTCGGTGAGGTCACCGACGGCGACCGGCTGGAGATCTTCTGGCACGGCGAGAAGATCGTGGACGTCGACCCGCGCACGGTCGCGCACGACGGCCCGGTCTACCAGCGCCCGTACGCCAGGCCCGAGTGGCAGGACGCCCTCCAGGCCGACGACGCGAACAAGCTGGCCCGTCCGGTGACGGCCGCCGAGTTGCGCGAGCAGGTGCTGCGGGTGGTCTCGGCGCCGAACCAGGCGTCGAAGTCCTGGGTCACCGACCAGTACGACCGGTTCGTGCAGGGCAACACCGTCCTCGCCCAGCCCGAGGACGCCGGGATGATCCGGGTCAACGAGGAGACCGGCCTCGGGGTCGCCATCGCGACGGACGGCAACGGCCGGTTCGCGCAGCTCGACCCGTACACCGGGGCGCAGCTCGCGCTGGCCGAGGCGTACCGCAATGTCGCGGCGACGGGCGCGAAGCCGCTCGCCGTCTCGGACTGTCTGAACTTCGGTTCGCCCGAGGACCCGGCCGTCATGTGGCAGTTCGTGGAGGCCATCCGCGGTCTCGCCGACGGCTGCCAGAAGCTGGGCACCCCGGTGACCGGCGGCAACGTCTCGCTCTACAACCAGACGGGCGAGCGCGCGATCCACCCGACGCCGGTCGTCGCGGTGCTCGGTGTGATCGACGACGTGGCGCGGCGTACGCCGATGGCCTTCGCCGAGGAGGGCCAGCTGCTGTACCTGCTGGGCGACACGGACGAGGAGTTCGGCGGGTCCGCCTGGTCGGGCACGATCCACGGCCATCTCGGCGGGCTGCCGCCCAAGGTCGACCTGGACAGGGAGATCCTGCTGGGCGAGATCCTGATCTCGGCCTCGCGCGACGGCATGATCGACGCGGCGCACGACCTGAGCGACGGCGGTCTGATCCAGGCGGTCACCGAGTCCTGCCTGCGCGGCGGCACCGGCGCCCGGCTGATCGTGCCGGACGGCCTCGACGCGTTCACGCTCCTGTTCAGCGAGTCGGCGGGCCGCGCTGTCGTGGCGGTGCCGCGCAGCGAGGAGCTGCGGTTCACTGACATGTGCGGGGCGCGCGGCCTGCCGGCCACCCGTATCGGTGTGGTGGACGGCCAAGAGGTCGAGGTCCAGGGCGAGTTCACGATCGGTCTCGACGAACTGCGCACGGCGCACGAGGCGACGATCCCGGCGCTGCTGGCCTGAGCCTCGCCGTGATCGGCGCGGGCCTCGCGTGATTGGCTGTGCCCGCACGGGATCCGCCGTGCGTGCCGGCCTGAACGAGGGGAACGCCCGATGTCCTACGAGTACAAGGTCGTGACGTTCAGGGAGTCGCTCATCGGCGACGCCCTGGACAGCGACAAGCTGGAGAAGACGCTCAACAAGCACGCCGCCGACGGCTGGGCCCTCAAGGCCATCACCGCCGCCGACGTGAAGGGCCGGATAGGTCCCGGTGCCGTCGAGGGTCTGCTGCTCACGCTGGAACGCCCCCGGCAGGCTTGATCCCGCCGGTACGATCGCCCGGCCGGTGTTCGCGAACACCGGCCGGGCGATCGGCGTTCACCGGGCGAGGCGTTCACCGGGGGATCGGTGTTACTTCGCCGCTGGTGCGTGCGCCGCGAGCAGGTCCAGTACGCCGTCGACCGCCTCCGTGAACGGCTCGACGGAGTCCGCGGCGCGGGCCAGGACGTAACCGCCCTGCAGTACGGCGACGACCGTGGACGCCGTGCTCACCGGGTCGAGTCCCGCTCCGAACTCGCCGCGTGCCACCCCCTCCCCGAGCAGCCCCGCGATCCGGGCCCTGAGCGTGCTGAAGGTCTCCTCCACCGGCCGGCGCAGCGCCGGGTCGCCCATCACCTCGGGATCCTGGGTGAGTCCGCCGATCGGGCACCCCTTCAGCACGTCACGCTCGCCGCGCAGATAGCCGGCGATCCGCTCGGTCGCCGTGCCGGGCCCGCCGAACAGGGCCTCCGCCGTGCTCAGCCGTTCCTCCGCGCTGCGGGTGATGGCGGCCAGCGCCAGATCGGGCTTGCCGTCGAAGTGGTGGTACATGCTGCCCTGGCCCACTCCGGAGCGCTGCTGGATGGCCTTGGGGCTGGTGCCGACGTAACCGCGCTCCCAGAGGAGTTCGCGGGTGGTCTCGATGAGACGTTCCGGTGTGCTGCTCACGCACCGGATTGTACCTACTGGTATGCACAGCGCGCCGAATCGCTCCTCCTCTTGTGCGGGATTACGTAATTACGTAAATTGAATGTCATGGAGCTTGAGGAACGCGTCGCCGAGCTGGAACGCCGGCTCGCCGCGCTGGAGCAGACGGCGCCGACCGCGCCGACCGCGCCCGTACCCGCGGCCGCGCCCGCGCTGGACGGCGGCGAATTCTGGGCTCTGCACGGGCTGAAGGACCAGCTCGCCGAGGCGGGGGCCGCGACCGGGGGAGTGCTCTTCACCGGCGCGGTCCGGCTGCCGACCGACGAACGGTACGAGTGGCAGTACGGCACGGTGACCGACGCCGTCCTGGACACCGACTGGCCTGCGGCGGCCGAGTCCTTCGGCGCGCTCGGCCACCCCGTACGGCTGCGGCTGCTGCGCGAGATCCTCGGTGGCCGCCGTACCGCCGCCGAACTCGCCGAGCTGGCCGAACTCGGCACGACGGGCCAGATCTACCACCACCTGCGCCAGCTCACCTCGGTCGGCTGGCTGCACACCGTCGGGCGCGGCAAGTACGAGGTCCCCGGCGGCCGGGTGGTGCCGCTGCTGGTGATGCTGGCGGCGACCCGGCCGACCTGACCGCGATACCGAATCCACCCAGGGGGAACGATGTCCGTACGCAAACTCGTCATGATCTTCTACCGGCTGTTCACCGTGCTGTTCGTCGCGCTGGTCTTCGTGGGGGCCTTCGTCGACCTGCCGTTCGCGTGGTGGCTGATCTGGGTGCCGGAGATCATCGCGGTCACCCTCGTCGTCGCCCTGGGCCGGCGTACGGCACGGGCGCACGTGGCCGCCAGGCCGCCGGCCGTCGAGGTGGCGGCGCCGGTCACCGGCCGCTGGTCCGCGCTCAACAGCCCGGCGAGCCGCGTGCCCAGCCACCGCACCCACGCGTACGGGCAGACGTACGCGATCGACATCGTGGCCGAACCGGAGCCCGGCAGCCGGCCCGGCTTCGCCTGGGCCTGGCCGGTGGCCCGGCGGAGCAAGGCGTTTCCCGCCTTCGGCCGGCCGCTGCTCGCCGTCGCGGACGGGACGGTCGTGCATGCCTCCGACAGCCGGCGCGACCACCTCAGCAGGAACTCGCTGCTGGCGCTCGTCTACCTGATGCTCATCGAGGCCGCCGTCCGCGACATGGCGGGAGCCGCCTGGATCACCGGCAACCACCTGATCATCGACATCGGCGACGGCACGTACGCGATGTACGCGCACGTCCAGCGCGGCTCCCTCGCCGTACGGGCGGGCGACCGGGTGCGCGCGGGCCAGGTCGTCGGGCGCTGCGGCAACTCCGGCAATTCGACCGAACCGCACGTGCACTTCCAGCTGATGGACCACCCCGACATGGACGTGGCCCGCGGACTCCCGTTCCGCTGGCACGGCATCGGGGTCCCGGCCGACGGCGAGGTGTTCACGGCGGGCGAGGAAGCGGCGGACCCCGGTGCGGACCGGACGGCCGCCGGGCAGGCTGCTGCCGAGTAGGCCGGTGCGGACCCTGGCCGGCACCGGCCTTACGCCGTCGGGCCGGCCTCCGGCCGGCCGGTGTCGACCGTGCGGGGGCCGATCAGACTGTCAGTGGGCTCGGCTAGCCTCCCCGCTATGCCCCCGGCCAAGAAGCGTCTGCGTAGCTACGACCACGCCAAGACCCGCACCGCCGTGCTGGCCCAGTTCGCGCACGTACGCGAAGCGGCCGGCGCGCTCACCGCGGCGCAGCTGGCGCTGCCCGCCGGGCTCGGCGGCTGGACCGTACGGGAGCTGGCCGCGCACCTGACGATGGCGGTCGAGGCCGTCAGCCGCGCCGTCGAACAGCCCGAGCCGGCCGGGCCCGTCGTCGCCCTGCTCGACTGGCCGTTCGCGACGGCCGGCCTGGCGGACGACATCGCGGAGGACACCGAGGCGATCGCCACCTCGGCCGAGCCGGCCGAGCTGTTCGCCCGCGCCGCCGAGCGGATCGCCGCGCTGCTGCCGAGCGCCGCCGACGACCGGCTGGTCACCACCAGGGCCGGCGCGATGCGGCTCGGGGACTTCCTCGTCACCCGCACCGTCGAGCTGGTCGTCCACACCGACGACCTGAACCGGGCGACGGGCCTCGCCGTCCCGTACGACCGGCAGGCGCTCGCCGCCTGTACGCGGATGCTCGCCGACGCCCTCGCCGTGCTGGCGCCCGGCGCCTCGACGGAGGTGCGGATCCCGCCGTACGCGGTCGTGCAGTGCGTGGAAGGCCCCCGGCACACCAGGGGGACCCCGCCGAACGTCGTGGAGACCGATCCGCTCACCTGGATCAGGCTCGCGACCGGCCGTACGACCTGGGCGGACGCGCTCGAAGCGGCGCGGGTCAGCGCCAGCGGCGAGCGCGCCGACCTGTCCGGGCTGCTGCCGCTCATGGGCTGAGCCGGCACGGCCACCGCGGAACCGTCCGTCCGCCCGGCACGTCCCAGCCGCATGAGGAATCAGCAGATCACCTACATCACCGCCGGTGCCCTGCTCGCGCTGGCCGCCTCAGCCTGCGGTACGGAGACCGGCTCAGGACCGGGTGACCCGGCCGCCCCGGACAGCTCCGTACAGTCGGCGCCCGCGCTGACCGGGGTGCACTGGAGCGTGGACAGCGTGACCGTCGACGGGGCGAGGACCGCCGCACCCGCGGGGGCCGGCGTCGAGATCGACTCCAAGGGCCGGGCGAGCGCCAGCACCGGCTGCAACACCATCGGCGCACAGGTCACCGTCAAGGGCGACACCGTCGTCGTCGGCAAGAAGGAGTCGACGCTCATCGGCTGCCCGGAGGAACTGGCCGCCTTCGAGAAGCGCCTCAACGGCGCCTTCTCGGGGAAGCTGACCGCCAAGGTCGCCGACCAGCGGCTCACCCTCACCGGCGCGGACGGCGACACCATCGCCCTGACGGCGGAGAAGGACGCCGCCCTCGCCGGCACCAAGTGGGTGGTGACCTCGCTCGTCGACCACGGCAGCGTCACCTCCAGGACCGACCGGCCGGCGGCGACGGCGGCGGGCGCCCCCTCGTTCACCCTCACCAAGGACGGCTCGGTGCAGGGCACAGGACTGCGCTGCAACTCCTGGCGGACCACGGCGCACGTAGCGGGTTCGACGGTCACGTTCGGTAAGGTCACCTCGACCAAAATGGCCTGTGACACCCCCGCCTCGGCCGTCGAGAAGCGGCTGTCCGAACTGCTGCGCGAAGGCAAGGTCGGCTATGAGCTGGCTCACCGTTCGCTGACCCTCACCGGCCAGGACGGCCAAGGGGTCAGGGCCGAGACGGCCCCCGCCGCGAAGTGATCCCGCCCACTGCGCCCCGTCCCCAATTCGGACCAGTGGTCGATCTCGCCTACACTCGGTGGCGTGCCTCGTGGTGATGGACGACTCAACCACGACCTGCTCCCCGGTGAGAAGGGCCCCCAAGACGCCTGCGGCGTCTTCGGAGTCTGGGCCCCGGGTGAAGAGGTCGCCAAGCTCACCTACTTCGGACTGTATGCCCTGCAGCACCGTGGACAGGAGTCCGCGGGCATCGCAGTGAGCAACGGGTCCCAGATCCTGGTTTTCAAGGACATGGGCCTCGTCTCACAGGTCTTCGACGAAACGTCCCTCGGCTCTCTCCAGGGCCATATCGCGGTGGGCCATGCCCGCTACTCCACCACCGGAGCCTCGGTGTGGGAGAACGCGCAGCCGACCTTCCGGGCCACGGCCCACGGCTCCATCGCGCTCGGTCACAACGGAAACCTGGTCAACACCGCCGAGCTCGCCGAGCTCGTCGCCGAACTCCCCAGGGAGAACGGCCGTGCGACGCGGGTCGCGGCCACCAACGACACCGACCTGGTCACGGCTTTGCTGGCCTGCCAGACGGACGAGGACGGCAAGTTCCTCACCGTCGAAGAGGCGGCGCCCAAGGTGCTGCCCCAGGTCAAGGGTGCCTTCTCGCTCGTCTACATGGACGAGCACACCCTGTACGCGGCCCGTGACCCGCAGGGCATCCGCCCGCTGGTCCTCGGCCGTCTCGAGCGCGGCTGGGTCGTCGCCTCCGAGAGCGCCGCTCTCGACATCTGCGGCGCCTCCTACGTGCGCGAGATCGAGCCCGGCGAGTTCATCGCCATCGACGAGAACGGTCTGCGCTCGTCGCGATTCGCGGAAGCGAAGCCCAAGGGCTGCGTTTTCGAGTACGTCTATCTGGCGCGTCCCGATACGGACATCGCCGGCCGGAACGTCTATCTGTCCCGGGTGGAAATGGGCCGGAAACTGGCGCGGGAGGCCCCGGTCGAGGCGGATCTGGTCATAGCGACACCGGAATCCGGCACTCCGGCGGCCATCGGCTATGCCGAGGCCAGCGGGATCCCGTACGGCTCGGGCCTGGTGAAGAACGCGTACGTGGGCCGGACCTTCATCCAGCCCTCACAGACCATCCGCCAGCTGGGCATCCGGCTGAAGCTCAACCCGCTCAAGGAAGTCATCCGCGGCAAGCGCCTCGTGGTCGTCGACGACTCGATCGTCCGCGGCAACACCCAGCGCGCGCTGGTGAAGATGCTCCGCGAGGCGGGCGCGGCCGAGATCCACATCAGGATCTCCTCGCCCCCGGTGAAGTGGCCGTGCTTCTTCGGCATCGACTTCGCCACCCGCGCCGAGCTGATCGCCAACGGGATGTCCATCGAGGAGATCGGCACCTCGCTCGGCGCCGACTCGCTCTCGTACATCTCCATCGACGGGATGATCGAGGCGACCACGATCGACAAGCCCAATCTCTGCCGGGCCTGCTTCGACGGCGAGTACCCGATGGATCTCCCCGACCCGGAACTGCTCGGCAAGCAGCTCCTGGAGACCGAGCTGGCCGCAGGGCCGGCCGACACGGCGGCGAGCGACGCCCTGCGCCGCCCGTAGCGGTACCCCGCGGGGCTGGGCGGAGCCCGGTCCCGCGTCCTCTCCCGCCCTGTACGACGCTCCGTACGACGACACGAAGGTTTCCAGCCATGCCTGCCACGCCCGATACGACAACTGGTGCCAGCTATGCCGCCGCTGGCGTCGACATCGAGGCCGGTGACCGCGCCGTCGAGCTCATGAAGGAGTGGGTCAGGAA
Source organism: Streptomyces sp. NBC_00370 (assembly GCF_036084755.1). NCBI lineage: Bacteria > Bacillati > Actinomycetota > Actinomycetes > Kitasatosporales > Streptomycetaceae > Streptomyces > Streptomyces sp. NBC_00370. Next base: position 4,593,053 of record NZ_CP107968.1, read on the forward strand.
GACCCGGCGCCCCGAGGTGCTCGGTGGCATCGGCGGCTTCGCCGGTCTCTTCGACGCCTCGGCGCTCAAGCGCTACGAGCGGCCGCTGCTGGCCTCGGCGACCGACGGTGTCGGTACGAAGGTCGACCTCGCCCGCCGGATGGGCGTGTACGACACGATCGGCCACGACCTCGTCGGGATGGTCGTCGACGACCTGGTGGTCTGCGGCGCCGAGCCGCTCTTCATGACCGACTACATCTGCGTCGGCAAGGTTCATCCCGAGCGTGTCGCCGCCATCGTCAAGGGCATCGCCGAAGGCTGTGTGCTGGCGGGCTGCGCGCTGGTCGGCGGCGAGACCGCCGAACACCCGGGGCTGCTCGGCGAGGACGACTTCGACGTCGCGGGCGCGGGTACGGGCGTGGTCGAGGCGGACCGGCTGCTCGGCGCGGATCGTATCCGCACGGGTGACGCGGTGATCGCCATGGCGTCCTCCGGTCTTCACTCGAACGGGTACTCGCTGGTGCGGCATGTGGTCTTCGACCGGGCCGGCTGGGCGCTGGAGCGCGAGGTCGAGGAGTTCGGCAGGACCCTCGGCGAGGAGCTGCTGGAGCCCACCAAGATCTACTCGCTGGACTGTCTGGCGCTGACCAGGACCACCGAGGTGCACGCTTTCAGCCATGTCACGGGCGGTGGACTCGCGGCGAACCTGGCCCGGGTGGTGCCGGACGGGCTGCACGCGACCGTCGACCGGTCGACCTGGCAGCCGGGTCCGATCTTCGATGTCGTCGGTGCGGCGGGCCAGGTCGAGCGCCTGGAGCTGGAGAAGACGCTGAACATGGGCGTCGGCATGATCGCCGTCGTGCCGGCCGACTCGGCGGACGCGGCGCTGGACACCCTCGCCGACCGCGGGGTCGACGCCTGGGTCGCGGGAGAGATCACCGAGCGCGGTGGACATGCCACCGGAGCCGCCCTGACAGGCGACTACCGCAGCTGATCAGCGAGTGCTGTCCTCCGGGACGGCGCCCGTCATGCCGCGGGGCAGCACAGAACCCGGTCCAGGACTACGGCCCCGGACCGGGCCACTGTGAGGAACTGCTGGAGGTATCCAGACGTCAAGCGCCGCGGCGCTGAGCCGAGGGTCCGGACTCGTCGTCCTCGTCCTCGTCGTCGTTGTAACGATCCGCGTACTGTGCGTACGGGTCATCTTCCTCTTCGTCATCCTCGAACGGCTCCGCGTTCGGCGGTTGACTTGTCGGAGATGCGCCCAGCTCGCTGGCCAGACGCGACAGATCCGTCCCGCCGCTGTTGTACTTCAGCTGGCGGGCGACCTTCGTCTGCTTGGCCTTGGCCCGGCCGCGCCCCATGGCTCGACCCCCTCGGTGACGGGGCTCGACGGCCCCAGAGTCTTGACACGCGTTCATGTTTCAGAACGAGCTCTCCTCGGAGAGACCCGTCCGTAGGGCTTCAACGGTACCTGCTTCCGCGGCCATACGGTACGCCGCCCGCATGACGCGCCTCGGCGCTCGACCGGCGAGACGCCCCGTCCTCGCTGGTCAGCTGCGATTTTAACCTCTTCTTGAGGGCGACCCGCCCGGCCGGGGTGAGTCACGTCTCCCCGGGTCAGCCCGCGCGCCCCGCAGCCATCCGCTGCTCGGCGATCCGGTCGGCGGCGGCAGCCGGCGGAATGCCATCGCTATTCGCACGTGCGAAGATCGAAAGAGTGGTGTCGAAGATCTTCGCCGCCTTCGCGCGGCACCGCTCGAAGTCGAAGCCGTGCAGCTCGTCGGCGACCTGGATCACCCCGCCCGCGTTCACCACGTAGTCCGGCGCGTAGAGGATCCCGCGGTCGGCGAGGTCCTTCTCGACACCGGGGTGGGCGAGCTGGTTGTTGGCGGCTCCGCACACCACCTTCGCGGTCAGCACGGGCACGGACACGTCGTTCAGCGCGCCGCCGAGCGCGCACGGCGCGTACACGTCGAGACCCTCGGTACGAATCAGCGCCTCGTTGTCGACGACGACCCTGACCTCCGGATGCCGATCGGTGATCCGGGCGACCGACTCGGCCCGTACGTCCGTGACGACGACCTGCGCGCCGTCCTCCAGCAGGTGCTCCACCAGGTGATGACCGACCTTGCCGACGCCGGCGACGCCGACCGTACGGCCGCGCAGCGAGGGATCGCCCCACTGCCGCTCCGCGCTGGCCCGCATGCCCTGGAAGACCCCGAAGGCGGTCAGTACGGACGAGTCGCCCGCGCCGCCGTTCTCGGGGGAGCGTCCGGTCGTCCACGCGCACTCGCGCGCCACGACGTCCATGTCGGCGACGTACGTGCCCACGTCGCAGGCCGTCACGTACCGGCCGCCGAGCGACGCCACGCACCGGCCGTACGCCAGCAGCAGTTCCTCGCTCTTGACCAGGTCGGGATCGCCGATGATCACGGCCTTGCCGCCGCCGTGGTCGAGCCCGGCCAGCGCGTTCTTGTACGACATGCCACGGGAGAGGTTCAGCGCGTCGGCGACGGCGGCTTCCTCGGACGCGTACGGGTAGAAGCGGGTGCCGCCGAGGGCCGGGCCCAGGGCGGTGGAGTGGATGGCGATCACGGCCTTGAGGCCGCTCGCGCGGTCCTGGCAGAGCACGACCTGCTCATGGCCCCCCTGGTCCGATCGGAACAGGGTGTGCAGGACGCCGTCGGTCACATCGGTCACGGTGGTGACTCCCAAGTACGAAGCGGCGGGGATCGGCCCCTCCGTGGGTGTGGGAGGGACCAGTTGGGGTTGAGAGTAAGTCTTACCCCGGCGTAGATCAGCCGCAGTGCGGAGGATCACCCTCTCGTGCGCCCTGGGCGTGGGACGATTCCGGCATGCCAGCGGTGTCTTCGGTTCTCGTCCCTTACACGTCCTACCTGCGGGTGTACGAGCCGCTGGCCGCCTTTCCCGAACCGGAGAGGAGTCACTGGGCCGAGTACGCCCGGCGCGGCCGTACGCCCACCGTCCAGGACGAACTGCGCCGCGCCCTGGCGGACTTGCTGCCCACCCCGCCGGTGCCCGTGCCGGTGCACGAGAGCGCGGACGCGTTCGTGACCGAGGTGGACGGGGTGGTCTGCGTCTGCCCGTGGCGGACCCGGCTGCGCGGCTGGCTCGCCCTGGAGGAGCTGGCCGACGTCCTGCCGCTGCCGCTGCTGGACGCGGTGCTGCCCGCCGTGGTGCGGGTCCAGGCGAGCGCGGACTACGAGCGCTGGCGCGAGCGGAACCCGGACGCGCGGCCGTGGATCAGGACGGGTGTCTGGCAGGTGCCGGTCCGCTGGTTCACGCTCTTCTCTGACGACGAGCGGACGTACGAGCCGGGTGAGCCGGCGAAGCCCGGGGAGCCGGGGGAGTCCGGCGCCGCCGGCCCGGGTGCGCCCGTCCTGCGCTACCGGACGCCGATGGTCCAGGCGCGGCGGCGGCTGGCGCGCGGCCTCAAGGCGCTGCGGGACAGCATCGACGACGGTCCGATGATCGAGGGTCTCGTCGACGTGGGGCGGTGGCTGGAGGAGTTCCACCCGCGGTCGCTGGTCGAGCTGGACTACGGCGGGCTCGTGCACGTGCTGTCCGAGGAGCAGCTGGCGGAGGACCGCTCAGCGGCCGATGTGGCGGCCGGGATCGCCGCGCTGCGATCAGGGGACGGCGAGCGGGCAGGAGAGGCCTACGGGCGGCTCACAGAGCGCTGGCGGGCCGTCCGTGACCGCCAGTTCGCCAACTGAGGGCAACGGAGACCGACGGCCCGTCAGAGGTCCTACGTCTGAAGGTCCCGATCCGGGCTTTTTTCTTAACAGGGCCTTAAGCGTGACGGACCGCACTAACAAGGGCCTTGCGCCCATCGCCCACCCTCGTGTCAAAATAGGACAAGGAGTCCGGGGAGGGTTCCTTCCGTGCCGGTACGGGCGGAATGCTCGGTATCGCACTCTATGCGGGGGTTCTGCTGACTCCTGATCGCTCTGTGACTGATCGTTACTGTGCCGTGACTGTCCGCTATGGCATGGTCCATCGGCTTCCGCCGTTGATGAACACCTCAGAGGGCAATTCCATCGGTTTGGCCGACGTGGCTGGACGGATGGTGTAGTTGTAGTGCCGAGGACAAGCCGTTCGTCCTATAACCGACTCGGCCCGCGTCCGCCATTTCGGGCAACGTGGGTCAAGGTGCAGAATTTAGAGGAAAGAACCGAGATGGTTCGGTTCTCCCGAGGAGGCCGCTCATGACCGCTCGCACCCCTGATGCCGAGCCGCTGCTGACCCCGGCTGAGGTTGCCACGATGTTCCGTGTGGATCCGAAGACGGTCACACGCTGGGCAAAGGCAGGCAAGCTCACGTCCATCCGCACGCTCGGTGGGCATCGCCGGTATCGCGAGGCAGAGGTTCGCGCACTGCTTGCGGGTATTCCGCAGCAGCGTAGCGAAGCTTGATCAACAGATTAGGGATCAACACGCACAACCTGTTCCACACGCACCACTTGTTCCACCAGTACCGCCAGCACCATAAGCACGCAGGGACAACAGCCGGGTTCCCCCAACACGGTCGTCCCGACTGACAGCTCCATACGACGGGCGCCTGCCCCAACAGGCTCCGTACCCAAGCAACATGGGTAAGTCGTCGATCGCGCTGGACTCCGCCGGGTCCAGCGCGATCTTTTTTGTGCGCCTGTGGGGACCCTTGGTGGGTGAGTACAATTGCACATATTAAATTGCCGGATTGTAGGAAGGGTGTAAGAACGCCCATTCCAGAAAAACCTGAGGTGACTACCGTCACACTGCACGCCTCTTGCCAACGTCGGGCAGAGGGTGGTTGGCGGATGGCCGGGCCGTCGTCGCAGCCGCCCGTACTGGCTACAGATGCTTGATTACTCGGGTCGGCCCGGGGCGGTCAATACGCAGAAGAGCCCGCATCCGATCGGATGCGGGCCCTTCTGCGCGGTCTGCGGGGTGGCGACTCCGAGTATGCGAAGAGCCCGCGTTCGTGAGAACGCGGGCTCTTCGGTGATGCGGTCCTGACGGGATTTGAACCCGCGGCCTCCACCTTGACAGGGTGGCGAGCACTCCAAGCTGCTCCACAGGACCTTGTTCCGCTGCCCCTTGGCGGCGGCTGCGAAGACAGACTCTACAGCAGCTCAGAGGGTCCGGTCGAACTCACTCCGGGCGATGGCGGCGTTACGCGCGACCTACGGCGCCGCCGCGTCGATCGCCTTCACGATCCGCTTGTCCGAGACCGGCTGGGCCGTGCCCAGGGCGTGGGCGAAATAGCTCACCCGCAGCTCCTCGATCATCCAGCGGATGTCCAGGACCTCGCGCGGCACCGGCCTGCCCTGCGGCAGCTGTTCCAGCAGCCAGGCGTACTCGTCCTGCATCTCGTGGACCTTCTCCATGCGCGTCGTGTCGCGCTGGACGTTGGTCGGCATCTGCTGCAGCCGGCGGTCCACGGCGACCAGATAGCGCATCAGGTCCGGCAGCCTCGGCAGCCCGGTGCGGGTGACGAAGCCGGCCGGCATGAGCGCCGCCAGCTGGTCCTTGACGTCCTGGGCGTTGTTGATGAGCACCAGGCTGTTCGTGGACTTCAGCCGGCGCTCGCACGCCTGCCAGGCCGCCAGGATCTGCTGGACCTGGCCGACGGTACGGACCGTCGCGTCCACGAGATCGGCGCGGACCTTGTCGTACAGCTTGCGGAAGGACTCCTCGTCCCACGCGGGGCCGCCGTGGTCGGCGATCAGCTTGTCCGCCGCCGCCGTGGCGCAGTCCTCGAACAGCGCCTGGACGGAGCCGTGCGGATTGCGGGACAGCGCCAGCTTGTGCTGGTTGGTGAGCTTGTCCGAGGCGAACTTGGCAGGGCTGACCGGGATGTTGAGCAGGATCAGCCGCCGCGTCCCCGCCCACATCGCCTGCTGCTGCTCCGCTTCCGTGTCGAAGAGCCGTACGGCGACGCTGTCGCCCCGGTCGACCAGCGCCGGGTACGCCTTGACCGGCTGCCCCGCCCTGCGCGTCTCGAAGATCCGTACGAGCGTGCCGATGGTCCAGTCGGTCAGGCCCGTGCGCTCGATGGTCTCGCCGCCCGAGCGCTCGGCGGTCGCCGCAGCGGCCTTCGAGAGCGCCTGGCGGGCCTTGGGCCGCAGTTGCAGCTTCAGCTCGTCCAGATCCTTCGACTCGGCGATCTTGCGCCGTCGTTCGTCCACGATCCGGAACGTGATCTTGAGGTGGTCCGGCACCCGGCCCAGATCGAAGTCGTCGCCCGTGACGGGCACGCCCACCATCCGCTGGAGTTCCCGCGCCAGCGTGACCGGCAGCGGCTCCTGGAGCGGTACGGCGCGGTCCAGGAACGCCTCCGCGTAGTTCGGCGCCGGTACGTAGTGCCGGCGGATCGGCTTGGGCAGCGAGCGGATCAGCTCCATCACCACGTCGGCGCGCAGCCCGGGGATCTGCCAGTCGAACCCTTCCGAAGTGACCTGGTTGAGCACCTGGAGCGGTACGTGGACGGTCACCCCGTCCGCGTCGGCGCCCGGTTCGAACTGGTACGTCACCCGGAAGCTGAGCTGTCCCTGCCGCCAGGTGTCCGGATAGTCGTCCTTGGTGACCGAGCCGGCCTTCTCGTTGATGAGCATCGACCGCTCGAAGTCGAGCAGTTCCGGCTCGTCCCGCCGCTTGGCCTTCCACCAGGAGTCGAAGTGCGCCCCGGAGACGATGTCTTCGGGCACCCGCTGGTCGTAGAAGTCGTACAGCGTCTCGTCGTCCACGAGGATGTCGCGGCGCCGGGCGCGGTGCTCCAACTCCTCGACCTCGCCCAGCAATTTGCGATTGTCATGGAAAAACTGATGGTGCGTCCGCCAGTCGCCCTCGACGAGCGCGTTGCGGATGAACAGGTCGCGGGAGGCCTCCGCGTCGATCCGGCCGAAGTTGACCTTGCGCCGGTCGATGATCGGGACGCCGTACAGCGTCACCTTCTCGTACGCCATCACGGCCGCCGCGTCCTTCTCCCAGTGCGGCTCGCTGTACGTGCGCTTCAGCAGATGGCCGGCCAGCGGCTCGATCCACTCCGGCTCGACCTTCGCGTTGACCCGCGCCCACAGCCGGGACGTCTCGACCAGCTCGGCCGACATGATGAACCGCGGCGGCTTCTTGAACAGTGCCGAGCCGGGGAAGACCGCGAACTTCGCGCTGCGCGCCCCCAGATACTCGTTCTTCGCGCCGTCCTTCACGTCCTTCATGCCGATGTGCGACAACAGCCCGGCCAGCAGCGACACATGGACGGACTGGTCGGCGGCCGCCGTGTCCTCGTCGCCGATCTTCAGGCCCATCTGCTTGGCGACCGTGCGCAGTTGGGAGTAGATGTCCTGCCACTCCCGGATCCGCAGGAAGTTCAGGTACTCCGACTTGCACATGCGGCGGAACGCCGAGGACGACAGCGCCTTCTGCTGCTCCCGTACATAGCGCCAGAGGTTGAGGAAGGCGAGGAAGTCGGACGTCTCGTCCTTGAAGCGGGCGTGCTGCTGATCGGCCTGGGTCTGCTTCTCCGCCGGGCGCTCGCGCGGGTCCTGGATGGAGAGCGCGGCGGCGATCACCATCACCTCCCGTACGCAGCCGTTGCGGTCGGCCTCGATGACCATGCGGGCGAGGCGCGGGTCGACGGGAAGCTGGGAGAGCTTGCGCCCGAGGGGCGTCAGCTTCTTCTTCGTGTCTTTCTGTGCCGCGTCGAACGCGCCGAGTTCCTGGAGGAGTTGGACACCGTCGCGGATGTTGCGGTGGTCCGGCGGGTCGATGAAGGGGAACTTCTCGATCTCGCCGAGCCCGGCCGCCGTCATCTGGAGGATGACCGACGCCAGGTTCGTACGGAGGATCTCGGCGTCGGTGAACTCCGGGCGCGAGGTGAAGTCGTCCTCGGAGTAGAGCCGGACGCAGATGCCGTCCGACGTACGGCCGCAGCGGCCCTTGCGCTGGTTGGCGCTCGCCTGCGAGATCCGCTCGATCGGCAGCCGCTGGACCTTGGTGCGGTGGCTGTAGCGGGAGATGCGCGCGTTGCCCGGGTCGATGACGTACTTGATGCCGGGGACGGTGAGGGACGTCTCGGCGACGTTCGTGGCGAGGACGATCCTGCGCCCGCTGTGCCGCTGGAAGACGCGGTTCTGCTCGGCGTGCGAGAGCCGGGCGTAGAGCGGGAGGACTTCGGTGCCGCGGATCCTGCGTTTCTCCAGGGCGTCGGCGGTGTCCCGGATCTCCCGCTCGCCGGAGAGGAAGACCAGGATGTCGCCAGGCCCCTCCGACTGGAGCTCGTCGACGGCGTCGGAGATCGCGGTGATCTGGTCGCGGTCGCCCTCCTCGCCGTCCTCCTCCAGGAGCGGCCGGTAGCGGACCTCGACGGGGTACGTGCGGCCCGAGACCTCGACGATCGGGGCGTTGCGGAAGTGGCGCGAGAAGCGCTCCGGGTCGATGGTCGCCGAGGTGATGACGACCTTCAGGTCCGGGCGTCTGGGCAGCAGCTGGGCGAGATAGCCGAGCAGGAAGTCGATGTTGAGACTGCGCTCGTGCGCCTCGTCGATGATGATCGTGTCGTAGGCGAGCAGCTCGCGGTCGGTCTGGATCTCGGCGAGCAGGATGCCGTCCGTCATGAGCTTGACGAAGGTCGACTCCGGGTTCACCTGGTCCGTGAAGCGGACCTTCCAGCCGACGGCCTCACCCAGCGGGGTGTCCAGCTCGTCGGCGACGCGCTCGGCGACCGTACGGGCCGCGATCCGGCGCGGCTGGGTGTGCCCGATCATGCCGCGCACGCCGCGGCCCAGCTCCAGACAGATCTTGGGGATCTGCGTCGTCTTGCCGGACCCGGTCTCACCGGCGACGATCACGACCTGGTGGTCGCGTATCGCCTCCAGGATCGTGTCCTTCTTCTGGCTGACGGGAAGCTGCTCGGGATAACTGACCGCGGGCACACGGGCGCCACGCCGCCGGACCCGGTCGGTGGCCTTCTCGGCCTCGGCGGCGATCTCGTCCAGCACGGCCTGCCGTGCCTCGGGCTTGCGGATGCGCCGGGAGCCTTCGAGACGGCGGCCGAGCCGCTGCGCGTCACGCAGCGAGACGTCGGCCAGCAGGGTCTGGAGGTCGGCAAGGGAAGTAGACATACCGGAACCAGGATCTCACCCGGGGCGAGAGAGTGGCGAACCATTTCGGCCCGCACACGAGAAAGCCCCCCGCCGATGATCTCGGTAGGGGGCTTCGGGCCTTTGCGGGCCGAGGTGGCTGGGGCCGGGATCGAACCGGCGACCTATCGCTTTTCAGGCGATCGCTCGTACCAACTGAGCTACCCAGCCACGCAATCTCGCGATTGCAGCGGTCCTGACGGGATTTGAACCCGCGGCCTCCACCTTGACAGGGTGGCGAGCACTCCAAGCTGCTCCACAGGACCTCGCTGATGTGCGGGACAAGTCTCGCACACGGTCAAACATGCTCCCAACGGGATTTCCACGGTGTCCTTGAGTGATCGAACAGACACGCTGGGGTGGCCCGATGTCGCTAGATGAGCGTATCAGAATGCGGCACATGCCCTGTCCGCGCTGTGGGCGGCCTTGAGTCTCCACCGGGTGGAGACGGGAGGGTGAACCCATGGACGGCAAGACGCTGTATTCGATCGGTGAGCTGGCCCGTCGGACGGGGCTGACGGTCACCGCCATCCGCTTCTACTCCGACCGAGGCATCGTCCCGGCCGCCGAGCGCAGCCCGGCCGGCTACCGCTTGTACGGCGCCGACGCCGTCGCCCGCCTGGATCTCGTACGGACGCTACGCGAGCTGGGCCTCGACCTGCCCACGGTCGGCCGGGTCCTGGCCGGTGAGCTGACCCTCCCGGAGGCCGCGGCGGCGCAGGCCGAGGCGCTGACGGCCCGGATCGGGACGCTGCGGCTGCGGCGCGCGGTGCTGACGGCGGTGGCCAGACGCGGCTCCACACCCGAGGAGATGGATCTCATGCACAAGCTGGCCAAGCTGTCGGAGGACGAGCGCCGCGCCCTGATCGCGGACTTCCTGGACGCGGTGTTCGGCGACCTGGCGACCGCCCCGGCCATCGCCGGGCTCGTCCGGACCCTGACCCCGGAACTGCCCGCCCACCCGGAACCCGAACAGATCGAAAGCTGGGTGGAACTGGCGGAACTCACCCAGAACCCGGACTTCCGGGCCGCGCTGAGGCGCATGGCCGAGCAGCTCGCGGCCGACGCGGGAGGAAGCGGGTTCGTACGCCGCGACCCGGTGGCGACGGTCCGCGACCAGGTACGCCCCGCCCTGGCGGCCGGCGTCGACCCGGCGTCGCCCGGCGCGGACGGGGTGGTGGCGGAGATCACGGCGCGGTACGCGCACGACGGCGGCCTGCGACGCCTGCTGGCCAGGCTGGAGACGGCGAACGACCCCCGCAGGGAGCGCTACCTGGAACTGCTCGCAGTGATCAACGGCTGGCCGGCCCCGGAGCGCGTGACACCGGCGCTTGACTGGTCGATCCGCGCGCTGCGGCTCGCCGTAGGGCCGACCGGGCGGTCGTAGAAAATACTTTCGGGACCCAGGCAACCGGATCCTCCCTCCAACCGGTTGACCCGGTGGGGGGTTGACGCGACGGGGCAGTGCCGGAGGAGGGCGGTGACGGACTCGGAAGCGGACTTCGCGGACTTCGAGGAGTTCGTCACGGCACGCGGGCCGCGCCTGCTGCGCGCCGCCTGGCTGCTGACCGGGGACGCGCATCTCGCGGAGGACCTGGTGCAGACGGTGCTGGCCAAGATGTGGCCCAAGTGGCGCCGTATCGCGGCCGGGAGCCCGGACGGGAGTCCGGAGGCGTACGCCCGCAAGGCGCTGGTGAACACGTACGCGTCGTGGTGGCAGCGGCGTTGGCGCGGCGAGGTGCCGCACGACGTGCTGCCCGACGCGTCGCGGGACACGGCGGGGGTCGACGTCTTCGAGGCCGTCGACCTGGAACGTTCGCTCGCGGTCGCGCTGCGTTCGCTGCCGCCTCGGCAGCGAACGGTGGTCGTGCTGCGCTATTTCGAAGACCTCAGCGTCGAGGAGACGGCCGAAATCCTCGGCTGCCGGCCCGGGACGGTCAAGAGCCAGGCCGCGAAGGCGCTGGGCTCCCTGCGCGGCCTGCTGGCCGTCAACGTGCTCGTGGAAGGGCGGTGAATGGTGGTGGACGAAGAGGAGACGGTACGGGTGGCGGAGGACGATCTGCGCATCCTGCTCAAGTACGCCACCCCCGAACTCACCGCGTCGCCGCAGTGGATGCGGCAGATCCGCCGCCGCGTCGTACGGCGCAGGCGTCGCCGGCTCGCTCTGCTGACCGCCGTGACGGGCGTCGGGGCGGTGGCGCTCGCCGTCGGCACGCTGACCGGCGCCGGCGTCCTGGACCCGGGTCCGCAGCGCCCCGCGCGCCTGCCCGCCGCCGTCGGAACGGTCGGCGCCTCGTCGTCGCCGGGCGGCGCGGGTACGGATACGGAGAAGGACGCGGACGACCTCGGGCTCGTCATGCCGCTGCCCGCCGGGTGGCAGCGGCTGTCCACGTCCGACGCGCGGTCGCTCGTGACGATCTTCATCGGCAACGGGCAGCGGCTGACCGGCAGTACGTGCGACGAGCCGACCCGCGACCCCTTCACCTGCGCGCCCGTCTCCCGGCTCGGTGCGGGCGAGGCGCTGATGGTGCTCAGGCAGGAGGACCAGCCGTACAACTGGTCCTGGCGGAAGACGTTCACCGTCCGGCCGGCGGATCAGGTGGACGACGGTTGCCGCGCGATCGGTGGGTACAAGGAGCTGATGGGCTGGGGCGCCGCCCCCGAACCCGCGGTCAAGAGGCCCGTGATCAACGCCTACGTCTGTCTCAGGGGCCCGTCGTCGTCGACCCTCGCCCAGGTCGAGGACATCCTCGACGACGCCGTACTGCCCGCGGTCCCGTCCGCCGAGCCGGACGGGTACCCGCACCACTGATCCGATCCGTTCCGTTCCGTTCCGTTCCGAAAGGGATCTTCGATGCCTTCACGCCTTCCCGTCGCCCTCGTGCTGGCGGCTGCCGCACTGGCCTCGGTGTCCGGCTGCGGCACCGGCGGTACGTCCGGCAGCGGCACCGACGCCGCGCCGCACACGCAACAAGCCGCGCCGCTCTCGCCCCTCTCCGGAGCGGACGGGACGGGCGGGACGGCCACAGCGACCGTGAGCCCGCTGCCCAGCGAGCTGCCGGGGCTCGGCGCGCGGACACTGGCCGAGGTGCCCGGCAACGCCCGCCAGGTCGTGATCGTGACCGGCCGGGGCAAGAACTCCCCGCTGTCCCAGGTGGTGTTGTACCGGCGCACCGCCAACGGCTGGGACGCGGGCGCCACATGGGCCGCGCACAACGCCAAGGAGGGCTGGCGCGCCGACCACCGGGCGGGCGATCTGCGTTCGCCCGTCGGCGTGTTCGCCCTCACCGACGCGGGCGGCCGGCTCGGCGATCCCGGTACGCGCCTCCCGTACGACCACGCGCCCGTCGGCTTCTCCATCGGCGGAACGGGCTTCGCGGGTGAACCCCTCGCCGGGTCCTTCGACTACGTCGTCGCCATCAACTACAACCGCCGGCCGGGGACTTCGCCGCGCGACTGGACCCGCCCCGAAGGCGCGGGCAAGGGCGGCGGCATCTGGTTCCACGTCGACCACGGTGGCCCCACGCACGGCTGCGTCAGCCTCTCCGAGCCGCACATGAAGACGCTGCTGCGCACCCTCGACCCCGCGCTGCACCCGGTGGTCGTCATGGGCGACGCCGCCTCGCTCGCGCGCTGATCTTTCCGCCGAACGCACTCCAGGCCGGGACGGCGACGCCGTCCCGGCCTGGAGTGTTCTGGAATTGTGCCCCCAACGGGATTCGAACCCGTGCTACCGCCTTGAAAGGGCGGCGTCCTGGGCCACTAGACGATGAGGGCTAGGGCGCGAGCAGCATATGGGATCGGCCGAGGTATCGCCAAAACGGTTTATCGCGCGGGCGCGGGGACGGCGCTGGTGGGCGCGGGTAGACCGGGGTTCCCGGAGGTGGGCGGGGTCCGGCCCGGCGAGAGGGACGGGGACGGGGACGCCGACGGGGAGGGCGACGGTGAAGCGCCCGCGCCCGGCGCTCCCGCCTCCGCCGGCAGGTGGCGGCTCACCTCCGCCGTGGTCAGTCCCAGGCCGCCCAGCGTGATCTCGTCCCAGGCCTGGAGGTGCTTCGTCGTACGGTCCAGATAGAGCACCGAGGCGTTCACCTTCTCCGGGCTGTTGTTCTGCAGGGCGCGCAGCCCGCCCCCGCCCGTCGAGCCCTCCACCTTCAGCCGCGTACCGAACGGCAGCACCTTGTTCTCCCGGTGGTGGATGTGGCCCGCCAGGACGAGGGGGACCGCGCCGTCGGTCTGCTCGGCCGCCGTCGGTTCGTGCGCCACGGCGATGTCCACCGGGGTGCCGGCCTGGGCCTGGTCGCGCAGCGCCGACGCCAGTCGCGCGCCCGCCAGCCGCTCGGCCGGGTCGCCCTTGGCCGCCACTGACCGGTCGGGGGTGAACTGCGGGTCGCCCATCCCGGCCACCCGTACGCCCGCCACCGTGACGGCCTTGCCGTTGTCGAGGACCCGGACGTTCTTCATCCGTTCCAGATAGCGCTGGGTGACGTCCGAGTCGTGGTTGCCGCGCACCCAGACGTACGGGACGCCCAGGTCGGCGACGGGGTCGAGGAAGCCGTTCTCGGCCGCTGTGCCGTGGTCCATGGTGTCGCCCGAGTCGATCACGACATCGATCTTGTACTCGTCGACGAGCGAGCTGATGATCTGCCAGGACGCGGGGTTGAGATGGATGTCCGAGACGTGCAGCACCCGCAGCGTCGCCGGGTCGGGCTGGTACGCGGGGAGCGTGGACGTCGCGTCGTACAGCCTGGTCACATTGGTGACGAGCCGGGCCAGCTCCTTCTGGTAGACGTCGAAGTCAGTGACGATCGAGCGGGCGTTGCCGACCACCTGCGGTGCCGAGGAGAGCAGCCCGGAGAACTTCGGCTCCAGCACGGACTTCGGGTTCCAGGTGGCGTACGCGCAGCCGGCCGACGCGGCCAGCAGGGTCAGCGCGAGGCCGCCCGCGGCGAGGGCGCGGCGGGGCCTGCGGTAGACGGCCAGGCCCAGGGCGGTCGCGCCGGACACGACGGCGACGCAGGAGCGTACGGCCAGTTCGGTCGCGCCGTTCGCGACGTCGCGGCCGACCTCCTCCTGGAGCCCGGAGATCCGGTCCGGGTGGTTGACCAGCGCCTGGGAGCGGACGGGGTCCAGCCGGTCGACGTCCACGTCGAGCCGCAGGGGCCCGGTGTGCGAGTCCAGTTCGAGCGCGCCGAGCGGCGAGACGTTGATCTTCGTACCGCCGGTCAGCGACGGCCGCAGCGCCATCCGCGTGTCCATCGGGCCGACCGGCGTCCGTACGCTGCCGACGACCAGCAGCCCCAGATAGGCGCCCAGCAGCACCACGGCGACCAGGCCGAACGAGCGCGTGTACGGATGCGGCGCGTGCGGCGAGTGGCTGAGCGAGTCGGCCGGGCCCTTGCCCGGCGGCCTGAGGCGGCGTTCCAGTCGTACGAGGGCGGTGCGGGCGGTGCGGGCGGCGCGGATCGGGACATGGAGTACCTCACGGACCATTGGGCGCGTATGCCCACGCCGGGTACCCGCCATGCCTGGCGGACGCCGGTACCCGCGCTACGGGAGAATGGCCGCGTGCTGGAAATGACGCGTGAGGAGTTCGAGGAGCTGGTCTCCGAGGCGCTCGACCGGATCCCGCAGGAGCTGACCCGGCTGATGGACAACGTGGCCGTGTTCGTCGAGGACGAGCCCGAGGCCGCCGACCGTGAGCTGCTCGGGCTGTACGAGGGGACGCCGCTGACCGACCGGGGGGAGTGGTACGCCGGGGTGCTGCCCGACCGGATCACCATCTACCGCGGTCCTACGCTGCGGATGTGCGCGACGCGCGAGGACGTGGTGGCGGAGACGGAGATCACCGTCGTGCACGAGATCGCGCACCATTTCGGGATCGACGACGAGCGGCTGCACGCCCTGGGGTACGGATGAGCGACGACGACCGGCAGGATCTCCCCGACGACGGGCACGACGACCGGCACGACAGCCGGCATGACGCTTCCCACGAAGCCGCGCTGGAGCCCGTCGACCCCGACATCGATCTCCAGATGCCCGCCCAGCGCGCGGAGCTGGCGGCCGGTCATCCCGGGCCGGTGCTCGCCGTCATCTCGGCGGGCGGCGCCGTGGGCGCCGCCGCGCGCTACGGCGCGATCCTGCTCTGGCCGACACCGGCCGGCGCGTTTCCCTGGACGGTCTTCTGGATCAACCTGCTGGGCTGTGGGCTGATCGGGGTGCTGATGGTGCTCGTCAGCGAGGAGGGCAGATCGGCGCACCGGCTGGTGCGGCCGTTCCTCGGGGTCGGGGTGCTGGGCGGGTTCACGACCTTCTCGACGTACGCGTCCGGCTTCGCCGACCTGCTCACCCGCGACGAGGCGGGCAGGGCGCTGGCGTACGCGGCAGGGACGCTCGCGGGCGCCATGGCGGCCGTCTGGGCTGCGGCGACCGTGACCCGCCGGCTGGTGCACCGTACGGAGGCGGCCCGGTGAACTGGCTGCTGGTGATCGTCGGGGCCGCGGTCGGTGCCCCGCTGCGGTATCTGACGGACCGTACGGTCCAGGCGCGGCACGACTCCGTCTTCCCCTGGGGCACGATGGCGGCCAACACGGCCGGGAGCCTGATCCTGGGGGTCGTGTCCGGGGCGGCGGTCTCGTCGGGGACGTACGCGCTGATCGGTACGGGCCTGTGCGGGACGCTCACGACGTACTCGACCTTCTCGTACGAGACGCTGCGGCTGGCCGAGCGCGGCTGGAAGTTCTTCTCGGCGGCGAATGTGCTGGTGTCGCTGTTCGTGGGGCTCGGGGCCGTGTTCCTCGGGACGGAGCTGGGCCGGGGGTTCTTCGGGCACTGAGGCGCGACGGCTTCCCGTACCCGCCCGGTCAGGGCGGGCGAGGGCGTGTCCCCGGACGGGAAAAGCGCGTTGGGCAGTGAAATCCCGCCCCCGCCACCGCCGGGGCGGACCGCGTCCGTGCCCCTCGGAGGTGCCACTCGTGCGCCCTTTGCCCGCCCCAGGCCGTCTCGCTCTCTGGATCGCCACCTCGCTGGCGGTCGCAGCCTCGGCCGGCTGCGTGAGCGTCGGCCACGACGCGCGGAAGCCGTCCCCCGCGCACTCCGCCGGGCACCACGGCGCCGGCACGGAGCCGGACGGCGGCACGGGCGCGGTGGCCGGCCCGTCGGGCGACTGGCGGGGCGACGACGGGGTGTACGGCTCGGCGCGACCGCCGAAGGGCGCCAAGGGCGGGCAGGACGAAGGGGCTTCGGCGCGGCCGCACCCCTCGGGCGGCCCGTCGCCGGACAGCCGGCCCGGTGGCGGTCTGGCGGGCACGGCCGACCCCGCGCCGCCGGGGGAGCTGCCCGCACCGTCCGTAGCGCCGTGGTGGCACCGCCCGCACCGGCCGCACCGCCCGCACCAGGACCCGTCGACCGAGCCCTCGCAGCCGGCCGATCCCGATCCGGGCCCCGGGCCCGGCACCGACCCCGACCCGGGGCCGCCGGCCGAGCCGCCGTCGGCCTCTCCGGCGGCCGATGTGCGGACGGGCGCGCTGGCGGGTGCCGGCGGCCCGGGACTGCGCCGGGAGCCGTCGGCATCGCCGCAGGTGGGACCGGTGTGACGGGGGTCGCAGCGAGGGCGTTTGCCTAAGCGGGGGAAGGATGCGTATGGTAGTAGATCGTTTGACCATTGCCTGGCGCCGACACAGAAGAGCGCCGCGTGGCGCGTACTCTCCCTTGCCGTGGCTGACCGCATTGAGGCGGTCGATTTGCGAATCACGGAGTTTGGGCGCGTGCCGAGACTCCGGAAGGTTTCGCATTTCGCATGTCCATTTCCAGTACTGACCACGCCGTCATGCCCGAGAACGAGTCCAACGAGTCCCCCGAGGCGATCGCCGAGATCGCAGCGGTTGTCGAGACCGTAGAGACCCTCACGGGTACGGAGACGGCCCCCGAGGCTGCCGAAGCTTCGGGCCCCCAGACGACGAGCACGACGAACACGGAGACCGTGAACACCACGAACACCGAGACCTTGATCACCGAGCCGACCGAGACCCCGGCGCCCGAGACCGCTGCCGCGCAGGTCCCGGCGACGGAGACCCCGGCGACGCAGACCCCGGCCGCCGAGGCGCCGCAGGCTGCCGTGACGCCCGAGACGCCGGCCGTCACGGACAACAACGCCGAGAACCCGGGCATCACCTTCACCGACCTGGGTCTGCCGGAAGGCATCGTCCGCAAGCTGGCGCAGAACGGCGTCACTTCGCCCTTCCCGATCCAGGCGGCGACCATCCCGGACGCCCTGGCCGGCAAGGACATCCTGGGCCGTGGCCGTACCGGCTCCGGCAAGACGCTCTCCTTCGGTCTGCCGATGCTGGCCACCCTCACCGGCGGCCACACCGAGAAGAAGAAGCCGCGCGGCATCATCCTCACGCCGACCCGTGAGCTGGCCATGCAGGTCGCCGACGCGCTCCAGCCGTACGGCGACGTCCTCGGCCTGAAGATGAAGGTCGTCTGCGGCGGTACGTCGATGAGCAACCAGATCTACGCCCTTGAGCGCGGCGTGGACATCCTGGTCGCCACCCCTGGCCGGCTGCGCGACATCATCAACCGCGGCGCCGCCTCGCTGAGCGAGGTCAAGATCGCGGTCATCGACGAGGCCGACCAGATGTCCGACCTGGGCTTCCTGCCCGAGGTCACCGAACTGCTCGACCTGGTGCCGGCCGGCGGCCAGCGGATGCTGTTCTCCGCCACCATGGAGAACGAGATCGGCACGCTGGTCAAGCGCTACCTGACCAACCCGGTCAGCCACGAGGTCGACAGCGCCCAGGGCAACGTCACGACCATGAGCCACCACGTGCTCGTCGTGAAGCCCAAGGACAAGGCGCCCGTCACGGCGGCGATCGCCGCCCGCAAGGGCCGCACGATCATCTTCGTACGGACGCAGCTCGGCGCCGACCGTATCGCCGAGCAGCTCAGCGACTCGGGCGTGAAGGCCGACGCGCTGCACGGCGGGATGACGCAGGGTGCCCGTACGCGCGTTCTTGAGGACTTCAAGAAGGGCTACGTCAACGCGCTCGTCGCGACCGACGTCGCCGCGCGCGGTATCCACGTCGACGGCATCGACCTGGTCCTGAACGTGGACCCGGCCGGTGACCACAAGGACTACCTGCACCGCTCGGGCCGTACCGCCCGCGCCGGCAAGTCGGGCGTCGTGGTGTCGCTCGCCCTGCCGCACCAGCGCCGGCAGATCTTCCGGATGATGGAGGACGCGGGCGTCGACGCCTCGCGCCACATCGTCGGCGGAACCGGCGTCTTCGAGACGGAGGTCGCCGAGATCACCGGCGCCCGTTCGCTCACCGAGGTCCAGGCCGACTCCGCCAACAACGCGGCCAAGCAGGCCGAGCGCGAGGCCGTCGAGCTGACCAAGCAGCTGGAGCGCGTGCAGCGTCGCGCCACCGAACTGCGTGGCGAGGCCGACCGGTTGGTCGCCCGTGCCGCGC
Source organism: Streptomyces sp. NBC_00370 (assembly GCF_036084755.1). Classification (NCBI taxonomy): domain Bacteria; kingdom Bacillati; phylum Actinomycetota; class Actinomycetes; order Kitasatosporales; family Streptomycetaceae; genus Streptomyces; species Streptomyces sp. NBC_00370. Next base: position 4,611,653 of record NZ_CP107968.1, read on the forward strand.
GCGAGCGTGGCGACGACCCCGAGCAGGCGGTGGCCGAGGTGGCCGCCGAGGCCGAGCGCGCCGTGGAGGCGGCGGCTGCCGCCGCTGCCGTACCCGAGCAGTCGGCGCCGCGCGACGACCGCAAGCGGGACGACCGGGGCAACTTCGAGCGTCGCGACGACCGCGGCGAGCGGAGCGGCCGTGGTGGCGCCCGTGGCTACACCCCGCGTGAGGGCGGCGGCGACCGTGGCGGCTTCCAGCGCCGCGACGACCGTCGTGACGACCGCAGGGACGACCGCGGCGGCGACCGCGGCGGCTTCCAGCGCCGTGACGACCGTCCGGCCGGTGGCGGCTTCCGCCGTGACGACCGCCGGGACAGCAACACCGGTGGCGGCTTCAACCGCGACCGCAACGACCGCGGCGGTGACCGTGGCGGTGACCGTGGCGGGTTCCAGCGCCGTGACGACCGTCCGGCGGGCGGCGGCTTCCGCCGTGACGACCGCAGGGACAGCAACACCGGTGGCGGCACGGGCGGCGGCTTCAACCGCGACCGCCGTGACGACCGTGGCGGCGACGACCGTGGTGGCCGTCCGTTCAACCGCGACCACCGGAGCAGCGACCGTCCGTTCAACCGCGACCGCCGTGACGACCGTCCGGCCGGCGGCGGCTTCCGCACCGGCGGTCACGACCGGCCCACCGGCCGCCGTGACGACCACCGCGGTGGCTCGACGGGCACCGGCACCGGCTCCTTCGGCCGCCGCGACGACAAGCCGCGCTGGAAGCGCAACGGCTGACCGTCCGGCCGTACCGCTGACCGGCACGGCTGACTGACACGACGACAGGGCCTGTGCCCCACCGACCAGGTGGGGCACAGGCCCTGTCGCTGTGCTGCCCCGCTTCATGACCCGCCGACGACCGGATACCCGATCGGCCCGCGCCCCCCGGCGGGCTATGCTCGGGTTGTTGTGCCTGGGCCGTTAGCTCAATTGGTCAGAGCAGCGGACTTTTAATCCGTTGGTTGTGGGTTCAAGTCCCACACGGCCTACCCCACCAGGTCCCTTCGGCTGCCGGCTGTCAGCCGGTGGGCCGGGAGAGTACGTCGCGTGCCGTCTGCGGCTCCCGGCCCAGAAGCTTGCCGAGCAGGGGGTCGACGCCGGCGAAACCGCCCTGTCGTGCGGTCCGGTAGAAGCCGAGCTGGAAGCGCGCCATGAACTCTTGCGTGCCCTGGGCGACCTGGTCGGCCATCCACTCTTCCTCGTCCGTGACGACGAGCTCGACGGTGTGCCCGGTGAGTTCCGAGGCGATCTCGGCGATCTCCTCGAACGTCGGCGCGGCGCCGGCGGTGAGCGTGGTGGGTGTGCGCGGGGCCGAAGGGGCTGTCGAAGGCGGCGGCCTGGTGGCTGGTGTAGAGGATGCGCCCCCGGCGCCCGCGGTGACGGCGGCCTCGACGGCGGTGCGGTGCAGAGCCAGGGCGCGGTCCGGATCCGGTTCGTTCGCGGAGACGAGCAGCAGCTGGTCGGCGCCCTCGAAGGCGCGGCCTCGCGGACCTCGCCTGGGAGGCGGTCTGCGCGACGATCCTGACCGGCGGATCCGCCGGGGCGCCCGCCGGTCCGGTCGCCGCCGCCGTCACCCTGCGCGCCGCGCTGCCGGAACTCGCGACGCTCACCCCCCACGAGCGCGCGCTGTTCGGCGACTGGCTGGACCGCGTCTCCGGCGCGTGAGAGCGGTTCGGGACACCGACTCTGGTCCGGCGCCCTGGTTGTGAGCTGCTGGGCTCAATTAATGGTGATGATTTTCATATTCCAGTACCGGCTCTGGTTCTGACAATCGTTTCCATCTAGCGTCATGGACGTCCGGAGCGTCGGCAGCCCGCCGAGCCGTCCGGTCTCGCTGAGGAGATTCCGTTCCATGAATGCTGTCCGCACCCGGCTCGCCGTCGGCGGTGTCGCCGTTCTGGCCGCGACGAGCGTCGCCGCCTGTTCCAGTTCCTCGTCGTCCGGCGGCGCCGTCAAGGACGGCGGGGGGCCGATCCGGGTGGTGGCCGCCGAGAACTTCTGGGGGAGCATCGCCGGCCAACTGGGCGGCAGCCATGTGCAGGTGACCAGCATCATCGACAACCCCGACGCCGACCCGCACGACTACGAGCCCACGGCGGCCGACGCGCGTACCGTCGCCGACGCGCGGTACGCGATCGTCAACGGCGTCGGATACGACTCCTGGGCGGGCAAGTTGCTGGCGTCCAGCCCGTCGTCCGGGCGTACGGACCTGACCGTCGGCGAGCTGGTCGGCGTCAAGGCCGGGGGCAATCCGCACCGTTGGTACTCGCCGGACGACGTCCACCAGGTCGTCGAGCGGATCACCGCCGACTACAAGAAGAAGGACCCGGCGGACGCGGCCGACTTCGACAAGCTCAAGAAGACCTTCGAGACGACGACCCTCGCCCCGTACAACAAGCTGATAGCGGACATCAGGGCCGCCTACGCCGGCACGCCCGTCGGCGCGTCCGAGTCGATCGTCAGCCCGCTCGCCGAGGGGCTCGGGCTGAAGATGCTGACGCCCGACTCCTTCCTGAACGCGGTCAGTGAGGGCGCCGACCCGACCGCCAAGGACAAGTCGGCCATCGACCGGCAGATCGCCGATAAGAAGATCAAGGTCTACGTCTACAACAGCCAGAACGCGACCCCCGACGTGCGGGCCCAGGTCGAGGCGGCCGAGGCGCACGGGATTCCGGTGGCGACCGTCACCGAGACGCTGACCCCGGCCGGTGCCTCCTTCCAGGCCTGGCAGGTACGTCAACTCCAGGGCATCCAGCGGGCGCTGGCCGATGCGGCGCGCCCATGACCGCCCCTGTGGTGTCGATGCGCGGCGCCGCCGTGCGGGTCGGCGGGCGGACCCTGTGGTCCGGGGTCGATCTGGACGTCGGCGCCGGGGAGTTCGTGGCCGTGCTCGGACCCAACGGGGTCGGCAAGTCCACGCTCGTGAAGGTCCTCCTCGGGGTACTGCCCCCGGCGGCCGGTGAGGTACGCGTGCTCGGCGGACGGCCGGGCCGGGCGGGGCGCCGGGTCGGCTGTCTGCCGCAGCGGCGCAGCTTCGACGCGTCCCTGCGGATGCGCGGCACCGACATCGTGCGGCTCGGCTGGGACGGCGACCGGTGGGGCGTGCCACTGTTCGGCGGCCTCCGGGCCGCCGGCCGGGCGCGCGGCCGGGCGGCGGCCGACCGGATCGCCGAAGTGATCGCGCTGGTCGGCGCCGAGGCGTACGCGGACCGGCCGATCGGGCGCTGCTCGGGCGGCGAGCAGCAGCGGCTGCTCATCGCGCAGGCGCTCGTACGCCGTCCTGAACTGCTGCTGCTCGACGAGCCGTTGGACAGCCTCGACCTGCCGAACCAGGCGGCGGTCGCCGCGCTCGTCGGCCATGTCTGCCGGGCGGAGGGGGTCAGCGTGATCATGGTCGCGCACGACGTCAACCCGATCCTGTCCCGGCTCGACCGGGTGGTGTATCTCGCCGAGGGCGGTGCGGTGGCCGGTACTCCGGCGGAGGTCATCACATCCGCGACGCTGAGCCGGCTCTACTCCACGCCCGTCGAGGTGCTGCGGACCTCCGACGGCCGGCTCGTGGTCGTAGGACAGCCGGAGGCACCGGCCGTCCACACCGACCGGCACGCGGGGGCCGGCCGTGCTGACGGCTGACGTGTACGGCGCGGCGGGCGCGGCCGGGCTGTCCGCCGGGTGGTCCGTCGGGCCCGGCGGCTGGTCCTGGAACCTGCTCACCGACCTGCGCCAGATGTGGGCGTTCCCCTTCATGGTCAACGCCTTCCGGGCCGGCACCCTGATCGCGGTGGGGGCCGCCGTGATGGGCTGGTTCATGGTGCTGCGGCGGCAGAGCTTCGCCGGGCACACGGTGGCGACCGTCGGCTTCCCCGGCGCCGCGGGCGCCGCGCTGCTCGGTGTCGGCGCGGTCTACGGGTACTTCACGTTCTGCGTCGCCGCCGCGCTCGTCATCGCCGCGCTGCCGCGCGCCGGGCGGGCGGCCGGCGGGCACGAGTCGGCCGTCACAGGGACCGTCCAGGCGTTCCTGCTGGCCTGCGGGTTTCTGTTCACCACGCTGTACAAGGGGCTGCTCGGCGGGGTCACTTCGCTGTTGTTCGGCAGTTTCCTGGGGATCACCACAGCCCAGGTGTGGCTGCTGTTCGCCGTGACCGCCGCCGTCCTCGCGGTGCTCGCCGTCATCGGCAGGCCGCTGCTGTTCGCCTCCGTCGACCCGGACGTGGCCGCCGGTCGCGGCGTACCGGTACGGCTGCTGTCCACGGCCTTCCTCGTGCTGCTCGGCGCCGCGGCGGCGGAGGCGAGCCAGATCACCGGCTCGCTGCTGGTGTTCGCGCTGCTCGTGATGCCGGCGGCCACGGCGCAGATCCTGAGCGCCCGGCCCGCCGTGAGCCTCGCGCTGTCCGTGGCCATCGCCGTGGCGGTGACCTGGCTCGGGCTGATCACCGCGTACTACTCCCCCTATCCGATCGGTTTCTACGTGACGACGTTCGCGTTCGCCGGCTATGTCGTCGCGTACGTCATGACCCGCTCCGTGCGTTTCGCCGGCGGCCGGACATGAGGCCGGGCACGGGCGTGGGCACGAGCGCCGGACAGGTCATCGCCGCGCCCGGCTGGGCCGGGGCGCTGACGCACCCGTACTTCCAGCACGCGCTGCTCGCCGGCACCGCCATCGCCGCCGCCTCGGGGCTCGTCGGCTACTTCCTCGTACTGCGCGCCCAGGTGTTCACCGGCGACGCGCTCAGCCATGTGTCCTTCACGGGCGCGCTCGCCGCGCTCGCCCTCGGCTACGACCTGCGGCTCGGCCTGTTCGCGGCGACCATCGCCGTCGCGCTGCTGCTCGGGACCCTGGGGCGCGGTGGCCGGGCCGACGACGTGGCCATCGGCTCCGTCTTCAGCTGGATCCTCGGCCTCGGCGTCTTCTTCCTCACCCTCTACACGACCTCGCGCAGCGCGGGGAACGGCGGCGCCGGGGTCAACGTCCTCTTCGGCTCGGTCTTCGGGCTCTCCGCGGGGCAGGCACTGACCGCTGCCCTGGTCGCCGCCGGTATCTGCGCGGCCGTCGTCGCCATCGCCCGGCCGCTGCTGTTCGCGTCCGTGGACGAGGCGGTCGCGGCGGCGCGCGGGGTGCCCGTACGGCTGCTGGGCTTCGTGTTCCTGGTGCTGGTGGGCGCGTGCGCGGCTGAGGCGACCCAGGCCGTCGGTTCGCTGCTGCTGCTCGGCATGCTCGCGGCGCCCGCCGGCGCGGCCCAGCGGCTCACCGACCGGCCGTACCGCGCGCTCGCCCTGTCGGCCGGGCTCGCCGTCGCCGAGATGTGGGCCGGGCTCGGGCTGAGTTACGCGGTGCCCGGCGTGCCGCCGAGCTTCGGCGTCATGGCGGCGGCCACGGCGGTGTACGGCGCGGCGTACGCCCTCGGCGCACGGGGCGGCGCGCGCGGTTCGCTGCGCCTTCCGCTTACGCCGTAGCAGGTCACACGCCCGGACCCGGCAAGGCGCGGCCCCGGCCGAAAAGGCCATGTACTGAGCGGAGTTGAGCTGTGGCAGACTGCGCGCATCTTTCACCGCCCGGGGGTGTGATGTGAGCGAGCCCAGGTCGGCTCCGACGATCGGTCAGCTCGTGCTCAGCAGGCAGTTACGTGCCTTGCGCGAGAACGCGGGCTTCAGCCGTGAGAAGGCGGCCAAGCTGCTGCGGGTGACCGTCGGGACGGTGCGCCGGATGGAGATGGCGGAGGTCTCGCTGAAGATTCCGTATGTCCAGACCTTGCTGCCCGCCTACGGTGTCGCCGACGTCGACATGGAGACCTTTCTGCGGCTGGCGGACGAGGCGAACCAGCCGGGCTGGTGGCAGCGGTTCTACGACGTACTGCCCGAGTGGTTCAGCGGCTATGTCAGCCTCGAAGAGGCCGCGATGACGATCCGCTGCTACGAGCCGCACTTCGTGCCGGGACTGCTCCAGACCGAGGCGTACGCACGCGAGGTGCTGATCGCCGGCGCGATGGGCCGGCTGGACCTGGACCGCGTCGACCGCCATGTCGAACTGCGCACCCGGCGCCAGTCCCTGCTGACCCGATCCGAGGACGCGCCCGCGTTCTGGGCGGTACTGGACGAGACGGTCCTGCGCAGGACGGTCGGTTCGCCGGCGGTCATGCGCGAACAGGTGGAACGGCTCCTGGAGGCCACGGAACTGCCGAATGTGACCCTGCAGATAGCCGAGTTCGCCGCCGGCCACCACGCGGGGACGTACAGCCCCTTCGTACTCTTCCGCTTCGCCGTGCCCGAATTGCCCGACATGGTGTACATCGAGTATCTGACGGGCGCGCTCTATCTCGACGAGCCGGACGAGGTCGCGGGACACATGGAGGCCATGGACCGCATGGTCGCCCACGCGGAGACCGCCGCCCGCACGAAGCAGATCCTGACCGCCCTCCGCAAAGAGCTCTGACCGCGCCCCACTATGCTTCGGGGTGCGGGCCGTTAGCTCAATTGGTCAGAGCAGCGGACTTTTAATCCGTTGGTTGTGGGTTCAAGTCCCACACGGCCTACGTGAGGCGCCAGGTCAGACGGGTCTGACCTGGCGCCGTCCGCGTTTCAGGCGGGCTGGCTGGTGCCGCAGGGGTAGCAGATGTACCAGCCGTCCTGCGTACGCGTCATCTGCCCGCCGCACTTGGTGCACGCCATGGGGCCTCCCGACTTTCGGCACGTCACTCTCAGCACGTCCTGGGCCTGAGTATTCAGATCACGTGCGAACAGGCGTCGGCTATGTGTGTCTTCGGCCCGGATAGATGACAGGGGGCGCCCTGGGTTGACCCCGCCCCGCCGGCGGCCGCAGGGCGGTGGCGCACACTGGTGGGCAGTGGGGCCGCCGACCGCCGTGTGCCCGCTCTCCACCGGACGGGAAGTGGCTCATGGCCGACGGGACAGCAGGGGGCAGGAGCCTCGCCGACAGTGCCCGGCAGCCGCTGCTGCGGCTGCGGGGTGCCGCGCGCAGTTACGGGAGCCGGCTGGCGCTCGCGCCCGTCGATCTCACGCTGGAGCGCGGTGAGTGCGTGGCGCTCGTCGGTGCGAACGGGTCCGGCAAGTCCACCCTGCTGCGGCTGGCGTCGGGCCGGGAGCAGCCGACGGCGGGGCGGGTCGAGTTCGACGGGCGGAAGATGCGCGAGGAGGACCCGACCACCCGCGCGCGGGTTGCCGTGGTCGGTGACACCGTCGCCTGTTACCCCGATCTCACGGCGCGGGCGCATCTGCTGCTGGTGGCCATCGCACAGGGCGTCGGCGACGAGGCGGGGGAGTGGGCCGACCGGGCGCTCGCCGACCGGGGGCTCGGGGCGCACGCCGACAGTTACCCTTCAGCGCTGTCCTCGGGCCAGCTCCAGTCCCTGCTGCTGGCCACCGCCTTCGTCCGGCCGCGCGAGCTGCTCATCCTCGACGAGCCGGAACAGCGCCTCGACCCCGGCGCCCGTGGCCGGCTGGCCGAGCAGCTGCGGGCCGAGAAGGAGGACGGGGTCGCCGTGCTCGTCGCCACCCACCACACGGATCTGGCCCTGCGGACGGCGGACCGGGTGGTCGTCCTGGACGAGGGCAGAGTGCTCAACTCCGGCGACCCCGCCGCCGTCCTGGCCGAGCTGACCCTGTGAGCGCGGCCGAGACAACGCTGGCCGGCGACGCCCTGCCCGAGGACGACGACGAGGCACTGCCCGCTGACCACGACGCGTACTGGGACGAACTCACCGACGACACCCTCGCCCATCTGCGCCGCATACGAGCCGACGCGCGGGCCCAGCAGCGCCGGGACACCGCCTTCGCCGTGTACGTCACGGTCCTGATGGTCGGCACGTACGGCGGCTTCTACACCATCCAGGTCATCCAGGACGGCACGTTCCACGCGCAGGTCGCCCGGCCCGACATCCCCTGGCAGGCCGCTCTGCCGTACGCGGCGACGGCCGTCTGCGTCCTCGCGCTGCTCGCCGTGCTGCGCACCGCGCGCTGGCGCGGCCCCGTCCTGCTCGACGCGCTCACCGTCGACTGGCTGCTGCCGCTGCCGGTGCGCTGGGACCGGCTGCTGCGGCCCAAGTTCCGGGCCGCCGTCGCCAAGGGCGCCGTCGGCGGTGTGCTGCTCGGCGCGTTCGGCGGGCTGAGCCTGTGCCTGGCGGGGCTCGGCCCGTTCCCCGTCGACCTGCTGGCCGGGGCGCTCGCCGGCGGCGCCTTCGGCGTACTGACCGTGAGCGCCTCGGCGTTCGTCGCCGTGCGCGGCGGGCGCGGGAGCGCCTGGTGGACGCTGCTGCTGAGCGCCCTCGCCGTGCTCTTCGTCCTCCAGGCCGTACTCGCCTGGTACGGACACCGCAGTGGGCCGCTGGAGAACGTGGCGCTGTGGTCGGGGCCGTGGGGCTGGGCCGCGCACACTCTCGTCCTCGCGACGGGCGGCAACGCCGTCGTGTCCGGGGTGGGCTGGCTGCTTGCCGCGGTGCTGCTGGTCGGCTCGGCCGTCGGCTGCGCGCTGTGGGCGGGCCGGCAGGCGCCGCTGATCAGCGGCGAGTTCCTGCGCGAGCGCGCCCGTACGGCCGACGGCATCGCCGCCGCGGTCGGCACGGCGGACCTGCGCCGGTTGCGGCTCGCCGCCCGCGCGGGCGCGGGAGACACGCACGTGGACCGGGCCCGCTGGAGCCCACGGCCGCCACGCCGCCGCAGCCTGCTGATCCCCTGGCGCGACGCCGTCGCCCTGACCGCGGCCCCCGCCCAGGCGGGCTGGGGCCTGGCGTGGTGGACCGCCGCCTTCGCCGCCTCCTCGACGGCCGTCGCCGCCGACACGACCGCCGCGCGGCTCTGCGCCCTCGCCGCCACGCTGGTCTTCGGCTATCTGGCGGCGGGCCGCTGGGTCGAACCGGCCTGGACGGAGGCGGACGATCTGCGCCGCTCCCGGCTGCTGCCGTACCCGTACCCCTCGCTGATGCTGCGCCACGCGCTGCTGCCGACGGCCGCCCTGGCCGGTACGGCGGCGGTCGGCTGCGGCGTACTGGCCCTGCTCGGGCTGCCGGTCATGCCCGGCGTCGCCGTCCTCGTGTCGGCGCCCGCGCTGGTGGGCGCCGCGCTGGTGTCGGCGAACCGGGGGAGCATGCCGCAGGCGCTGTTCATCGGGACCGACACGATGATGGGCAACACGGCGCCGGTGCAGGTGCTGCTCTGGTACGTACGGGCGCCGCTGGTCATCTGCACGGCGCTGGCCCCCGCCGTGTACTACCTGTCCGGCGGTACGGCGCACCCGACCGCGCTCGTCGTCTCGGCGGCGCTGGTGGCGGCGGCGACGGCCGGCGCCCTCAGCTGGACCTGCGGCAGGGCGCGGCGGCTCTACGCTCAGTAGCGGCGCCGTGACGTGGGGTGGAGCGCGGGGCGGCCCCGGGTGGGGTGTGACGGAATCGGCGGGGTCCAGGGGAAAAGAAAAGCCCCGAGAGGCTGCGGAGCGGCCAGGATCGTCGCACTCTTGGGCCTATGAGTGATGCACCGATCGTCGTACACCGGGCGTCCGGGACAGGCGGCCGGCGGGTCACCGTCCGCGGGCAGATCATGGGACTCGCCCACTCGGACGACCACCTGGTCGAGTTCCTGCGGCTGGCCGGCCTGCCCGACGCCTTCGATCTGCTCGACGATCCGGGCTGGGTGGAGTGGCAGGGCGGCCTCCCGCACGAGTACGGCTCGAACTGACGTCCTCGGGCTGACGCCTGCGTCTCTCTCCGCATTCACTCCGCCACGATGGCCGCCAGCTCCGTCAGGCCGTTGACGCGCCAGTCCGCCGCCTCGACCACATCCGGGTCGTCCGCCCACAGGAAGCCCCACGGCCCGCGCCGCAGATGCGCGGTGCGCAGCCCGGCCCTGCGGGCGGGGAACAGGTCGTACGCGGGGTGGTCGCCGACGTACAGCGTCCGGTCGGCCGGCGCCTGTGCCACCTCGACGACATGCGCGAAGAACTCCGGCAGCGGTTTGGCGGCGCCCCACTCGGCCGACGTGGCGACCAGGTCGACGGGCAGGTCGAGGCCGCGCAGCAGTTCGCCCGCCCTGACCGTCTGGTTCCCCGCGAGGACGACCCGGACACCGAGCGCCTGGAGCCCGGCGAGCGCGGGGCGTACGTCGGGGTAGAGGTCGGACTCGTCCAGATGCTCGCCGCGCCCCGCGCTCTCCCGCGCGCGGTACGCCTCGGCCACGTCCATACCCGGTTTGATCAGGCGCAGGGCGTCGGTCGCTTCCCTGTTCTGCGCGGTCACCGCCCCGGCGAGAGCGGACATGGTGTGCCGGGGAACGCCCAGCCAGTCGGCCCAGGAGGCCCAGTAGCGGTCGTCGCGAACGAGGGTCTCGCCGACGTCGAACACGATGGTTTCAATCACCGGTCCAACCCTAGGGTGCGACTCTCCGCCGATTGTCAGTGGCTGGCCGTAGCCTTGCTCCCATGTTCGCTTATCCGTCCGCTTCTTCGCGTTCTTCCCGCGCCCGCGGTTCCGTGCGGTCCGCGGCCGTCGTCAATTCGGAGATCCGCGCCCTCTGGGCGCAGGCAGGTGCCGGCCTCTCGCCGGCCGAGCAGGAGCGCTATCAGCGACTGCTGGTGGAGTGGTCGGCGGCGGTGAAGGCCGAGGTCGTGACGGCGGCCTGAAAACCGTGGCAGCCCGAGAGTGGAGATGATCTTGATCGGGATGCCGTAGAGTTGGGTTTACCGACGCGGGGTGGAGCAGCTCGGTAGCTCGCTGGGCTCATAACCCAGAGGTCGTAGGTTCAAATCCTGCCCCCGCTACTCACCACCGAAGGCCCGGATCCACACTGGATCCGGGCCTTCGGTGATTCCGCCGCCCGACCAGGCGCAAGAGCTCGCTGTCAGAGCTTGCGTCGTCCGGCCGAGGGGCGGATCGTCGGAGTGGACGGCCGGATCTTCGCCGGGCGTGCCGGTAGCCCACTCGGTCGATGCGGGTCGCAGCCCGGCGCGGCAGCGGCCAGCCTTGGTGGGGCGCGGTACCGTCCGCGACCGTAGCCGGAGCGGCAGGAGAGACAACTGGTGGGGATGCTTGGGAGCCGTAAGACTCCGGCAGCGCGCAGAGTGCAACGCGCGGACGGCGACCAGAGCCCCCGCGCGCGCTGGATCGTGCGCTGTATGCCGGCTTTCGTCATCTTCGTCGGGGTCGTCTTCGACTCGGCGACCCCCACCCGCTTCACCGCGTCCCCCTTCTTCGCCGCGGCCCCGCTGGTCGCCGCGCCCTTCTTCACCCTGACGGGCACCCTGCTGACGGGCACCGCCGCCGTGGCGATCGACATCGTGCTGCGCGTCTTCGGGGACGGGCTCTTCAGACTCCAGGCGTTCACCGAGCTGCTGACGATCCTGGTGGTCTCCGTCCTCGCGCTCGCCATCAACCGCATCGTCCGCCGCACCAACGAGCGGCTGACCTCTGCCCGGATCATCGCCGAGACGGCCCAGCGCGCCGTCCTGCCGACGCCCGCCGACCGGATCGGCGGGCTGCACATCGCCGCGCGGTACGAGGCGGCGCAGGAGGGCGCGTTCATCGGGGGAGACCTGTTCGCCGTACAGGACACCCCGCACGGCGTACGGCTGGTCGTCGGCGACGTGCGGGGCAAGGGGCTCGGGGCCGTCGAGACGGTGTCCGTGGTCATCGGCGCCTTCCGGGAGGCGGCGGAGCAGGAGAGCTCGCTGGAGGGGGTCGCGCAGCGGCTGGAGCGCGCCATGACCCGCGAGGGCGCGCGGCGCGGCACCATCGATCTCTTCGAGGGGTTCACCACCGCCGTGCTGGCCGAGATCCCGCACGGCAAGGACGTCGTGCGGCTGATCAACCGGGGGCACCCCGAGCCGCTGATGCTGTTCGCCGACGGCGCCGCGCTGATGCTCTCGCCGACCGAGTTCGCGCTGCCGCTGGGGATGGCCGAGCTGGGCGGGTGGCCGGACCGCGCCGACGAGATCGACTACCCGACGGGCGCGACGCTGCTCTTCTACACGGACGGCCTCTCCGAGGCGCGTGACCGGCAGGGCGTCTTCTACGACCCGCGCGGCCGGCTGGACGGGGTGATCTTCCCGGGGCCCGACGAACTGCTCGACGCGATGATCGGCGACGTACGGGTGCACACGGGCGGCGGCCCCAACGACGACATGGCGCTGCTCGCGGTCAGCAGGCCGGCGGAGGGGCAGCCCGAGCGGCGCAGAACGATGCCGGTCGTGCCGTAGGGCCGCGCTGGTCGTGCCGTAGATCGCGCGTATCGCTCGCCGGATCCTGTCCGGATCCCGTCCCGCTACCTTCCGTGTTCGAACGGCGCCCCTGCGCATAACTACTGACACACCATCAGAAACACGTGTGGGTCCGTAAACCCGTCAACTCGCCCACTTGCGCCTGCATGTGTCCTGTTACGTCCGATGCGAACTTGTTAACGATCACCGGGAACAGCTTGGAATAACGGCCTGGTCTCTATTAACGTTCGATAACGCAGCGCGGTCGTCCCAGCCGTCGTCAGAGATGGCGCCGTGCGCACGCGCCGAATCCCGCAAGGGAACCGGGGAACCAACAATTGGGGTGAATCGGGAGTTTCTTGCTGCCGCAAAGCAGCGAGTCGCACCCGTAGGAGACCTTCCTGCTCCGAACCCGTCAGCTAACCCGGTAGGCGAGAAGGAAGGAAAGGAGAGCGCCCCAGTGGCGTCCAACAAGCCTGCCCCCGAGGCCTCCCTCGAAACATCTCCCTTCGGCGGCCTCGCCACCGAAGCCCCGCCGGACGGGGCCTGGGGCGACTGGAATCCCACCGGTGAGTGGAATCCCACCGAGGAGTCCGTCCTCCCGGTACGCGGCAGGCATCGCGTCGCCAAGCAGCGCAACGGACTCGCCCGCAGCTCCACGGTCCTCGGTGTCGGTGTCATCGCCGCCGTCGGCGCCGGCGGTATCGCCACGGCGCAGGAGAAGCCCGCGGTCTCCATCTCGCTGCCGGACGCGATAACCGACCACATCCCGGACGCCAAGTCGCTGCCCGGTGTGAGCGCGCTGCTGCCGGACGAGACCGAGCCGAACATCCTGGCCAGCGCCCCCCTCGGCGGCACGGACCTGGTGGCGAGCTCCGCGGTCCAGCACGGCGCGACCGCCGGCGGCGACGCGGGCGAGGCCCTGCGGGCCCGGATCCTCCAGCAGGCCGAGCACCAGCAGGCGGAGGCCGACCAGGCGGCCCAGGCGGCCGCCGAGACCACCGCGGCGAAGCAGGCCGAGGCCGAGGCGAAGAAGCAGCAGACCGAGGCCCAGAAGAAGGTCGAAGAGGCGAAGCAGAAGGCGGAGGAAGCGGCCAAGAAGAAGGCCGAGGAGCTCCGGCTCGCGAAGCTCGCCTCCAGCTACACCCTCCCCGTCGCCTCGTACACGATCACCTCCACCTTCGGTGAGGCCGGCTCCATGTGGGCCTCCGGCTACCACACGGGACTGGACTTCGCCGCGCCCACGGGCACCCCGATCAAGGCCATCCACAGCGCTACCGTCAAGTCGGCCGGCTGGGCCGGCTCGTACGGCTACCGCACGGTCCTGGAGCTGGAGGACGGCACGGAGCTGTGGTTCTGCCACCAGTCCTCGATGACCGTCACAGCGGGCCAGAAGGTCACCACCGGCGATGTGATCGGCCGCGTCGGCGCGACCGGCAACGTGACCGGGCCGCATCTGCACCTTGAGGTGCACACCCCGGACGGCACCGGTATCGACCCGAACGGATGGCTGCAGGCCAGGGGCATCAACCCCTGACCCCACCAGACCCCGGCGGCTCCGGCGCTCACCCCCCGACGTCGGAGTCGTCGGTCTTTCGGCGTTCAATGGACGAATGACCGATCTGCGAAAGCTGGGCACCTCCGACCTCCACGTCTCCCCGCTGGCCCTCGGCGGCAACGTCTTCGGCTGGGGCGCCGACGAGGCACAGTCCTTCGCCGTACTGGACGCGTACACGGCGGCGGGCGGCAACTTCATCGACACCGCCGACTCGTACACCGCCTGGGTCGACGGCAACGAGGGCGGCGAGTCCGAGACCATCATCGGCGACTGGGTCGCCTCACGCGGCAACCGCTCCGACGTCCTGATCGCCACCAAGGTCGCCAGCCACCCGAAGCGCAAGGGGCTCGCGCCGGCGAACATCAAGGCGGCGGTCGAGGACTCGCTGCGCCGACTGCGTACCGACTACATCGACCTGTACTACACGCATGTCGACGACACGAGCGTCTCCGTCGAGGACATCGTCACGACCCTCGACCAGCTGGTGAAGGAGGGCAAGGTCCGCGCGGTGGCCGCCTCCCAGATCGGGCCCGAGCGGCTGTCCGAGTCCGTCACCTTCGCCGAGAAGGAGGGCCTGGCCCGCTATGCGGCGCTCCAGGTCAACTACAACCTCGTCTCGCGGGACAGCTACGAGGGCGAACTGCGGGACGTCGTCGCCCGGCACGGGCTGGCCGCCGTGCCGTTCTTCTCGCTCGCCCGCGGCTTCCTGACCGGCAAGTACCGGCCCGGCACGACCGTCGAGAGCGTACGCAGCGAGGGCGCGGCCGAATATCTGAACACCGACCGTGGTCCCCGGGTCCTCGCCGCGCTCGACCGGGTCGCGGGGGCGCACGGCGCCGAGGTCGCGACCGTGGCGCTGGCCTGGCTGGCCGCGCAGCCGACCGTCGCTGTGCCGCTCGCCTCCGCGCGTACGGTCGAGCAGCTGCCGTCGCTGCTGGCGGTCGCGGATCTCGAACTGACGCCGGAAGAACTCGCGGAGCTGACGGCGGCCTCGGCGTAGGGGCGCCGCGGCCCGGGTATCCGGGCTCAGTACTGGCGGTACGGGTTGTAGCCGTCGTAGTCGACGTACGGCGGCGGCACCCAGACCCGGCCCGTGGCCCGCGCCGCGTAGGTGAGCGCGGGCCCCGCCAGCTCCTTCCGCTCCCACAGCCGGTCCAGCAGCTCCCGCTCGCGCTCGGCGAAGTCGCCGACGGCGAGACCGCGCCCGGCGCGGTGGCGCAGGAACGCCAGGGAGGTCGCCGTCACCTCGTACTCGGTGACCGCCCGCGCGGCCGTCGTGCCGTACGTACGGCCCGCGTAGTCCCGCGCCATGGTGCGGGCCCGCATCGAGGACAGCGCGGCCGGCTCGGCCGTCCCCAGCCAGCCCGCCGCCGCGTACGCGGGCAGCTGCGCGGCGACGGTGCGCAGCTCGCGCTGTCTGGCCCAGATCACCAGCCAGGTCACCAGGCCGAAGACGGGGAACATGAACATGCCGTAGACCGCGTAGAAGCCGTACGGGCCGAAGGCGGACGACGACACGTTCCACAGGGCGTGCATGCCCATCGCCAGGAGCAGGCCGAGCAGCGGCAGCCCGAGGCGGCGGAGCTTGCGGTGCGGGGGCGCCAGCGCGGCGAGCCCGAAGCCGATGCCGGTCATGACCGTGAACAGCGGGTGCGCGAACGGTGACATGACGATCCGTACGAAGAACGTGGCGACGGTGTACGTCGCGAAGCCCGTCTGGCCGAAGTCCCGGTCCTCGCCGAAGGCGTTGCCGAGGTAGAGGATGTTCTCGGTGAAGGCGAAGCCGGTCGCGGTGAAGCCGGCGACCACCGCGCCGTCCACCAGGCCGGTGAAGTCGCGTCTTCGGAAGAGGAAGATCAGCAGGACGGCCGCCGCCTTCGCGCTCTCCTCGACGACCGGCGCCACGACCGTCGCGCCGAGGGACTCGGCACCCGCGGGGTCGGCTGTCGCCGTGGCTATCCAGTGGGTCGCGAAGGAGTTCGCGATGATCGCGACCAGCGCGGCCGCGCAGGCGCCCCAGGCGAAGGCGAACAGCAGATTGCGCCACGGGCCCGGCTCGACCCGCTCCAGCCAGCGGAAGGCCGCCATCAGCAGCGGCACGGGCAGCACGGCCAGGCCGAGGCCCACCAGAAAGCCCTGGGTGCCCGTCTCGTGCCTGACCAGCGTCAGGATCACCAGACCGCAGAGCGCCAGCAGGGTGATCACCACACCGGCGCGTACCGCCTTGCTGTGCCAGAACGCCCGGCCGGGCCAGTAGCGCCGCCGGCGCACGGGCTCCGGCACCGCGCCCCACAGCTCACCGCTGCGGTCCCACACCTCGGCGACGGGGATCGGGGGCTGCGGCTCGACGCTCTGCGGGGACGGTTCTGGCACCTGTTGACCCTAACGAGCGCCGCCGACACCCGCGATGGTGCCTGGAGCGGGTGCGGCCGGATATGGCCGGCGAGGTTACGCGTCGGTGCCCGTGCGGCGGAACAGCAGGTCGTGCACGGCATGCCCCTTGTCGAGCCCCTGCCCCTCGAACCGGGTCAGCGGCCGGAACGCGGGGCGCGGGGCGTAGCCGCCGTCCGGGCTGGTGTTCTCGAAGCCGGGATGGGCGCTGATGACGTCCAGCATCTGCTCGGCGTACGGCTCCCAGTCGGTCGCGCAGTGCAGCACGGCGCCCGGCTTCAGCCGGGCGGCGGCGAGGTCGAGGAACTCGGGCTGGATCAGCCGCCGCTTGTGGTGCCGCTTCTTGGGCCACGGGTCGGGGAAGTAGACGCGGATCCCGGCGAGCGAGGCGCTCGGCAGCATCTCCCTGAGCAGGATCACCGCGTCACCGTTGGCGACCCGGATGTTGGACAGGCCGTTCTGCTCGGCGAGACGGAACAGGTTGCCCTGTCCCGGGGTGTGCACGTCCACGGCGAGGATCCCGGTGCCGGGGTCGGCCTCGGCCATCGCGGCCGTCGCCTCGCCCATGCCGAAGCCGATCTCCAGGACAACCGGCAGCCCGCCGAACATCTCCGGCAGGTCGAGGACCCGCTGTCCGTCGATGTCCAGGCCCCAGTCGGCCCACAGCCGCCGCAGCACGTCGGCCTGACCTGTCGTGACCCGGCTGCGGCGCGGCTGGAAGCTGCGGATCCGCCGCTCGAAGTGCGCCCCGGCGGGATCGGCGGCCGGCCCGGTCCCGTCAGGAAACATCCGGCTCGCGGCACGCAGCCGGTCCTCCGGCTCGGTGGGGATCAGCGGGGTCATCTCGGTCTTCTCAGGCTCGGACACAATGCGGTCGATTCTACGGAGCGCCGAAGCGACCGAGAAACCCGCGACCTTGGCGGCCGTCCGGTGGCCCGAGAGCGCCCGTGGGGCGGGGGCTGAAGGGGGTCGTGCAGGGGTGGTGTCCGGAGCGTAGAGCGTGATTTGTGGCGCGACTCGGCGGTGGCTCCGCGTCGGGCGTGTACCGCGCCGTAAATCATGCAGCGCAGGACACGACCCCGGAACGACACCCGGCAACCACCGCAACCAAGACCGGCAGCCCCGAGCCGCGCCGGACGACGACACCGCGACCAAGTCCGGCAGCCCCGAATCCGACCGGACGGCGACACCGCGACCAAGACCGGCAGCGCCGACCCCGAACCCG
Source organism: Streptomyces sp. NBC_00370 (assembly GCF_036084755.1). Lineage (NCBI taxonomy): Bacteria > Bacillati > Actinomycetota > Actinomycetes > Kitasatosporales > Streptomycetaceae > Streptomyces > Streptomyces sp. NBC_00370. The sequence goes on from NZ_CP107968.1 coordinate 4,629,058, forward strand.
GCCGGACGGCTACACCGGGACCGAGACCGGCAGTCCCGAACCCGGCCGGACGACGACATCGCGACCAAGTCCGGCAGCCCCGAACCCGGCCGGACGGCGACACCGCGACCAAGGCCGGCAGCGCCGACCCCGAACCCGGCCGGACGGCGACAACCGCGACCAAGACCGGCAACCCCGAACCCCGCCGGACGGCGACACCGCAACCCAGGCCCGCAGCCCCGACCCCGGAACGGCCCCCGGCGACACCGCGACCGAGACCGGCAGTCCCGAACCCGGCCGGACGGCGACACCGCGACCGAGACCGGCAGCCCCGAACCCGGCCGGACGGCGACACCGCAACCCAGGCCCGCAACCCCGAACCCCGCCGGACGGCGACACCGCTCCCGGCGACGGCCGCAACCCAGGCCCGCACCCGAGCCGTCAGGCGTCCGCCAGCGCCGCCAGCGCTCGGCGTGCCACCTCGCGGCCGATCGGGAGTGACGCCGTGGCGGCCGGGGACGGGGCGTTCAGTACGTGGACCGTGCGTGGTGCCTCGCGGATCAGGAAGTCGTCGGCCAGCGTGCCGTCCCGCAGGACCGCCTGGGCGCGCACCCCGGCCGGGGACGGCAGCAGGTCGGCGTCCCGTACGGCGGGCAGCAGCCGCCGTACCGCCGTCGCGAAGGCGCGCTTCGACAGCGACCTGTGCAGCTCGCCCGCGCCGTACCGCCAGTGCCTCCGTGCCGTACGCCACGAGCCGGGCCAGCTCAGGGTGTCCGCCAGCTCGCCGGGGCGCAGCACCGACCAGCCGTAGCCCTCACGGGCCAGCGCCAGGACCGCGTTCGGCCCGACGTGCACCCCGCCGTCGACACCGCGCGTCAGATGGACCCCCAGGAAGGGGAACGCCGGGTCGGGCACGGGATAGACCAGCCCGCGGACCAGTTCGGGGCGGGCCAGCTCGTAGTACTCCCCGCGGAACGGGACGATCCGCATCTCCGGGTCGTCGCCCGCGAGCCGCGCCAGCCGGTCGCTCTGCAACCCCGCGCAGTTCACCAGCGCGCGGGCCCTGACGACCTCGCCCGCCGCCGTACGGACGGCGACGCCCCAGGGGCGCCGGTCGACGGCCGTCACATCGGCGCCGTACCGCACGGAGGCGCCCGCAGCCGCCGCCTCCTGGGCCAGCCGCGCCGCCACGGCGACGAAGTCGCACACGCCCGTCGAGCCGACGTGGATCGCCGCGACGCCCCGTACCCGCGGCTCGAACGCCCCGATCTGGGTGCGGCCCAGCTCGCGCACCGGAATGCCGTTCTCCCTGCCGCGCTGGGCCAGCGCGTGCAGCCTCGGCAGCTCGTCGCGGCGCGTCGCGACGATCAGCTTGCCGGTGACCTCGTGGGCGATGCCGTGCTCGGCGCAGAACGCGACCATCTCGGCCGACCCGCTGACCGCGTACCGCGCCTTCAGCGAGCCGGGGGCGTAGTAGATCCCGCTGTGGATCACGCCGCTGTTGTGGCCCGTCTGATGGCGCGCCGGGCCGCGCTCCTTCTCCAGCACCACGACGCGGGTGTCCGGCGCCGCGCGGGTGAGCGCGTACGCCGTGGACAGGCCGACGATGCCGCCGCCGACGACCAGCACGTCGCAGTCGAACTCCGCAGGTCCTCGCCCGCTCATGGCGCACCACCTCCCACCCCGATAGTGCACCGGACCACTGACAGCGCGCGGCACCGGGCGGTGGTTACGGCGGGTCCACGCACACCGGCGCCCGACGGCTCCGACCGGCGCCCCCATCGGGTGCCCCGCCGTCAGGGGCCGCAATCACGGACCACCGGCACCCGCTACGCGGGTGCCACCAGCAGCGGCCTCGCCCGCTCGCGCAGCTCGGCGACGCGCGGCTCGTCGCCGTACGGTTCGAGGCGGTGCAGCAGGTCGCGTACGTACTCGGTGGTGCGGGCCGACGAGATGCGCCCCGCCACCTCGACGGCGCGGGTGCCGGCCGCGCACGCCGCGTCCAGATTGCCGGACTCCAGCTCGGCGACCGCGCTCACCACCAGGCGTAAGCCGTGCGACCGTACGAACTCCTCCGTCGGCCGGGACAGCGCCTGTTCGGTGAACCGCCGCACCTGGCGTGGCGCCTTCAGATCGCGGTAGCACTCGGCGGCGTCCGCCGCGAACCTGTCGTACGAGTAGAAGCCCAGCCAGTTCGGGTCCGCGTCGCCGGGCCGCGAGCGCTCCAGCCACCCCTCAGCGGCCTTCAGGGCGGCACCGGCGGCGACGGCGTCGCCCGCCTTCGCGTGTGCCCGTGCCTCCACCAGCCGGAAGAAGCTCATCGTGCGGGCCGTGGCGAGACCGCGGTTGCGCTCCAGCGCCGCCTGGGCCAGGTCGACGCCCTCGTCGGCGAAGCCCCGGTACGTCGCCTGGAGCGACATCGACGCCAGGACGTAGCCGCCGAGCGGTACGTCGGCTGCGGCGCGCGCCAGGCGCAGCGCCTGGATGTAGTACCGCTGCGCCGCCTCCTGTTGACCGGTGTCGAAGGCCATCCACCCGGCCAGCCTGGTCAGTTCGGCCGTGGCACCGAACAGCCCCCGGCCCACCTCGTCGCTGTAGGCCCCGAGCAGCAGTGGAGCCGCGTCCACCCGCAGGCATTCGGGCACCATCGACGAACGCCAGTCGCCGCCGCCGTACTTGGAGTCCCAGCGCCGCGCGTCGGCCGCCGCCTCCCGCAGCTTCGCCACGTCGCTGTGGCCGACACGCAGCGGCGACACCTCTCCCGAGGCCTCGCCGCCCTGTCCGTGCGCTCCCTGCGCCGCCTCCGCCACCGCCGCGTCACGCGCGACGGAGGAATCGGCGGGTGTTATCAGCCACCGTGAAGCGGGCGTCGCGTAAGCGCTCACTGCGAAAGATCCGGCCAGCGACTGCCAGATGCCGCCCCCGCCGGCCCTGCGGCCCGCGAGATCGAGCCGGTAGAGCTCCGTCGCCGAGCGGACCGCCTCACCCACGTCACGGGGGAAGGCCAGACCGACCTCGGGCGCGGGATCCGCGTCGGCCAGCCCTATCTCGTGCAGCGGTACGGGCCTGCCGAGCTTGGCGCCGATGGCGGCGGCGATGAGATGGGGCGCCGCACCCTGCGGGACCATCCCCTTCGACACCCAGCGCGCCACCGAGGTCTTGTCGTAGCGAAGAGTCAGACCGCGCTGCGCTCCGAGGTCGTTGACACGCCGGGCGAGCCCGGCGTTGCTGATTCCCGCGAGGGCGAGAACGGTGCCGAGTTTTTCGTTCGGCCCGCGTAGCTCTCTGGACATGCGTCACCCCTCGACACACAGACGGCCGCCGCGTCGCGGCATAGGCGCGCGGCATTCGTAAACCCAGCGTAGTTCGCCACATCCCGACCGTTAAGGGGCGGACTTCCGGATGGCGGGATTGTTGTCCGTACGGGAGTACGTGCGGAGATCGCGGGGCGGCGCACCGTGCTCCGGGTGTGTGGCCGTGCGCCCGGCCGTGCGCCTTGGCCCGAAGGGAGCGGTGGCGCTTCCATGAGACCTGCGTGGGTCGGCCCACTGCGTACTGGAACCAGTGGGCTGGGGGATACCGCCGCCCCAATCCCCGCGGGCGGTGGATCGGTCCGGGAGGCGCGGCGCGCCTCCCGGACCGAGCGTTTGCCGGTGTATCGACGCCGTGCCGAGTTCGGAGATTGGCTGAATGCTGTCTGTCCGCCGACAGCCGAATCTTCGCCAAATGGCTCATGCCAGGGGCGCATTCACTTTCCCGTACGCGCGCCCCGTAGCCCCTCCTGTGCCCACTTGTCGTGGCAGCATGGTCCCGAACGGGCATGTACCTCGGTCGCGCCCGACTTTGTCCACAGGCTGTGGAGGCGGCGATGCGCTGGTTGGTGGGGTGGAGCAGTATCGCCGCGCACTTCGGCACGGCGGGTGCCGTGGGGCCGGTCGGCGAGGGGTCCGACGGGGGTTCCGTGCACCCGGTGGGCTCCCAACTCCTGTGGGGCGACCCGGATCCGCTGTGGGCCGTCGGCGACTGGCGGCCCGACGAGGTGCGCGTCGTGTCCATCGACGCCTTCAACCGGCTTGCCGTACTGGGCTGCTGCGGCGCGACGGACGAGCAACTGCGTCTCGGGCTCTTCGCCGCGCGCGGCGGCGCCCTGCGCCATCTGACGGCCTGGACGGGCAGTTACACGGCCGTGGCCCAGATCGGCCGGCGGATAACGGTGGCCGGCGACCTGGCGGGCGCGAGACCCGTCTTCTACACGCCGTGGGCGGGCGGCACCGCGTACGCCACCGCCGCCCTGCCGCTCGCCGACCTCATCGAGGCCCAACTCGACATCGGACACCTGGCCGCGCTCCTCGCCTGCCCCGAAACCCCGGAGGCGCTGCGCGACTCCACCCCCTACGACGGCGTCAAGCGCATCCCGCCGGGGCACGCGCTGATCCTGCGCGAGGGCTCGCGCGAGATCACCGGCTACGAACCGGTCGCCTCGCTCGCCGTCGCTGCGGCCCAGCGCGACCCGGACCGCGCCGTCGAAGGCGTACGGGACGCCCTCGTCGAAGCCGTACGTGCCCGGCTGACCGCCCCGCGGCACGCGCCCGAGACCGTGGCCCCCGACCCGGGGCCCGTCCCCGGCATGGGCCCCGCCGACCGGCGCGCCGCACGCGGGGCGCCCGTCCCCGGCATCGGCGCCGACCTGTCCGGCGGCCCGGCCTCCGCCACGCTCGCGCTGCTCGCCGCGGGGCTGCCCGGCGCGCCCGGCACGGTCCTCGGCCACGGCACGGGCGCGGGCGAGCGGCTGCTCGCCGTCACCTTCAACGACCTGGCGCCCGGCCGCCGCGACGAGGCCGAACTCGAACGCGCCCGGATCATCGCCGCCAACCCCCGGCTGCACCACGTCGTCGTCGCCGCGGGCGAAGAGGCCCTGCCGTACGCCGAACTCGACGGCGCGCTCACCGACGAACCCGGCCCCTCGCTCATCTCCGCCGAGCGGCACCGGCGCCGCTTCGCCGCGGGCAGCGCCGACCACTTCACCGGCGCCGGCGCGCGCGAAGTCCTCGACGCGCACCCCGCGCGCATGGCGGACCTGCTGCTCGACCGGCGCAGACGCAACCTGCTGCGGCCCGTCACCGAACTCGTCAAGGCCGAAGGCGCCTCGCCCGCCTCGCTGTTCGTGCCGCTCACCGTCTACCGGGCCGCGCGCAGACTCGCCCGTACGCCCTACCGCACCGGCCTCGAACAGGCGGCGGCCCGCCTCCCCGACGCCAACAGGGCGGCGGGCTCACCCGTGTACGACGGACCGGTCAACGCGGCGCTGTCCGCCCTCACCTGGTCCCGGCCTGGCCCCGCCGCCCGCTGGCTCACCGGCGAAGCACTCGCCCAGGTCGCGGCCCGGCTCACCGCCGCCGCGATCCGCCCCACCTCCGTCCAGCGCCCGGGCGAGGCACGCGCGCGTGCCGTGCTCGCCCGGTACGCGGCCGACCACCGCGTCTTCGAACAGGCCGCCGAGATCCGCAGCCAGCGCCTGCACGCGCCGTTCCTCGACAACCAGGTCGTCCGCGCCTGCCGCGAACTCCCCGAAGCGCTCCGCGTCCAGCCGGACGCCCGCGCCGAGATCCTGCGCACCGTCCTCGCCGGGGCCGGCATCCACGACCTGCCGCAGGGCTGGGGCGCCACCTCACGCGAAACCTCGGCCGCCGCCACCCGCGCCGGACTGCGCGTGGCGGTGGGCGACCTCATCACCCTCTTCGACGCCCCCCTGCTGGCGGACGCGGGCCTGATCGAGGCCCGAGTGGTCCGCAAGGCCCTGCGGGCGGCGGCGGAGGGCGAGAGGGTCCCCCTGGACGGCCTGGCCGACCTGGTCTCCACGGAGCTGTGGCTGCGCCGTCTGCTGTCCCGCAGGGGCACGTGCTGGACGGGCACGGCGGCGCCACGCCAGCGTGCGGTGGCCGGAGGCGTGATCCCGCGCCCGACGCTGCATCCGTAGCGGCCGCATCCGTAGACGCTGCATCCGTAGCGGCCGCATCCGTGGAGCGGGCCCGGCGGGCGGCCACGGGGCGACTCCCCGGAGAAACCACAGGCCGTTGTCAGACCCTGAGGTGACAATGGGGCCGTGCGGTATTTCATCCTGGGGGTCACCGAGGCGCGGGACGCGACGGGCGGCGTGCTGCCGCTCGGCGGGGCGCGGCTGCGGGCTCTGCTTGCCGTGCTCGCGCTGCGGCCCGGGCGGCCCGTGCCCGTCGGGGAACTGGTCGACGGGGTGTGGGGCGCCGACCCGCCGTACGACGCGGGGGCCGCGCTCCAGGCGCTCGTCGGGCGGCTGCGTCGCGTCCTGGGTAAAGAGGCCGTCGATTCGGACCCCGGCGGCTACCGGCTCGCCGCCGGGCCCGACGACGTCGACCTGTACGTCTTCGAGAAGCTGGCCCGCGAGGGCGCCGCGCAGCTCGAAGCGGACGATCCCCGGGCCGCCGCCCGCACCCTGCGCGAGGCGCTGGCCCTGTGGCGCGGGACCGCGCTCGTCGATCTGCCCGGCGGCGACCACGGCGTACGGCCCGAGGCGCAGCGGCTCGCCGCGCTCCAGCACCGCATCGAGGCCGATCTGCGCTGCGGGGTCACGCACAGCCTCGTACCCGAGCTGAAGGAGCTGACGGCGACCCGTCCGTACGACGAGCCGTTCCACGCGCTGCTCATCCGGGCGCTGCGGGCGCAGGGCCGCCAGGCCGACGCCCTCGCCGCCTACGAGCGGACGCGCCGCACCCTGGCCGACGGGCTCGGCGTCGACCCCGGCCCCGAACTGGTCGCGCTGCAAGGGCAGTTGTTGACCGCCACCGGCCCCGGCCCGCCGCCCGGCGGAGCCACAGGTCCCGTCGCGCCCGCCGCGCCCGCAGGCAACATCCGCCCCCGGCTGACCTCCTTCGTCGGCCGCGAACGCGAACTCGCCGTCATCCGCGCCGACCTGGACCGCTCCCGTCTCGTGACGCTCACAGGCCCCGGCGGCTCGGGCAAGACCCGGCTCGCGGAGGAGTCGGCCCCGCCGGACGCCTGGCTGGTCGAACTGGCCCCGCTGGACCACGAGTCCGCGCTCCCCGGCGCCGTACTGAGCGCGCTCGGCCTGCGCGAGACGCATCTGTCCACCCGCGACGACCGGACGTCGGCGCAGGACAATCCGACGGCCCGGCTCGTCGACCACCTCGCCCGCCGCCCCATGCTGCTGATCCTCGACAACTGCGAGCATGTGATCGGCGCCGCCGCCGCCCTCGCCGAGACACTGCTCACCCGCTGCCCGGGGCTGCGCGTGCTGGCGACCAGCAGGGAACCGCTCGGGGTCCCCGGCGAAGCCGTACGCCCCGTGGAGCCGCTGCCGCGCGACACCGCGCACCAGCTGTTCGCCGAGCGTGCGCGCGCGGTGCGCCCCGAGTTCGACCCGGCGGACGACCCCGCCGCCGTCGCCGAGATCTGCCGCCGTCTCGACGGGCTGCCGCTGGCGATCGAACTGGCCGCCGCCCGGCTGCGATTGCTCACCCCGCGCCAGATCGCCGACCGCCTCGACGACCGCTTCCGGCTGCTGACCAGCGGCAGCAGGACCGTACTCCCGCGCCAGCAGACCCTGCGGGCCGTCGTCGACTGGTCCTGGGACCTGCTGGACGAGCGGGAGCGTACGGTGCTGCGCCAGGTCTCCGTCTTCGCGGGCGGCTGGGACCTGACCGCGGCGGAGAGCGTGTGCGGATCCGCCGACGCGGAAGCCGCCCCAGGAGCCGTATCAGCAGCTGTCGCAGCAGCCCCCGGGAGCGTCACCGCCGCATCCACCGTCGACGTGCCGGGCCTGCTCGGCGCCCTCGTCGACAAGTCCCTCGTCGTCGCCGCCCCCGCCGACGCCCCGGCCGGCGGCCCCGGCGGCGAGATGCGCTACCGCCTCCTGGAGACCATCCACGAGTACGCCGTGGAGCGCGCGGCCGAGACCCCCGCCGTACGCGCCGCCGCCGAGCGCCTGCACACCGCCTACTTCACCGGACTCGCCGAGGAGGCCGAGCCCCTGCTGCGGTCCGGGGAGCAACTGCCCTGGATACGGCGGCTGGAGGCGGACCTCGACAACATCCGCGCCGCCCTGCACCGCACGGTCACCGTCACCGGCGACGAGGACACCGCGCTGCGCATCATCTTCGCCGTCGGCTGGTTCTGGTGGCTGCGCAACTACCGCCCCGAGGGCCTTGCCTGGGTGGAGCGCGCCCTGAAGCTGGGACCCGACACGACGGACCCCGACGACCCCCGTTACTGGCCCCGTATGCATCTGCTGATGATGCGGCTCCTCCTCGTGGTGGAGAGTGACGGGACGGACAAGGTGCGCGCCGACCCGTCCTTCGACGGGCACGTCCGCCGCGTCACCGAAGCGTTCAGCAAGCCGGGTCCGCAGGGCGCCCGGTTCCCCGGCCTGCTCTGGGGGATAGTCGGCCACTTCCACGACGAAACCATGGACATGCGGACCCAGATGGACGCGTCCCTCGCCAACTGCCGGGTGTACGGGGGCGACTGGGAGGTCGCCGTCCTGCTGATGGGCCGTACGCACGTCCTGGTCGACGCGCCGGGCGGCATGGCGGACGTGGACGAGGGCCTTGCCGAGCTGCACCAGCTCACCGGCCGGGTCGGCGACCGCTGGGTACGGGCGCAGGTGGCGAGCGCCGTCGCCGAGGCGGCGATGGCGCGCGGCCAGTACGACGCGGCCGAGGAGTCCTACCGGCAGGCCCTGCGCTTCGCCCGTGAGGTCGGCGCGCACGCCGAAGCGCCGTTCCTGCTGGCCCGGCTGGCCGAACTCGCCTTCCGCGCCGGGGACACGGCCACCGCCGCGCGGGGCCTCGACGAGGCATGGGCGGAGGCGGAGCGGCACGACGTCCAGGACACGCGCGCCTTCGTCCTCGTCATGCGCGCCGTGATCGCCCTGGACCGGAGCGAGTACGCACGTGCCAGGGAGGCGCTGGACGGCGCGTACCGGGCGGCGGAGCGCGGCACACCGCCGCCGCAGTTCCAGCTCGTGCTCGACGGCGTGCAGGCCCGGATCTCGGCCCATGAGGCGGCGGGACCCGCCGCCGCCGTCAGATCGCTGGCGGCGGTGCTGCGGCGGGCGATGGGAAGCGGCCTCGCGACCGGCATCGTCGGCTCTTGGGCGGAGATGTCGGCGCCCGTGCTGCTGCTCGCCGGCCGGCCGGCCGACGCCGTGCGGGTGCTGGCCGCCGTCGAGGAGCAGGCCGGCGACGTGCCCCGGTCCGCACCGGAAAAGAGAGCGGCCGAGCAGGTCGAGGCCGAGGCACGCGCGGAACTCGGCCCCGCCCGGTTCGCCGCGGAGCGCGCGGCGGGCGGCGGACTCACCTTCGAGCAGATCGCGGAGCTGCTCGAAGCGCCGGCCGACCGTTCCTCCGGTGCGTCGGTCAGCGGCAGCTGATCCGTGACTCGGCCCAGTCGGCGACGGCCACCGAGCTGAACGGCGAGTCCGGCTCGACGACCAGCCGGATCGACTTCTGCCCGGCGATCCCCACGGACACGGGCGCGGCCCGCTGGCCGCCGCGCATCACGGGGGAGCGCCACAGCCGGCCCCCGTCGCCGTAGACGGCGAACCGTACGGAGCCGAGGCCCAGCGTCATGTCGTCCACCCCGACCATCGCCTCGTACGACGAACAGCTGCGGTTGAGGTCGATCGTGACCGACGTGCCGGCGTGCATGCTCACGCCGTGCGCGTAGTGGACACCGCCCACGGACACATTCGTACGCTGCCAGAGCCAGCCGCTGCTGCCCAGCCGGACTTCGGGCTTCGTGCCGTCCCCGATGACGCCGTACGAGAGCTGGTTCACCTGGAAGTCGGCGGGTGCGGGCGGCGGCGGCTTCGGTGCCGGCGGCTTCGGCGCGGGCGGGGCCGGGGCGTGGGGCACGGGCGGTGTCGTACGCACCGACGGCTTGGGCGCGGGCGGCGGCGCTTTCTTCGGCGGCGGCTTCGGTTTCGGCTTGGGCTTGGCGGACGGCTCAGGAGCGGGGGGCTTGGCCGCCGGCTCGGGCGCCGCAGGGGGCTTGCTCCTGGGCGGATCGGGCTTCGGCGGGAGCTGCGGTACGACCTGCTGGGCGACCGGCGGCTTCGCGTCGGGCCGGTCCGGCGCGTGCTCGCCGCCACCGGCGGTCAGCGCCCACACCACACCGGCGGCTGCGACCACCACCAGGCCCGCGATGCCCACCTTCACCGGGGCGCCGACCCCTTCGGCCGCCGCGCCACCGGCGGCGCCACCGGCGGCCCCGGACGCCCCGCCCGCAGCGCCGCCCGTCGCCGCGGCGGCGCCGGCCCCGGCCGCACCCGCCGCGCCACCCGCCACCAGCCCGACGGCCTTGAGCGAGTAACCGGCGGCGGACCAGCCGATCACGGCGATCAGAATCACGTTCGGGATGCCGGAGTTGACGTGCGCCAACTCGCCTGCCGCGAGACGGCACTTGGCGCACTCCGCCAGATGCTTGCGCAGCCCGCGCTCGGCCCGCATCCGCAGGCCGCCGCGTGAGTACGCGCCGAGCCGGTCGGCGTAGCGCGCGCAGTCGCCACCAGCGGTGAGCGACGCGCTCACATGGGCCTGGAGATAGGCCTGCTTGAGGCCTTCGCGCGCCCGGCCCGCCAGTACGGCGGTGGCGTTGGCGGTCAGTCCGAAGAGCGGCGCGACCTGACTCGGCGACTCCTCCTCGACGGTGGTGTGCCAGAGCACGGCCTGCCACCGCTCGGGCAGGCTGCGGAACGCCTGCATGGCGAGGGACTGCTCCGCCTCGTGCATCGCCCGTACGTCGGCGCCCAGTTCCAGGGTGTCGTCGTCGGAGATACCGGAGGAGGCGACCGCCTGCGCGGCGAACACCGCGAAGTCCTCGACCAGTTGCTCGCGCTTCGCCGACTTCGTCCAGGAGGCGGCGACGCGTCGTACGGTCGTCAGCAGATAGGCCCGCACCGCCTGCTCGGGCCCGGCGCCGCCGCGCACCGCCTGGAGCGTACGGGCGAACACCTCGGCGGTCAGGTCGTCGGCGGTGTGCGCGTCACGGCAGCAAGTGCGGGCGTAGCGGCGGACCGCCTCCGAGTGCCGGCGGAACAGCTCCTCGTACGCGCTGTCGTCGCCACCGCGCATGCGCTGGATGAGATCGGCGTCCGCAGGCGGCAACTCACCGGCGGAGCCCGCCGCGCCGGCCGCGTCCCCGGCACCCGCGACGTTCAGTTCGAGCGTCGGTACGTCGTCCTCGGCGGCCATGCCGTCGGCCTGGGCTTCGCCGGTCAGCTGCCCGTCCGGATCCTGGCCGTCCGGGTGCTGCCCGTCCGGATACTGCCGGTCCGCGAACTGCCCGCCGCCGAGGATGCCTTCGGGTCCCGTCCAGCGCCCCTCGCGCTGCTGCGGCACACTGCTGTCCGCATCGGGCACGATGCTGTCGTCAGGCCCGGCGGCCGGGTTCGGTACGACAGAGCCCGGCTCCTCGGCTCCCGGCGCCGCCGAGTGGCCGAAGCGGACAGGGCCACCCGTCGTGGGCCCGCTCATTCCGGGCACACTCGTCGGACCTGTCAGCCCGGCTGACCCCTTGGGGCCGCCCTGGCTCGGCACCTGCCGCGACGGTGGCTCACCGGGTTCCGTCCCGCCGTCGGCGCCACCGGCACCGCCGCCACCGAGCGGCTCGTCCCGTCCGTCACCGCTCATCGCGGAAGCCCCCGTCCGCACCGCTCAGACCCAAACACCGGGCCAGCGTGCCACAGCGGGCAGCCCCGTCCCGGCCGGATTCCCGGCAACCACCCGTCCGGGGACGTTTACGGCCCGGCGCACCACTCCGTCTGCGGCAGGGCCGGGGCGCCCACAGGAAACCATCCTGCGAACGCCCCGACACCTTGCATTCGAAGCCGCCGAAGGCCCGTGGCCGGGACGCCGTACCACCGCACGGTGGCCCGCCCACCGGTCCGCACCCGCAACTTCACCCGTTCGGGAAAGATCCAACAGCGCGCGATTGCACGCCAGTTCGATGCGGGGGCAGCACCTGTCACATCCGGCGGCCTAGGCGGCCCGCGGGCGCAGCCCCTCCAGCAGGATCTCCAGCAGCCGCGCCGAAGCCGCCGCCTGCTGCGCCGCGTCGGGCAGCGCCGGCGCCGCCGTCGCGATCACCAGCAGGACATCGGCGACCGTCACGTCGCCGCGCAACTCCCCGGCCTCCCTGGCCCGTTCCACCAGCTGACCCACGACGTCCAGCAGCTCGATCGCCCCCGGGTCGTCGATCCCCTCCACCGCGAGATGCCGCGCGAGCACCCGCAGATCCTGCTGGCTCTGCCGCTGCTGCGGCACCCGGGGCTCGGCGGGCAACTCCCTGATCACCGGCTCGTCGTCCACGTCCACCCCCGCCCGCAACACCTGCGGAGGCAGCAGCCGTCCGGCACCCGACGCCACCGACGTACGCAGGAAACGCGAGAGGGCCGACCACGGCTCCTCCTCCTGCCCGAGGGCGGAACGCGCCTGGTCGGTCAGCCGGGACGTCTCCTCCTCGGCTATCCGCCGGACCAGTACGTCCTTGCTGGGAAAGCGCCGGTAGACCGTGCCCACGCCGACTCTCGCCCGCCGGGCCACGTCCTCCATCGGCGCCCCGTACCCCAGCTCGCCGAACACCTCGCGCGCCGCGCGCAGTACATGCTCCAGATTGCGCTGTGCGTCCACCCGGAGCGGAGCTGACCGCCCGACCCCGGAACCGCCCACCCGTACGTCGTCGTCAGAGACGACAGCAGGCTGCCATGTCGAATCCTGAATGTGCATATGTGTTCCCCCGGTAATGATGTCTCCCCCCGGAGACGCCCCGTATTGACATCGGAGCACGCTGAAGGCCCAGTCACGAGCCAAACGCTCCGATGACTACGAACATAGTTGAGCCCACGGCAATTCAGAAGGGGGGAGTTCCGTATGGTGCGCCCCCCGATCGGAGCAAGGACCGGAAGGCGTCTGATTCACCCCGGGACCGCACCCCCGCACACCCATCCTGACCTGCGAACATCCCGTAAAACATGAGCATTTGCCCGGGTGGGCGCCCGACCGGGCTCCGGTCACACAATTTGTCGGGGCTGTGGACAAACACCGTGTCGGGATGCGTCATGGGGTAGTGATGGCTGAGATCTCTCCCCGGGCGACCCCCGCGTCGACGCCCGCCACGCGCATTCTCGTGGTCGGCGGCGGCTACGTCGGCATGTACACAGCGCTGCGCCTCCAACGGAAACTGAAGAGCGGCGAAGCGGAGATCACCGTACTGTCGCCCGACCCATATATGACCTATCAGCCATTCCTCCCCGAAGCGGCGGCCGGCAACATCTCGCCACGCCATGTCGTGGTCCCGCTACGGCGGCTGCTGGACAAATGCAAGATCGTCGTCGGCGAGGCCACCGCGGTCGACCACGCCAAACGCACCGTCACCCTGCGCACCCCCGCATCCGACGAAGAAGGCACCGGCAGCTACGAACTGGCCTACGACCAGCTCGTCCTGGCGCCCGGCTCGGTCTCCCGCACCCTGCCGGTCCCCGGCCTCGCCGAACACGGCATCGGCTTCAAGACCGTCGAAGAAGCCATCGCCCTGCGCAACCACGTCATCGAACAGATGGACATCGCCTCGTCCACTCGCGACCCCGCCGTCCGCGACGCCGCCCTGACCTTCGTCTTCGTCGGCGGGGGCTTCGCCGGCGTCGAAGCACTCGCCGAACTCGAAGACATGGCCCGGTACGCCACGCGGTACTACCACAACATCAAGGCCGACGACCTGAAGTGGATCCTCGTCGAGGCAACAGGCCGGATACTGCCCGAAGTCGGCGACGAGATGGGCAGCTACGCCGTACGGGAACTGCGCGCCCGCAACATCGACGTACGCCTCGAAACCCGGCTCAACTCCTGCGAGGACCGCGTCGCCGTCCTCAGCGACGGCACCCGCTTCCCCACTCGCACCCTCGTATGGACGGCGGGCGTCAAACCCCACCCCGTCCTCGCCGCGAGCGACCTCCCCCGCGACGAACGCGGCCGGCTGGCCTGTACGACCACCCTCGCCGTCGAAGGCGTCGACAACGCCTGGGCAGCCGGCGACGCCGCCGCCGTACCCGACCTGACCTCGGACGAACCCGGCAGCCGATGCGCCCCCAACGCCCAGCACGCCGTGCGGCAGGCCAAGGTACTCGCGGGCAACATCCTCGCTTCGCTGCGCGGCGCGCCCCTCCAGGACTACCGTCACGCCTACGCGGGCTCCGTCGCGTCCCTCGGCCTCCACAAAGGCGTGGCGCATGTCTACGGTCGTAAGGTCAAGGGCTACCCCGCCTGGCTGATGCACCGTACGTACCACCTCAGCCGGGTCCCCACCTTCAACCGCAAGGCCAGGGTCCTCGCCGAGTGGACACTCTCCGGTCTCTTCAAACGCGAGATCGTCTCGCTCGGCTCCCTGGAGCACCCCCGCGCCGAATTCGAAGTCGCCGCAGGAGGCGAACACCCCGAAAAGAAGTAGCAACGGCAACGATCCGAAGGCCCTCCGCGTCCTCGCCAGTGCCCTCGCCCGTCCGGACGTGTGACCATAGGTGGGTTCACATCTGCACAGAGTGATCCGGCCGGCTCGGCAGCAGGCCCCGACGACCCGCCAGGCCCGACCCGCCCGGCAAGACGAACAGCACCACGACACCATGAGGCCCAAAAATCCGTGAACTTCACGCGTTGGAGCGCCCGGCTCCCCGGAACACAGCGCCGCGCCGCCGCACGGACGGAGCACGGATCCGTGCCGGCGGCCCGTGGTGAGTACGACCAGCCCCCCGAGTCCGCCGACGCACCGCAAGTGCCCGCGCTCGAAGACCTGTCCGTACGGCAGATCCTGGAAGAACTCCCCGCCCTGGTCGCGCTCGTCCACGGCACCGAGCACCGCGTCGCGTACCTCAACGAGCCCTACACCACGGCCTTCGGCGCCCGCGAACTCGGCACCCCCGCCGCCGAGAGCTGCCCCGAACTCGCCGAACTGGGCCTGTTCCCCCTCCTCGACCAGGTGCTGCGCAGCGGAAAGCCACGCACCGTCAAGTCCCGCAAGGCCAGGACCCTGTCCCCGAGCAACACCCGACGCGGCGACAACTCCTTCACCGTCACCTGCACACCCGTGGACGCCCAGGGCTCCGGCGAAGGCGGCGTGCTCATCTACGCGGCGGACGTCACCGACCACGCGGAAGCCGCCGAACGGCTGCGCGCGGGCGAACGCCGGCTCCGCGAAACCGCCGTCACCCTCCAGCGCTCACTCCTGCCGCAGGAACTGGAACAGCCCGACGACCTGCGCGTCGCCGCCACCTACCAGCCCGGCGGGCTGGACGCCGCGGTCGGCGGCGACTGGTACGACGTGATCACCCTCGGCGCCGGACGCACCGCCCTCGTCATCGGCGACGTCATGGGCCGAGGCGTACGCGCGGCCGCCGTCATGGGCCAGCTGCGCACCGCGGTCCGCGCCTACGCCCGCCTCGACATGCCGCCGCACGAAATCCTCCAGCTGCTCGACGTACTCGTCGCCGAGATCGGCGTCAGCCAGATCGCGACCTGCGTCTACGCCGTGCACGACCCCAACGAGGGCGTACTCGTCTACGCCTCCGCCGGCCATCTGCCGATCCTGGTGCGCGCGGCCGACGGCACCGTCGAACGCGCCGCCGACCCCACGGGCCCGCCGCTCGGCGCCGGCGGCTGGCAGCACACCTCGGGCAGCATCGCCCTGCCGCCCGGCTCCACCGCCGTCCTCTACACGGACGGCCTGGTCGAACGGCGCGGCGAGGACATCGACGAAGGCGTCGGCTCACTGGAGCGCGCGCTGTCCGGCGCCAAGGGAACACCCCAGGTCGTCTGCGACCGGCTGATCCGCGCCCTCGGTGTCACCGCCGAACACGACGACGACGTCGCCGTACTCGTCCTCCAGCACCCCGAGCGCTCGGGCCCCGACGCCGAGCTGTTCCACAACGCGGCGCTCGACCTGCTCGGCGGCATCGAGGCGGCGCCACGCGCCCGCGCCTTCGCTTCGGGCGTCCTCGCCTCCTGGCGGTTCCCCGTCGAACTGCGCGACCTCGGGGTCCTCGCCACCAGCGAACTCGTCGCGAACTCCCTGCAGCACGGCACACCCCCGATGCGCCTGCGGCTGCGCCGCACGGACCGCCGGCTGATCATCGAGGTCACCGACGGCGACGACCACCTGCCGCGCCGCCGCCGCGCCGAACCGATCGACGAGGCAGGGCGCGGCATCTCGATCGTCGCGACGATCGCCTCGTCCTGGGGATCACGCCGCACACCGGGCGGCGGCAAGGCGGTCTGGTGCGAATTCGCCCTGCCGAAGTGACCCGGCAGGGCGGCCCCGCGGGAGGCGTGTCAGTGCACGCTCTCCCGGGCGGGTTCCCGCACCGGCTCCGGTGCGTGCTCGGGCACATGCTGGACGACGACGCGTGACGTCGAAGCGAGCGACGGCTGGTCCTGAACGGCGGTGAGCTGCCTGCCCAGCCGCAGCGCCAGCACGGTGATGCCCAGCGAGAACAGTACGAACGTCACGATGTACGGCCCGTGCAGCGCGGCCCCCATCGGCCCGCCCACGGCCGGCCCGAGCGCCAGCGCCAGCTGCTTGACCAGCGCGAACGCCGAGTTGTACTGCCCGACACGCGACGCGGGCGCCAGGTCGGCCACCAGCGGCGCGACGGTCGGCGCCAGCATCGACTCGCCGAGCCCGAACAGCGCGTACGTGGACACGAACGCCACGGTCGCGAACGCGGGACCGACACTCCCGAGCCCGGCGAACCCGGCCACGATCCACGCGACGGTCCAGACGAGCCCGACAGCGGCGATCACCCGGGTCCGCCGACGCCGTTCCACCACCCGCAGGACGACGAACTGCGCGACCACGATCACCGCCGTGTTGGCGGCCAGCGCGATCCCGAGCACCGAAGGATCGATGCCCGCGGCCTCCGTCCCGTACGCGGCAAGACCGGACTCGAACTGTCCGTAGCAGGCGAAGAACACCACAAAGCCGAGGACCAGCAGCTGCACCATCGCCCGGTGCCCCAGCAGCGCCCGCAGCCCGCTCCTGGCCCGCGTCCCGGCGGCCCCGGCGAGATCACCGACGACCACCGACGGCGGTCGCGGCAGCCGTACGGTGGCGGCGAGCCCCACCATGACGAGGAACATCACGGCCTCGACGGAGAACAGCAGCGTGAAGCTCCCCGGCCGGCTCTCGTCGACGATCTGTCCGCCGACCAGCCCGCCGATGCCCAGACCCAGGTTCTGCAGGAAGAACTGCATGGCGAACATCCGGGTGCGCGTCGAAGGCGTCGTCCCCCAGACGATCATCGTGGCCAGCGCCGGCTGCATCACGGCGGTCCCGGCCCCCAGCACGGCGGCGGACAGGACGGCCGCCGGCACACTCCCGGCGAACCCCATGCCGAGCGCCCCGGCCGATGCCAGCACGGCACCGCCCATCAGCACGGGCAGCGGACCGCGCCGGTCGATCACCCGCCCGGTGAACGGCAGCACCACGAGCGCGGCCATCGCGAAGACGGCGAGCACGACACCCGCCGTACTCGCCCCCAGGTCACGGACCTGGGCCACATACACATAGAGGTACGGAACGGTGAACCCGAGCCCGAACGCGCTGAGCACGTTCCCTGCCTGGATCCGGCGCATGTCCGCGCCCATCAGCCTTGTCACACTCACCTACCCTTGAATCGTGAAGTACTCGACCATGAAGACTTCGAAGCTAAAGTTAGCATTTGAACAATACACCTCGAAGGACTTCAAGGCCAGGGAGAGCCCGTGGGACACTGTCGGGATGTCCGAAACCCCCGACCCGGCAGGCCCGACGGGACTCAGTGAGCCGAGCCTCGACGAGCAGATCGCGGCCTACCAGCGAGAGTTCCGCGACCTCGACCCCCAGGTCGAAAAGGTCGTCTCGGCCCTCGGCCGGCTCAATCGGCGCATGAGCGTCGCGTACGGCCGCCAGGTCGCCGACCTGGGCATCAGCAACGCCGAGTGGGAAGTCCTGAAGACCCTCGTGGTCGCCGGCGCCCCCTACCGGCTGGGCCCGGGTGAACTCGCCAGACGACTCGGCCTCACTCCGGCCGCCATGACCCACCGCATCGACCGCATGGCGAGCGAAGGCCTGGTCACCCGCGACCGCGACGAGCACAACCGGGTGCGCGTGATCGTGGAGCTGACGGACGAGGGCCGCACGAAGTGGCTGGCGGCGATGCGGATGGCGTCCGAGTTCGAGGAGGAGCTGCTCCAGGACCTGTCGGGCGAGGAGCGCGGAGTCCTGGGGGAGATGCTGATCCGCTTGCTCCGCAGGGTGGAACACGCCCAGCCGGACGCCGGCGGCAGACTGACGGACCTGGACTAGGCGGGGTCGCAGTACCCACCTGGAACCGACTTGACACGTCCGGGACCGATCCGTAAGGTTCTTCGAGTTGTCACGGAGCC